>JBCCDM010000133.1:0-14370 GCA_039030795.1 Cyanobacteria bacterium P01_A01_bin.84
CCGGATTTCAGTAGCCTTATATCGTAACTAATTAAGCGGACTTGACATTAATTATATATTTTTTAATGCCCAGGAGTGCGGAGTAAAACGCAAAGGGACGCAGAGTTTTTTTACTTCTATGTTAAATAATTCCAATGTAAACGAAAACGATATTACACAAAAGCAAGGTAATTCCGTCCGAGACGTTAACGCTTCCGCGTGCCCGATAGGACTCATGCCTCTCTACACTATGTGACCGTCGCTTCGGACAAATATTCGTTGCGTAAGTCCTGATTGATTTGATGTGATGGTTTGATGTAAAATTGATTATAGGTAATTGTAGATACAAGTAAATGGATGATTCTTCATTTAAGCCTCAAAATCATCCTTAAAATTTAAGCCTGTGGTAAAGCTATCAACATAAGTAAATGAGAACCAGCATTGCTTCACACTTGCAATGTATAAATTGTTTATTTCTTCTCATGTTATGAGCACAAAAAAAGCTTATTTACAATAATTAAGTACTGATGTTTACCTAACTTGTCTGTAAAATAAAATACATTTTTATCTTTAGGAATAAAAAAAATATAATTCAGTAAATCTCACCTCACTTTTATCTTAAATACAACGCACAATTCAAATATCAACTCGAAAGAGAAGATTAACGAAAAGGCAATTAAAAAGATAATTAAGAGAAGGAAATTTAACTCATGTTTAAGAGATTATTAACTATTGCAACTGTTTCTGCGATCGCTACTGTTGCTTACGCTGGTTCTGCACAAGCTGCTAAGTTTACTTATGGTTCTGGTGCTTTCCGCAATGATAATGTCACAAATGAAGGTGCTTTCTCAGAGAATGTTAATGAAAAAGGTTATACAACATTCGATTTCAATGACGGCAGCTTACCAGGTAATGACAAGGTAAAGTATTCTTATGAGGGTACTAGTAACAGAACCAAAGTCACTACAAATCGATGGTCTCCTGCTGGAGTAAATGGTGAGAAGAATAATTCAAAGTACTTGCAAGTATTTCAAGGTAAAAACGCTGTTATAGAAACTGCTAAAGAAGGTGATGTATTTAATTACTTTGGTATCAACTTGGGGGCTTTAAGTGCAGGTAATACCTTACAATTCTTTAATGCTGGCAATGCAGTAGAGTTCAACTACATGGATAGTAGTGGTGCAGCAAAGGTTGCAACTACCCTAAGTTACAATATTCTAACTGCACTTGCTCCTACCACAGCCCAACAGCATGGCGGTCAAACAAATGGTTTCTTCGAGTTTTTCTCCGAAGGTACAACTGATAACTTCGACAAGATTGTAATTTCTCAAGTTGGTGGTGGTGGTTTTGAGACTGACAACCACACCTTCCGCATCGGTAAGGGAGCGCACAAGGATGTACCCGAACCAAGCATCGCTCTAGGAATGTTAGCTGTTAGTGGTGGTATGTTATTACGCAAGCGCAAACAACAAAAGTCTGTCCAATAGGTTGTAATTTATTGAGTTTTATTTAAAAGATATCTTTGAGATAAAATTCAATGATGGTAAAGGAATATAAAAGGGTGCTTCTACCATACTATGACGTTTCTTTATAATTCCCAGACTTAGTATTCCTAGGTCTGGGAAAATTTTGTCATCATAAAATCATTACTCAATTTTAAATTTACCTACAGTATCCTCTAATTGTTGAAAAACTTTGAGTGTCTGTAATAAAGTTTGAGCTATTTGTTGTGAGTGTTGAGCGGATAATTGTTTTGTATGAGAAATATCTGAAATCAATTTTTCCTCCGTTTGAAAAGTCTCGAGTTGAAACTCGGAAGTTTGAGAAATTGAATTGACTAAATCTGCGAGTTCCTCTGAAAGATTATGAATTTGATCCAAGGAAACTTGAGAAGTATCTGCAAGTTGCTTGATTTCTAAAGCCTCATGGGTTTGTTGTTTGATTTCCTTTACAACATCTTTGGTTCTATCCTGTATACTTTTTAAGTATTCTTCTATTTCTTGAGTAGCATTGGTACAGCGTAAAGCTAACTCTCCAAGTTCGGTGTTTGCGCCTAAGTTATCTTCTGTATCATAAATATTTCGAGAAACTTCTAATCCTATGTTAATAGCTAATAAATGGGTTTGTGTGGCTATTTGTTTAATTGAATTTACTACATTAAACATATCTGCTGTGGTATCTCTAAGACGCTCAATCTTTTGACCTGTTTGAGTAAAGCTCGAACATAAATTGAAAATACCTTGTGCTGTAGTATTGATTGCGATCGCGCTTTTTTGAGCTATTTCGGATGTATAAGCAACAATTTGAAAGGCTTTTTGAGCGTTGTCTATAATTTTAATGCTTGATGGTATAATTGGCTCGATTTTATCTGAAGTACGATCGATTTCCTCTATTTGTATAAATGTATTAATGTTACCTGAAAATAGATTTGTTGAGTGTTGATTAGTGTTAATCCCTTTCTTAACTTCCTGGAGTGATATTTTTAGTAAAGAAACCATATCTCTGAGGTCTGCAACAACAGAGTTAAAATACTGGGCAATGACACCAACTTCACCTCCAGTTACTTTTGCCTGTACGGTTAAGTCACCTGCTGATACATCTTTCATGTCTTCAAGTAATTGCCTCAGCTGTTCTCGCTGCTGATTATTAGCAAGGTTACTATTACGGTGGTTGTCTAGTTCTTCCATGAGTGATGCTTTCTCAAGAGCATATCCAAGAGGAATTGTCACCTGTTTGAGTAAATTAATTTCTGCTTCTTCCCACTTACGAGATTCCGAACATTGTTGAGCAATCAAAAAACCATATAACTTATTATCAATTAAGATAGGGACTACCAATAGTGCTTTGATAGCAAATTCTGATAATTGAGCAATTTGAGGCTTGCTTAAGTTAGTTAAATATATATTTTCGATTGCTAAAGGACTATCAACTGGATGATTTTGCAAGTAATATTGAGCAAAATTAGGATCTTCTACCTCTGTCCCTAAAGTCTTTGACCATTCATTACCTACTGATTCAGCGATAATTTTACCTCGCCAATCATTTTTTAAGCGATAGACAATTACTCTATCAGCTTTTATTGTCTCTCTAATATTTATGACTGCTGCATGAAGAATTTGATTCAGGTTAAAGGGAGAGCAACATAAAGAAGATATCTTCTGAACTATCTCAATCATTTTGCCTTTATATACTTCACCTAACGACTGATGGCTAATTCTATCTGCCATTTGATTGAAGCTAGCAGCTAATTGTCCCACCTCATCTATAGCAAAAATCTCCGCTCTTGCAGTGCGATCGCCTCCTGCAAATTTGCGAGCTGTATTTCCTAAATGCTCGATGGGTTTAATAATTGATTTTCTCAGAATAAATGCCCAAAACAGCATAATTCCCCAAGCAAAAGCAATAGTAATTATTTCCACCCAAAAACTTTCTTGTAATAGTTGATTGAGGGCAGTTTCTGGGGTACCTCGAACTAATATTGCTGTCGGATTTTGATTGAAGATATTAAAACGACCTTTTTTAGGGTCATATACTGGTGCATCATAAGCATCATAAATTTTGCTGGGAATTGCTTTAAATGCCATCGCATAAGTGCGATCGCCTATTTTTAGTCTTCCTGTAATGGGTTTACCCTTCGATGCTGCTGCTTGCTGTAGTAAAAGTTTTCCTTTCTCAGGTATATCTATATTCAACACCGCATCAGCTATATCCTTAGAATCATTCAACTTTAAAGAAGTAACTAAGGAATATTCTCCTTTAGGTTGACGCATATAAATGGCACTATAACCCCCTCCAGTGGATTCGATGGTCTCCTTAACAATGGTAGGCTTACCATTAACTATATCTCCGGAAACCAAAGCACCTATTGTTACATTACTTACAGGATCTTTTACGGGGGTCACTGTGTAGCGAATCAAGGCATTTTGATTTCTAAAATCTTCTGGTAAAGGTGGTGACTCTCTTTGAATGTCGGACCAACTTACTATCCGACTTGCTTTAATTTGCCGAGAGTCACGCAACACTTCTCTAATTAAATTGTTAGGATTCCAAATTTCTCCTTGTCTATTCAAATTAGCATTGACAATAATTTTTAAATCTTTACCAACTAATGTTGCATACTCAATTTTTCTGGCTCTGACTTCATTTTGTAAAATTTGCTTGACTTGCCTCTTTAAATCTGGATCTAATAATTGATTAGAAGCATGAAGTTTTGCTGCTTTAATCAAAGCAGTATTATCAGATTGACCGCGAAAACCGAAGCCCATTTGGTCAATTTTTATATTATAGGCAATATCAGTTACTGCTACTTCAGATTTTGCTTGCTCTAAAGATAAGCTCTGTAATTTATTGGTAATTAGGAACATACCCACAATGCCTATACCTAAAACACCTACCATTTCAGATGCAATCAAAGCAATCAGTTGCTTACTACTAATAGGTAAGTTAGAAAATTTTTGCCACAAAGACAATTTCTTACCAACAGCCTTATTCCAATAATTTCGATAGCTGACTTCCTTGAGATTTAAATCATCCTGATAAAGAGTCGTCTCATCAAGCGAGGCATCATGATTTGTATGACCTTTAACTGAGTCACTATTTTCGTAACGACTTACAGCTTTCTTCTTCATTTTACGTATCTCAATTACTTATTCAGTATCAAATTGAATTCCACCACTTTAGATAGATGCACTGATTAATCGTAAGTGTTACATAAAACTATATAATTTATGCATGAATGAAATTTCGTTGTTTCTATCAGCGAAATAAGGAAGCATGATTAAACAACAAAATTACTAGATATAAATACTGAAAACTAGCCTTGTAATTTAAAATTATATATGCTGACACAGAAAAATAAATCATTAACGATAAAAATTGTGATGAATAGGGGACAAAACCTTTATCTTTACAAGATTTTGAAATATATTAATACTTACTTCATGTAGTAGTTACATTATTTATGGTTTTATGGTCTGATTAATTCTGAAGTGAGTGGAATTTGTTAAGTTAAGAAAGCTCAGTATGAAGAGGAAAGATGTATCTATATTCTTATTTCTGATACATATAATCATCATTATCGATGCTTGAATCAGTTGTGTGAGTGGATTATCTCTCGTTTCTTATTTTCCATTACCAAATAAACCACATAACATTTTCCCAGAAAAATCCTCAGTAAATGAGATAATTTTCCCATCCTTTTGAAGTTTAAATTTTCCTCGACAGTTGTATGTCTCTACAGGTTGTTTAACCCCATCAATACTTAAACTTGCTTTATATTCCCAATATTTTTTCGCACTTCTTTTTATTTTGACAATACAAATGTTATGTCCTTCATAGTTATGGCATATATATCTAGCTTCTGCAGTAGAAATAGGCAATAGGAAAAGTAGGAAAACTAGGAAAATTAATAGATAAAAAATGTTTTTCATTTTTGCTCGTTTGGATAAATTTATCATTTAAAAGCTGTTATTTGCTAGTTCTATTATCAGTTATGGGAAAAAGAGAAACGCAATCCATTGCTGAAGGTGGGTCTCCGACCATCACATTATTCACACAATAAGGAATAATATCGTTTTCGTTTACATTGGAATTATTTAACATAGAAGTAAAAAAACTCTGCGTCCCTTTGCGTTTTACTCCGCACTCCTGGGCATTAAAAAATATATAATGTCAAGTCCGCTTAATTAGTTACGATATCAGGCTACTGAAATCCGGGTAGTACTACTCATTACTCCTTACTCCTTACTCCTTACTCATTCTGACTTTTCACGTTATGTGGAAAAGGCAATTTTTACGTTTTCTCAAACCCTGGTTTTCCATATGCTTATTGTCATTAGCTTTAAGCTATTGACAATAAGCATATGGAAAAAGTAACGTAGTTTCGTTGGTTGAGGACTTACCGTGAAAAGTCAGCTTACTCATTACTCATTACTCATTACTCATTACTTAGTCCCCACAGATATGACAACTGTTTAACCGGACATAATATAATTCCGATGCTACCGGATTTGATATAACTAAACAATCCCAAAGCTTCTGATTGCAATGATAATGCTCCCGTCTTAGACTTATGCTGGTATTATCAAATTTAAAATTACCTTTCCCATATGTGATGAAAGGTAAATTATTGTATTAGTTAAACTATGGCAAACAAATATATCCTTGCTCTAGATAACGGAACCACTGGGAACCGGGCTTTTATATTTAACCAAGATAATCAAATAGTTGCCCAAGAATATCAAGAATTAACTCAACATTATCCTCATTCTGGATGGTTAGAACATGACCCCAATGAAATTTGGTCAGACACTTATTCTATAATCAAAACTGCTTTGGAAAAAGCTAAAATTAAATCCAGTGAAATTGATGCAATCGGTTTAACAGTACAGCGAGAAACTTGCTTACTATGGGATAAAAATACCGGAGAACCTTTACATAATGCGATTGTTTGGCAAGATAGACGTACTGCTGCTGAATGTATCCAATTACAGAAACAAGGTTATACAGAAGAAATTTGTAACACCACCGGTTTAGTTATTGATGCCTACTTTAGCGCTAGTAAATATCAGTGGTTGCTTTCCCATTTAGAAAATATTGATATAAATAATACTTTAGCTGGCACCATTGATACTTGGATACTATGGAAATTAACCGGGGGTCGAGTCCACGCAACAGACCATAGTAATGCAAGTCGGACAATGCTGATGAATATTATTAACTGTGAGTGGGATCCTAAGCTTTTAGATTTATTTCAAATACCGTCACAAATATTACCAGAAATAAAACCCAGCTTTGGTTACTTTGGCATTACTGAGGCAAGTTTATTTGGTGCTGAAATACCAATTACAGCTATTTTAGGAGACCAACAAGCCGCCTTATTTGGTCATGGTTGTAATCATCCGGGATTAATGAAATGTACTTACGGTACAGGTAGCTTTTTAGTATCTCATACAGGTGAGAAAATCGCCCTTTCTGAAAATAAACTCTTGGCAACGGTAGCTTGGACCGAAGCTAAGAATAATACCCCAAATATCAATATAAGTACTAATAATTTAAATATTAGTTACGCTTTAGAAGCCAGTATGTTTACTAGTGGAGCTTGTATTCAATGGTTGCGAGATGGCATTAAGTTGATTCAAAACGCTTCCGAAACTGAAAACATGGCAACTAGTGTAGAAGATAACGGAGGGGTATATTTTGTACCTGCCTTTAGTGGTTTAGGGGCACCCCATTGGGATATGAATGCAAGAGGTGCTTTCCTAGGTATTACTGGAGGTGTAAAAAAAGAACATATGGTCAGAGCTGTATTAGAAGCGATCGCTTATCAAGTTAAAGAAGCTGTAGAAACAATCAATACATACAGCCCCGTACCCATCGATAAATTAATTGTTGACGGTGGAGCTTCTGAAAACAACTTTCTGATGCAATTCCAAGCAGACCTACTCAGAATTCCTGTAGAACGTCCCATAATGAGGGATATAACAGTAAGAGGTATAGCTTTTGCTGCGGGTTTAGCTTCTGGTTTTTGGGAAAACTACGAACAACTAATAGAAAATCGTCAAATAGACCAAACTTTTATACCAAACGAAAGCGATAATCCAAACAGGGATCAGCAAAACCATCACGCTTTAGAAAACTTTATTAAATGGCAAAAAGCAGTTACAAGAGCCAAAAATTGGACAGAATAAGGAGACCAGGGAGATGGGAGAGGAGAAGACGAGGAGACCGAAACAATTCCTGCATAACCTGCACTCTGTTATTCCGTTTGGAATTAAATAATTAAGACTGAGAAATGGGGAAAGAAGTAATAAACAGCATACTCATTACTCATTACCCATCACCCATCATCAATTACCCATCACCAATTACCAACTTCACACCTGGATATTTATAGTGAACTATAACCGCACCTAAATTACAGATACAGCAAGTAATTGCCAAACATAACAAAATGTAGGTAGGAGCCATCACAACCCCTACAGCGAACCAAGTATAAACGTGTAGTATCATTATCACAGCCAGCATACTTCCTACACTCGCAATTCGTAAAACTTGAGAAGACGGACGACCTAATGCAGAAAGAGCGATCGCAGCTATGGTAGCAAGTAAATTTGCTGGTACTAAAAATCCACAAATACTCACGCAGTTGGTGCGGGAAAATTCCCCAATGGAGCTAAAATCCAACATTAATTTTTATTTACATGAGTGAATCACTATCAATATTCTATTTTTTTATTTAACTATGTCAAATTAAGTTCAATTAAGCATTCCTTTAGGAAATCAAGGAGTCCTAGTCCTTAATAATTAGATATTGTACTAGTGCAGCACGGCAACAGTAGTCAATATATGTCGTCAACTATAATAATCTTACCAATTCGGTAGAAAAACTAATCTGGAGCTATTTTGCACCAAAAAATTAACCTAATGATAGGAATAAGCTGAGAAACAAACTAAAATGTTCTAGAACAGAGAGAGTATATTCACAGAACAGATTAGCCAATATTTGATTTTTGGTAAACAGAATTAAATAAGCATTATGATTCTACTTCAGAGACAGCAACTTCAGATTCTAAGTTAGATTCAGGTTCAAACTCAGGTACACTTGGTAATTCTAAGCAATACCCTGCACCATAAACAGTTTTTATATAGCGCGGATGGCGGGGATCGGGTTCTAATTTGGTTCTTAAATGGCGAATATGTACGCGAATAGTTTCAATGTCATCATCAGGATCGTAACCCCAGACTTCCCTAAGTATTTCGCTAGGAGAAACCGTCTGACCGTGCCTTTGTAATAAACAGTGGAGTAGTTCAAACTCTAGATGAGTTAACTTGACTGTTTGAGTAAACCATATCGCTTCAAATCTTTCGGGGACTAAAGTTAATGGTCCATAATTCAGAATTTCGCTGTGTTTTGCAGCTTGAGGAATGCGGTCAGTACGTCGGAGTAAAGCACGTACCCGCGCTAACATTTCTTCAACTTCAAAAGGTTTAGTGAGATAGTCATCAGCACCAGCATTGAAACCTTCTACTTTATCTTGAGTTTGACTTAAAGCAGTTAACATCAAAACTGGTATTTCTGCTGTACGGTCGTCTCTACGCAATCTTTGACAAACTGTAAAGCCGTCTACCTTGGGTAACATCAGGTCTAGCATAATCAAGTCAGGCTGCAATTGTAATGCTAGTGCTTGACCTTTGATACCGTCCTCTGCCTGACTAACATCATAGCCAGCCATTTCTAGGTTAACGGCAACTAGTTCTGAAATTGCGGGATCGTCATCTATTACAAGAATCCTTGGCATTATTAAAAAATTATTGCTACTTGTTAAGGATATATAAGAATCTTTGGTAAATACAAAGATTGCTTTACTGATTATAAAAAAGATTTTAAATCTAACATAAAGATTAAAATGAAAGAATTGTAAAACTAAGATGTAGTTAAAGCAAGTTCTAATAAATATGTTATATAATGCCGCCTACAATCCGTCTCTATTTTTACAAAATGGGGTGGGAATGACTATATATGCGGCTTTGTGGGGAAGATATTTCTGGAAAAATACTATATATGAGCCAGAGCCACCTTATCAGGAACAAATATTTACAGGTGCTCAAAAAGTCCCGTTATATGGACAAATCGCTATCCCTACAAATCCTCACGGTACAATTATTGCGACTTATGGTATTACTGGAGACTTAGAAACCGAATGGTTTTTAAAGCTTTTAAGAAGAAAAGCTTATCATGCCGGGTATGCTGTTGTGTTATTTGACTGGCGCGCTCATGGTAAATCCGCCGAATTATCTCCTACACTCACCAGCGATGGTTTATATGAGGGGGAAGATTTCATTAGAATTGCTGCCGCTGCTGCTGAGTTCGGATGTCCGAAAAAGTTTTGGTTCTCGGGTTATTCTCTGGGGGGTCAGTTAGCACTATGGGGTTTGAATACTGCTGCTAATATTTCAAGAATGTCAGACTTGGGTATTGGGGAAGTTGATATTGCTGGTAGCGCTGTAATTTGCCCTAATTTGGATTCATTGCGATCGCTTACTTATTTAGTAAAATATCGAGCAGGTAGATTTTTTGAGTCTAGGATTGCTCAAAAGCTGAAAGAACTTGCTTGGAAACTAAATGCTCATCACCCGGGAAAGCTGGATAAGGAAGCTATTAAACGTGCTGATAGCATTTGGGGTTTTGATAATGAATTAGTAATACCTCAATTAGGTTTTGATTCTGTAGAGGATTATTACAAGGCTACCTGTGCTTTAGATTTTCTACCCAGTATTAATAAACCAACTTTAATTATTTACGCTGGAGACGATCCATTTTTCGATCCAACGATAATTCCCGATTTACAAGCTGCTTGTTCTAAAAATCCGGCAATTGATTTATTATTGACTCAGCATGGTGGTCATATCGGATACCTTAATAGTCTTCAAGGGCAGTATCAAGCAAAAGACCCAGACCAATGGTGGGCTTTAAATAGAATTTTAGAATGGTTGAATATACAAAGCAATAGCTGATTTAACTACTACAAAATAGCGGAGAACGCCATAAAATTTATAAATTGAGAAAAGGGTTATATTATGTCCGGTTAAACAGTTGTCATATCTGTGGGGACTAAGTAATAAGTAATGAGTAATGAGTAATGAGTAATGAGTAATGAGTAATGAGTAATGAGTAAGGAGTAATAAGTAGCACTACCATCTTTTCAATAGCGTTATATCGTAACTAATTAAACGGACTTGATATGATTCTACGCTTGCTTGGTTGTCCTGTTTTCCAGCCTGGAGATTTTCCACGGGTTTTGGGGCTTTAGCAGGTATTTCAATTACTGCTAGGTATAATAAATTCTTCCCTATTTTTAATAGAATTTATAAAAAAGTTGCTCAAGCATATCCCAAAATAGAATTTGTTGATTATTGGAATACCTTGGTAGCAAATGGTAAATTTGTTCCTGTAGCTGCTGATAGTTCAGGTAGACGTGGAAGGGTAAGGTACAATGATGGATTACATCCTACCTAACATGGTGCAAAAATTATGATACAGATTCTTAAGAAAAAAATGATCGAACAGGGTATTTTAAAACCGAAATCAAAACCTTTAATGTAACCCAAAAATTATGTAATTATAGCGAGAGAGGTATAGAAAAGTTAAAGGATAAAGGGAAATAGAAGAAATGATTTACTGATTTCCGTTATATGGTACCAGATTATATCAACAATGTATGAAGAGACAAAACAATATATTATATTTTCCTTAAGCTCCTTGATTAGAAAACAATCAAGATTCTAAACTCTATTAATGTTATGAAATCTATAAAAGCTTTATTTGGGAATTTTTACATAATTGCTGGGATTATAATTTCACTAGTTATTATTCTGAATTGGGGACAAGGATTTACAAATTCTTTGATAGGGGTGACACAGAGTAAAAATTATGAAATTTATCGGAATATTGTATATCAAACAGTAAACGATAATCAATTAAAACTTGATATTTATCAAAATAAAAATCCCGGTTTACACCCAACATTAATGGTTATCCATGGTGGAGGTTGGATTCAAGGAAGTAAGGAAGGAAAAAAATATTTCTTCAACCCATATCTCGAGTGGGGTTTTTCTGTAGTTAATATTAACTATAGATTGGCAAATACAGCTCTAGCCCCAGCCGCTGTAGAAGATGCTTTATGTGCTTTAAGTTGGATAAATAATAATGCTCCAAAATATAACTTTGATAGGAATAAAATTGTTTTAACTGGATTTTCCGCAGGTGGACATCTTTCACTGACAATAGGTATGATGCCTGATAGGAGTAAATTTAACCAAGACTGCTCGGGAGAAAAAATACAAAAAGTTGCTGCAATTGTTAACTGGTCGGGTATTACTGATGTTAATGATTTGCTGGTAGGGTCCAATCAAAAATATTTTGCTGTGCAGTGGTTTGGAAATAAAACCTCTGTACGAGAAATGGAAATTGCAAAAAGTATTTCTCCAATTAATTTTGTGCGAGAAAATTTACCGCCGATTATGACAATACATGGAGAAAAAGATACTTTTGTTCCTTATAGCCATGGGACTAGACTACATGAATTATTAGGTAAAGCAGGAACGGTCAATCAATTATTTACTGTGAAAGGGGCTGCACACGGAGGATTTAGTAAAGGGCAAAAAGCACAAATTTACACAGCTATTAAAGTATTTCTAACTCAACAAGGTATAATTAAAGTCGGATTATAAGAGTAGATGCTAATAAAAAATTAACTAAAAATATTTGATATTCTTTTTTTGTAGTGTAATTACATTACTTATTGTTACAGATTGCAGGTGAATGGAGAATAACTGAATATAAAATTTCAAGTCAAAATATTGAAAATATTTTAGTTTGGTAGATAACTTGTTATCTATATGCTTAGATTTTCTAGGACTTTGTACTCATGAGTTGGAATTCTCCTAATATAAAAAGATGAATAATACCTGGTGGGAATTACAGATACTATGCGAACCGAATTTAGAAGATAGCATTTTTTGGCGCTTGGGAAGCTTTGGCTGTCGGGGAACTGCTAGCGAAAAGAAAGAAGATACTTGCTATATTCGGGCTTATTTACCACAGGTTCAAACACGTCTGCTGGACTTGGCTGCTTTGGCTTTATGGTTGCGTCAAGATGCATTGTGTGTGGGAGCTTCCCTTCCGGTACTGAAATGGGATTTAATAGATGAAGAAGATTGGGCTAGTAGTTGGAAGGAACATTGGACAGCACAAGAGATAGGCGATCGCTTTCTTGTTAATCCTGCTTGGTTGTCGGTTCCAGAAAATAATCAAAGATTAGTAATTAGTTTAGACCCCGGTACAGCTTTTGGTACTGGTGCTCATGCTACTACTCAGTTATGTTTAGAATCAATAGAGATGCGTTTGGGTGGTGGGGATGTATCTTTTCTAGGTGAAAAACAACCCGACAATGAGCAAATGGTAATTGCTGATGTCGGTTGCGGTTCGGGAATACTTTCTATAGGGGCACTGCTACTTGGTGTGAAACAAGTTTATGCTGTGGATACAGACCCTCTATCAATAAGTGCGACTATCGAGAATTATCAGAAAAATAATATACCTTCTGAGAAATTAATTGTTAAGCAAGGTAGTGTGGATGTTTTACAAACAATGGTTCAGCAAGTAGATGGTATTGTATGTAACATTCTTGCGGAAGTTATCATTGATTTACTTCCGCAGATGAGTGCTATTGTGCAGCCTAAAACTTGGGGGATTTTTAGCGGTATATTATTGGAGCAATCTAATCAGGTAACTGATATTTTAGAGAAAAATGGCTGGGTGGTAGCAACTTTATGGAAGCGGAAGGAATGGTGTTGTTTGAATGTTAGGCGTTCTTGATGATTAGTAATGGGTGATTGATTATTATTAAGATGAAGTTAATTCTTAATTAATTTGAATTACTTTAAGGTTATTTACGGGGATATAGGTGAATTTCTATGGGTTGATTGCGTTGTTGTTGGGGAGACAAATTTTTTGAAAGTTTAGCAGTACTTTTTTGAGAAATAATGATTTTATGTTTTAAACCTAGATGACGTATAAAACCAGCTATTTCTTTCCCTCTTTTTTCAGCAATGGTTTGACTAAATTTTGATTTTCCGGAGTTGGTATGAATGCGGATATTAACTTTTTCTGACTGATACTGTTTAATTTCTCTAGCTATTTGTTTTAAAGTTTCTAAGCTTTGATTCTCTATATAGGCTGTATCTGTTAAAAATTGTACTCTACCTTGTAATTGTGGCTTTGTAACATCTTTAGTAATGTTTGGGTTTACTGTTGGTTCAGGGAGGATTTTAGTTGGAGCGATCGCTTCTGTGCTTATATTTGATTTATTATCTATTATCCTAACTATATTACTGGTATTTTCTTTGTTGTTTTGATTGATGCGTTTTATATCATTCTCTGTTTCTGAGTTCCAATGATAACCGAACTTATAAGCACACCAAATACCAATTACATTAATAGCAAAAATACCAATCAAGGTTAAAACTAACCCGACATGATTTTCTTTTTTAATCATAATTTTTACTCATAAAAATATAACTATTATTTTTTACAAATAATTAGATTCATACTTAATTGATTTTATAGTCATATTCTTAGATTTTCTAGCGATCGCTGTTACTGCGGTTCATATTTTTGACAAGTATTTATCTTGACTTTATATACATATTGCATGGTAAAACTTGTAATAAATAAAAATTACTAAGTATTTCAGGACTTACGCAAAATCAACGTAATCCCGTCATTACGAGCGATAGCGACGTAATCGCAATAAACCCTGCGTTGACGTAGTCTGCTCGATAGAGCTTATGCTTCCCTACACTATGTTCCGGTCGCAATGATAAATCTTC
>JBCCDM010000134.1:0-14366 GCA_039030795.1 Cyanobacteria bacterium P01_A01_bin.84
CAGTTTGCCATAATTGCGGCATCTTTGAGGGGAATATTTTTTTGATAATAAAAACGATTTGCGACCCAATTTCGTATTTCTGTGGGTGTTAATAATCCTTCATTCATTCTCCTATGAAAAGGATGTAAATGATGATAGCGGGTTTTTTGGGAATAGAGTATGGATTCAAATTCTTCTTTTGTCCAAGAAGGTTTTTCAAGTTCTTGTTTAAATAATTGCATTACGTTTCTATGATTAATAATTAACTGTTAACTACAATTCAATTGTTAATCCATCATAAGCAACCTCCATTTCTGCTTTTTCAACTATTTGACGTTCTGGTGAATTAGCAATCAAAATTGGGTTGGTATTGTTAATATGGGTAAAAATTTTTCGCTTGCAGGAAAGTTTGGAAAGACGAATTAAGCTACCACTCTCTCCTGAAAGCGGTAAATGTCCCATTGCATGAGCGGTACGGGTTGATGTTCCTAATGCTAGTAATTCATTATCTTGCCAAAATGTTCCATCAACTAAGATGCAATCGCTATTATCAAATCTTTCTAATATTGAATCGCTCAACTCACTTAGTGCTGGAGCATAAGTTACAACACTACCACTATCCCGAAACGTAAACCCGACTACCCAATTTCCCTCGACGGTCGAAGTAGAGCGCATATATTTGGGTGGTTTGCTGGGGAGTGAAAAGACTTCTACTTCTAAACCATCTACATTTAGACCTGAATTATTGTTATTAGTTAAACTATTACTTAAATTATTACTCAAATTTACTTTTGAACCCGGTTCAATATCAACCCAGTTTACCCCGCAGTAATCTTTCAACACGCGGAGTAGAGAAAAACCACCGGTTAATCCTTGTCTGACTGCATTTGTCCCATATATTTTTAGTGGTTCGTCAGATTCTCGTAAAATCATTAATCCTGCTGTATGGTCAATTTCCCCATCACTCAACAAAATTCCCGCAATCGGACTAGAACGAACTGATAATGGTTCTCCATCCCGGAGTCGTTCGAGTTGTTGACGCACGTCAGGGGATGCGTTGACCAAAAACCAAGAACCATCACCTGCTCGAACAGCAAGAGATGATTGAGTCCGTCCGGGTGCATTTCTATCACCAACACGGGTAGATTGACAACCAGCGCAATTACAGTTCCATTGAGGAAATCCCCCTCCAGCAGCAGAACCAAGAATACGTACAAGCATTTATTTTATGACGGTAAATAGGTCGTGTTGAAATATAGGAGTATTGAGTGGTGAGTGGTGTAAAGGTTTAGCAATGCTAAACCTTTACTGTTCTCCTCTGCTTCCCCTGCTCCTCTGTTTCCCCTGCTCCCTGTCTTTTTCTCTCCCTCATTCCCACTGATGAACGTAAGTTGTAACTTCCATACAAAGTGTAAATTCTTCAAAAGAGGGTGATTCCCATACTGCTGCTGGTTTGAATTCTGGTGGGTTATCAGAATTGGTATTGGCTTTTTTAGTTTTAATGTCTGGAAGGTTTATATTTTTATTTGCAGACATCGAAGAATTGTTTATATTATTCATAACGATAGTACTCCTAATTGATTCAAATATTTTTGAATTTCGACTTTTGATTTCTCTTGGTGCGGTTTATAGTTAATTCAAATTTAATGGATTACGTTAGCGAAGCGTCTCCCAAAGAGAGAAGTTACTAATTATACTTACCTAATCTTGTGTAGGTTCAATACTTATAAGCTGTCCATTTTGCTCATCTGTCAAAACGTATAATCTGCCATCAGGACTTTGACGTACATCCCTCACTCTGCTACCAATAGGAATAGATTCTTCTTTAATAACATTATTATTTGCATCCAAATCAATGCGACGAACATCGCGAGAAACTAATCCCCCTGCAAATAAATCTCCCTCCCATGCTTTAAAGCGATTTCCAGAGTAGAATGCTAATCCTGAAGGTGCGATCGCAGGAGTCCAAACTACTTTTGGGTCTACCATTCCCGATTGCGATCGCTTAGAGGAAATTTCTCCTCCAGTATATTCTTTACTGTAGGTAACTAGGGGCCAACCATAGTTTTTTCCTGCTTCTACAAGATTTAGTTCGTCACCACCTCTTGAACCATGTTCAGTTGACCACAATTTATTATTAACTGGGTCAAAGGTTATTCCTTGAATGTTGCGATGTCCGTAACTCCATACAGCTGAGTTTGCATTTTCAGAATCAGTAAAGGGGTTATCTTTAGGTATTGAACCATCATCGTTTAAACGAATGACTTTACCCAAATGAGAATTAAGATTTTGAGCTTGTTTGCGAATTAAGTCCCCATTAAGCTGGGTTGGTGGATTACCACCATCCCCAATGGTTAATAACATGGTATTATCTGGTAACCAAAGGATGCGCGACCCGAAATGTTGACCTCCTGATTTTGTTTGAGATACTTGAAAAATAACCTTCCAGTCTTTTAAAGTTGACCCGTCAAGTGTTGCTCTAGCAACCCTAGTACGGTTTGCTTCACCGGTACCATGAGAATAGGTAAAGTAAACTAAGGGATTTTTTTGAAAGTTCGGATGTACCGAAACATCCATTAAACCTCCTTGATTAACCGCGAAAACTTCTGGTACTCCCTCAATAGGATTAGGATCTAAAGTTCCATTACGAACAATACGCACTCTCCCCGGACGTTCGGTAATTAACATTGCTCCATCTGGTAACCATGTCATACCCCAAGGTCGTTCTAAACCAACTAAAACCGTTGTTGCTTTAAAATTTTTAGCAACAGTAACATTACTCCCCGATAGTAGTGGATTATTAGATGGCGAGCTATTGCTATTCTTTGGGGTAGTTGACTCAGAAGTGTTTTGTGCCGAAGAGGAACTATCTGTAGAAGAACAAGCTACAAGAGCATAAAGAACAGTTACACTTAGCGTTGCTATTATCAAGCGAGTGATATTAATTTTCATCTTTCTTACCTCATGGAAACCAACGATTCATCGCTGGGAGGAAATGAGAGGCAGAGTCTAGAATGCATAGGAATAACCATCTTTTTTTTGAATAATTTTACAGTACTTGTAAGAAATACCTTGTACTAGTTTTTCGCGGGTTGAAATGTTGAAACTAGCAATTCTGCCAATATACTCGCCAACTTTTTTGCCTGATGTAACAATGGCTTTTACAATATCTCCAGTTTAAAAACCTTTGATAAACTTTTTCTTCGGAACATATCTTATAGGGAATCCCTACTTATCTGTTCGGCACATTTGACCTGTACCGTGACCATTGGATTTAATTTTCAATGGTTGGTAAGCTAGAAGTTCTAAGTTATCAACATCGCCAACGCAAGCAGCATCAATCCAATGTTGTTTCTCAAGATTTAATCTAGTTCGGCTATACTTTGTTTTCGCTCCTGTTGCTGTTCTAATGGGCAATAAATTTAGATAAAACCTTAGTCTGGTAACTAAGCTATATTTCAAGCCCCCGTATAGACGGCGGGTTGCTGACCAATTTATAGGGTATTTTGAAAAACACGATTAGCTGCGATGCAAAGCTGTTTTTCAGTCTGACAAAAAAACATGACAAAAAAATGACAGCGAATCAAAAACTTATGATTTTGTAATTAAACTTCAAGGATACATTGAATTCATCATTAATAACCTGTGCTGGAAACGGGTCTCAGTATTGCTCCTAATTAGTTCATATGTTCGCATTGAAAGGGCTGGCGTCGGAGCAACCCCGTTAAAAAATTATTTTAGACGTAGAAAAGACTATAAGTGAAGCATGAAATGTTTGTTCCGTATTCCCAAAAGAGCTGTACCCAAATAATTTTGCTTGATTACTTGTAAGCTTTTGCACCCTCTATCTCCGTGCTTATAACTTATTTGTAAAGAAGGGGGAATAAAGGATTCCTATAACTAAATAGCTAGTTGTAAAAATTTTTTCATTGAGACTGCCTTCATCTACTGGCTGAAATTGAATAACCTATAATACTAAAGATTTTTGAGTTACATAACATACAGCTAGTAGACAGTTAAATAACAGTCTACCAATTGAATTAATAATTCGGTATATACACTATGATTTATCATAGCTATCTATATGTCACTCAAAGTATCATTTACCAATGGGGCACTTATTAGGCAACTCTTTTTGCAAACAGACATCTACCGCAACAAAATGGTTCCTGCAAAAAAAATCAAGGTGTTTATTTCAGAAAGCTATGTTCTAATTGCTTTTTCAGAATTTTTAGCTGTTTAAGAAATTTACAACTAGCAAGCAAGATATTTATCTATCCTTAAAGTTAGGGTTTTTATCTTAGTAAAGGATTTCACAAGTTCCTAAAGATATAAAGTACTGCGAACTCCTATTGCTATGTCGTTCAATTTATCATGAATTGATTAAATCCAGTGCTTATTTAAGCAGTAGCAATCGAGACCCTATAATAACCTGTCTTTTTTGCTTGGATTTAGCTGTAAACAATGTTGTGAATTGGATCTGCTTTATTTGTATAGATACATATAAGTTTTATCAGAAAGTAATTCAGGATGACTACCAGTTGAACTAAAGTAACTTAGGAGAACGAAATATGGGCATTCTAACAGTAACGAATACTGCTGATAATGATTATGGTACACCTGCTGTTAAAGGTTCTATAAGGGCTGCAATAGAAGCAGCGAAACCTGGAGATACTGTTAGGTTTGACAGTAGTTTGGCAAAAGAGACAATTACTTTAGAACGTCGTCTAGAAGTAGATAAGAATATCACCATTGATGGTAAAAATGCTTCTGGTTTAACTCTTAGTGGAAAAGAATCAGGTAGTGGAAAGACACCAGGTATTATCGTTCAAGTAAATGGAGAGAATCGAAAAGTAACTCTACGAAATTTAAAATTTACTGATGCTTTCCATGAATATAATGGTGCAGCTATTAGGGTTATGAACCCAAAAGCCACTATCAAAGTAGAAAATAGTGAATTTTACAATAACACAGCAGGTTTCGGTGGTGCTATTCACGCCAGAGATCGTGCAAATGTAACAGTCCTCAATAGTAAGTTTGATGGTAATAAGTCTACAAGAAATGATGATAGTGCGGGGGGTGCGATCGGTGTTTATCAAAATAGTAAACTTGTAGTTAAAGGTAGTGAGTTTACTAATAACAAAGGAATTTCTGGTGGAGCAATTGGGACTATCTTCACTGAACTAACTGTAGAAGATTCGACTTTCAGTAACAACAAGAGTGTGAAATGGAGTGGTGCTATTCACAATGATGGTGCTAGCGTTCCTAATCAAGAAAGATATTACAAAGGAAACTTACCTAGGGACAGCAAAGGCGGTCAAACCATAATTCGTAATAATCGCTTTATAGACAATACTTCTCCAGGTCACGGTGGAGCGCTAGGAATTTGGGGGTATGACCAAGACTATGTAACTATTGAAGGCAATGAATTTACTGGTAACGGGGTAACTAAAGATAAATCAGGTGTCGCAAGGGGTGGTGCTATCCGTGTTTCTGGTAAGGAAGTAAATATCAAAGATAATGCCATTGTCAACAATACTTCTGCTGATGAAGGAGGTGGTATATGGTACCAAGGGGAATCATCTGTCAAAATTGATAAAACTACTTTTAAAGGTAACAAAGCTACTGAGCAAGGAGGAGCTATTTACTCCCACCAATGGCGTGGTCCTGGAACTGATATTACCAACAGTAAGTTTGAAAAAAATCAAGCTAAATCAGGTGGAGCAATATACAAGAACAAACCGATGTCACTTGATATTGAGAATACAAGCTTTGTGGGTAATGGTAATGATTACTTGGCTGGTGATACTAGAAAACTTAATGTAGATGATAGTTCACCTAAACCTCAAAATGCTCCGGTAGTAAGTCCTGTACCTGCAAATCCAGCTCCAAAAAATAATTCAGATAACTTAGATTCTGCTGGTAATAACATTGTCCGTTACGAAGTTGAAGAACTAAAATTAAGTGGTTATAAGGTTGAAACAGTCAAGAATTCTGGAGCGTCGAAAGGTAAACATATATCTCTAAAAGGCTCTGGTAAGGATACCGGTAAGGTCACTGGTACATTCAATGGTGAAGCGGGAATGTATGAAGTGAAGGTGGGTTACTACGATGAAAATGATGGGGTTTCTTCAGCAACAGTGACAGTTGCAGGTAAAAGTAAAGATTTTAAATTCGATAAAGATTTACCTAGTAATTATTCTAGACCCCAAGCAAAGACGAGTCAGGTTACTCACAAAGGGATGGAACTTAAATCTGGGGATAATTTTGAAATTATCGGTAAGATGAATCGTGGTGAATTTGCACGTTTTGACTACATCGAATTTACAAAAGTAAAACCGGAGAATGCAAAATCTCAACGGATTGTTGGTGACAATAAAAATAATAAACTTGTTGGTACTGATGGAAATGACCAAATATTTGCCCGCAGAGGTAATGACAGACTATTAGGTGGCAAAGGAAATGATACTCTGGTTGGGGTGGAACCTGGAGTTTCTATTGCTAATGAAAGGGATGTTTTTCTAGGTGGTAGTGGTGCGGATACTTTTGTACTTGGTGACAAAAAGCAAGCATATTACAATGATGGGAATTCAAGTAAGTCTGGAGTTTCAGACTATGGTAGAATTGATGACTTTAGTCTGAATCAAAAAGATGTAATTCAATTACATGGGAAAGCTTCTGACTATAGTTTAGGTTCTACGACTGTAGGGGGAAATAATCGTACTGGTATTTTCTTGAAGGAAGGAAATGGAAAGGAATTAATTGGTGTTGTTAATAATACTCAAGGCTTGGATTTACAAAGTAGTGCTTTCAATTATGTCTAATAGGCTAAGTTATAGCAATTCTATGTGAGGATCTGCATATAACCTGATACGGTTCAGTTAAGCCTCAAAATTGAAATTGCCTAGACATAGTGTAGGTTAGGTTGAGGAACGTAGACGCGGAGCGACTTCTTGGATTGTTACCCAACATTATCAACCCCAAAGTTGGGTTTCTCTATCGCTCAACCCAACCTACATTTTTCTTAACCGCAACTGTATTGACTTATAGTAGTTTTAAATAATTTTACCAAATACCGGGGCGCAAGGTTTGCGCCCCTACTGGTGATTTCTAATTCTAGAAATATCTTAAACCCTCTCTAGCTTTAAATGTTCTTCCTTCAGCTGTCTTTGCAGATAATCATAGAGACGGTTAATTGCATTCATATGTGCGTAAGCTGCTGCAACGACTATGTCTGTATCTGATGCTTGTCCGGTGAAGATTTTCTCTTCGTATCTCAAGCGGACTGTAACTGTACCTAATGCGTCTATACCTTCTGTGATAGATTGTACTGAGAATTCTATCAATTGATTTGGTATATCAATTAGTTTATTTATTGCCTGATATACAGCGTCAACGGGACCTGAACCGACAATTGCATCAGTAAAAATTCTATCTTCTGGAGTGACAATTGTAACTGTGGCTGTGGGACAGGCGTTACTACCACAGGAAACTTGGACGTGTTCTAGTTGAAACCCTTTTGTAATATGGGTTTGGGTCTCATCCCGGACTATGGCTTCTATATCCCAGTCTGAGACTTGCTTTTTCTTGTCAGCGACTTCTTTAAATCGAATGAAGGCTTTATTTAGATCCGCTTCTTCTAGTTCAAAACCTAGTTCATTTAAGCGGGTACGAAAAGCATTACGTCCGGAATGTTTGCCCAGGACTATATTATTATCAGTTAAACCAATGGATGCAGCTTCCATAATTTCGTAAGTTTGACGGTGTTTAATTATACCATCTTGATGAATTCCCGACTCATGAGCAAAGGCGTTTGCACCTACAATGGCTTTGTTGGGTTGGACTAATATTCCGGTAGAGCTAGAAACTAGACGGGATGATTTATAGATTTCCTGGGTATTGATATTAGTTAAAGGTGTCTCCGAGTCTGCTTTTCTTCCCAAATAAGAGTTGAAGTATGACTTACGGGTGTCTAAAGCCATGACTATCTCCTCAAGTGCGGCATTTCCTGCCCGTTCGCCAATTCCGTTGATGGTACACTCTATCTGACGTACGCCATTTTCAATTGCTGTCAATGCGTTAGCTGTGGCTAGACCCAGGTCGTTTTGAGTATGAATGGACAGAATTGCTCGGTTAATATTAGGAACATTGTGAATAATACCTTGAATTAACTTTTCTATTTCCTTGGGAGTACAATAACCCACGGTATCGGGAATGTTAATTGTAGTTGCACCAGCGTTAATTGCAGCTTCTAGAACCCGATGCAAAAACTCTGGTTCCGAACGACTTGCATCCATCGGGGAAAACTCCACATCCTCTACGAGAGACTTTGCATAAGCAACCATATCTTCTGCGATCGCTAATACTTCCTTTTGTGTTTTCTTCAACTGATATTTTAAGTGAATGTCAGAAGTGGAGATAAAAGTATGAATTCTCTGATGTGCAGCAGGTTTTATAGCTTCGGCTGCTACTTGGATATCTTTACTGACTGCTCTTGCTAAACTACAGATAATTGGTCCATCTAATATACCGACTTCTCGAGCAATATTTTTTACTGCATCGAATTCACCACGACTAGAAACAGCAAACCCGGCTTCAATTACATCTACTCCTAAAAGAGCAAGTTGACGAGCAATAACCAGCTTTTCTTCAGGATTGAGGGTTGCACCAGGAGACTGTTCTCCGTCTCTGAGGGTGGTATCAAAAATAATTATTCTGTCTGGTTGTATTGGAATGCTCATCACTTTACTCCTGGATAGTTAATGCAATGTTTATTTTTTAAAGGGGAATGAGAAGGTTGATAAGTGGGTTATTTTTGTTTCTTATTCCCTGATTTTCCTCTAATAACTGCTTCCTATATTTACAGTTAGAGAGTGGGAATGGGAGATAGAAAAATACCGGAAATCTGAATTAAGATTTAACTGACTTTCCCAATATAACCATAATTATCGTATATTGTATACAATATACAAAAAATAGTATACAAAAATCTCAATCAGAATTTCCAATGAACTTAAAGGAACTAGCAGCAAATGCCTTGCAAAATCAACGTTCTACCCCCGATTTAATCGCCGATGCATTACGAGAAGCAATTATTCAGGGAATATTTTCAGAAGAAAAATCTCTCAGACAAGATGAGATTGCAAAACAGTTTGGAGTCAGTCGGATTCCAGTCCGAGAAGCATTACGTCAGTTGGAAGTAGAGGGTTTAGTCAAGTTTTACCCTAATCGTGGTGCGATAGTTTGTAGTTTATCTCCTAGGGAGGTGAAAGAAATTGGTGAAATTCGTATAGCATTGGAAACTACAGCAATTAAACTTGCAATACCGAACTTGAGTGAGTTTGACTTAGAAAAAGCAGAATGTATTTTAGATAAAACCTATGCAGAAAATGATGTTGCAAACTTAGGAAATTTAAATTGGGAATTTCATGCAACCTTATATATACCGGGAAACCGTCCGCGATTACTGGGAATGATTAAAAATCTTCATGTGAGTGTAGAACGTTATGTCAGACTGCAAATGGCAGAGATGAATTATTCAGAACGTTCTCAAAAGGAACATTTACAGCTTTTGGAAGCGTGTAGAAGTAAGAATTCATCTACTGCTGTTAGGTTACTAAAGAAGCATATTAATACAGCGAGCAAGGATTTAGTGGTTTATTTGCAGGAAAATTTACGGTAAAACTCGGTTTAAGATTGTATGGATACAGTGTTAAAAATTGGTATTAAATTTAACTTTCTGCTACAGCAAGTGCAGCTATATCAATGAAGAATCCGATAAAATCTCAATTACTCTATACAATACTCCGTACTCTTTGTTGTAATAGTTGGGTAAACTTCACGACAGGTGTAGTAACGGTTTCTTTGTGTTTATTCGTATTTAATTTACCGCTATGGTTGTTTTTACTTATTTATGTAGCAGTAATGATACTACTTAGTACCTGTGTTATGTATGTAAGCATGACATCAATTTTTACAAAAGAAGGACAACTCCAAGGGATTCCGGAAAATAAATTTGCAGAAGTCATTAAGGAGTTAGAGCTTGATGCTCTGAAGGTAAAGGAGTTAGGATTTGAACAAGTTGGTAGCTTTTATCGTGATGCTGTAGGAAAGCAGATTAACTATACATTTAAACACCCCCAAGAGAATATCTACTGGTCGCTGAATTATATTTTTTCTGGTTATAAAAAAACATTTGTCTCGGCAGTATTTACACAATTTAATAGTAGTCTACATCTAGAAACTACTTCATTAAAATCAATCAAAATTTTCGTACTTCCGTGCTTTTATTTTCAAATGGTAGGAAGTATAGATGTAAATACTCTTTTAAATGCACATAAAAAAGCTGTAGAAATTTTTATCGAAAGGGGACATACACCGGCAGAAATCAATATTGATGATTCTCATCATTATTTTACAGAGAGATATAAAGAAATCAGTAAATATGCTATGGAAAATAGTTTTTGGGCATTAAAAATGGTTTTACCTATGTCTAAATCTAATCAAAAGTATTTAAAAACTATTCCAGAACAATTAGAACAAAGATTGATTAATATTCCAGTTATTTAGAGTTTGAGGGGTACGCAGAACAAATTAAGCCCTCCAACTGAAAATTAAAGCATAAAGATAAGCTATAGTTTCATTAATCACCGAACGGACACCGGCACTATATTTCCACCATTTTTGGGGATTATAACTTTGTGATGGGATGGAAATGATCCCTGCTTTCATTTTAGATTCCAGCACTTTTTTATAAAGGAACCAACTACGACGAGCATGGGTTGATTCGCTAACAATATTAATTGCTTGGGGCTGTATATCTGTATTTTCTAACCACTGACGAAAAGCGATCGCTGATGCGTAGGTTCGGTCTTTCTTAACTTCTGGGGAAGGAACAATAGTAATGTTTTCTTCTTCTAAACCCATTTTTTTTAGTGTCGCTGCTGCAATTTCAGCAAAATTATTATACTCTGCTAAATAATATCCTTTCTTTACAGGAATACCGGTGGTGACAATTTGACGATAGGAACCTGCTTTAAATTCATTCAAAGCCGCTTTAATCCCATAATCAGACATCCAACCTTCAACCACTAATACATCTGCTGCAATGGGATGATTGACCGCCAGAAAGGGCTGAATCTGAGTCATTACAAACATTGTTAAAACTGCAATCAATGCGATCGCAACTACCAAACCCTGGAATGTTAGCATCCATATTTCCTGTCGTTTTATCAGTTGTATTTTTGGTCTTTGTTTATACTTACGAATTTTCCTGGGCATTCCCTGATTATTATATAAAAATAAATTAAATAGCGAGGGAGACTCTCTCCCTTGCCGGAGTTGACCGCGCTGCTCTCCAGGCTCATAAAACAAAGTCCTCTAAAAGAGGACTAAATAAATCTTACAAAACAGGTATTATTGATTACTTTATATTTTATATTTAACTATTTATAAGTATAGGTGTAAGATTTGAGCGTCCAAAGAGGGCAAGTCAAAAGTATTAAACTCTCTCACAACGAATGAAACTTGCACATTTTTTGGCTTCGGCTAAAATCTATGCTATGTAAGGGTTTAATGTGCAAGTTAGGAGTAATCCCTAACCCAAGTTTATAAATAGTTGGTTTATTTTCACCGACTTATACTAATTATTGTTTGGTTCCTAACTTTTAACACGCGATCGCCCCAGTAAATAAAGTAAATAACGGGGAGCAGAAAAATCCCTAATCACACCCATCTCCCCGTCTCCCTCCTGGGAATTCCTTCTTTATCCTAAAATTCTAGAAATCATGCTATTTGCTTGTCCTACATAACCACTGCCAAATAAATTGAAATGATTGATTACATGATAAAGGTTGTATAAAATTTTGCGTTTTTCATAGCCCCTATCTAAAGAATAGACTTCGTTATAACCGCGATAGAAAGCTGTAGGAAAACCACCGAAAAGTTCAGTCATCGCGATATCAACTTCGCGATCGCCATAATAAGTAGCAGGATCGAAAATTATTGGTTCATTATCTGTAGTAAAACCAGCATTTCCTCCCCATAAGTCACCATGTACCAAGCATGGTTTAGGTTGATGACCGGATAATATTCGAGGGACAGCAGCTAGTAATTCATCGACCTGTGGGAAATGTCCACCTCTACGTCTTGCAATTTGAAATTGGTATCCTAAACGATGTTCAGCAAAAAAGTTTACCCATTTTTCTGTCCAAGTGTTGATTTGAGGAA
Source organism: Cyanobacteria bacterium P01_A01_bin.84 (assembly GCA_039030795.1). Classification (GTDB taxonomy): domain Bacteria; phylum Cyanobacteriota; class Cyanobacteriia; order Cyanobacteriales; family Nostocaceae; genus JBCCDM01. Next base: position 12,208 of record JBCCDM010000134.1, read on the forward strand.
TGGAACCAATAGTATTATTTCTATCCCAACCAAAACCCCGGGATGAATCCGGAATAATTTTGTGCATTGCTGCTAAATTGCGCCCCATTTGCGTCCATGATTCATTATCTCCTTTACCAATGTTGAGCCATTCTAATACGATGTAGCTATACCTATCTACTGTGCCGCAGGTAATGGGTTTGGGTACTCGAATAGTTTGGGTATCGTACATTTGCTGTAATCCCAGCATCTCCGCCTCAAACATCGCCACTTTAGAGACTTGATTGAACTTCATAAAATATGTACGTTCGCCATCAGATACAGAGTAGCTTTGGTTAATACTCCCACCGCTAACTGAACGCCGTTGCTTGATTTTGAACTTTTCGCCAGTTACCTGACTAATTCGGGCGTCAATTTCAGTCCACATTATTAATTCAAATTCTGAGTTGTAAGCGTTAAATGGTAAGTTTTAAGTTATAAATTTTAATTTTAAAACCTTTGGGACTTACATAGTTTATTTTCATCTTGTGTTACCTAAGCATATAACCTGAATCAGATTTTTGCTTAGATGCTGCCTGTTATGATGACAAGCTATATGAGATTATACGATTTCATTATTATGTACAAATAGTATGTACAAATTTTAATAGCTTTTGGCAGTTGTAGTCGTTTTTTAGCTTGTAGCTATTAGCTCTGACCCATTACCCATTACCATAGCTAGAAGCTCGGCTGCTTAAAAGCTAGACTCCTCAGAAGGTTTGATTACCAAAACTCCATAAGCATTTGGAGAAAGATACTTACGGGCAGCTTGTATCAAATCATTAGCATCTTGGGTTTGAATCAGATGAGGATAGTCAAAAGCTGGTTGTAAATCTCCTACCAGGGTTTGATAATAACCATATAAACCAGCGCGATCGCTTGGTTTTTCGTTACCAAAAATAAATCTATTTGCGACTCTTCTTCTCACTCTCTGAATTTCTAATTCCGTAACCAATTCTGATTGCAGCTTCTTGATATGCTCAACTATGGCAGCTTCTACAGCACTGAAATTCTTGACATCACAATAAGCAGCGATATAAAAAGTACCCTGCAAGCGATGATTTATATTACTTACACCAATATAAGAAACTAGACCCTTCTCCTCTCGTAAGTCTCTGACTAATCTTGATGTTCTTCCATGTCCCAAAACAGATGCTAGTACGTCCAAAGCATAAGTACAATCAAGTTGATTTAAACCAGGAACCCGCCAAACCATAATTAATCGCCCTTGCTGTAGATTATCATCTACATATTCTTGGCGCACAATTTCTGTAAATGGTTCTTCCGGCTGTATTTCCGACCATTTATCCCCAATACATTTATCTTTTTTTATACCCGCAACTGTAAACCCTTTTGCAACGGTATCTACTAACTCTTCTACAGGCAAATTACCTACAGCCACAGCAGTAATAGACTGTGGTTGATACCAAGCATGATGAAAATCTCTCATTTGCTGGGGTTGCAGTTGAGAAATTACCGACTCAGGTCCCAACACCGGACGACGATATGGTAATTGATTAAATGCCATTTCCATAGACCGTCGAAAAGTCCGACCCCTGGGATTATCCTCAGAACGTCTAATCTCCTCCAAGACGACAAATCTTTCCCGCTCAAAGGCATCATCGGGAATACTAGGATTTAATACTACATCTATTTGCAATGGTGCTAAAGTTGCGAAATCTTTCGGTGCAGTGGTTATGTAGTAATGGGTATAATCTTGAGAAGTCGCAGCATTGGTAACAGCACCCCTTTCCTCTATTCGTCGCTCAAACTCACCGCTAGCCAGTTTTTCAGTACCTTTAAAAATCATATGCTCCAAAAAGTGAGCCATTCCATTGATGGCATCAGATTCTAAAGCCGAACCTATATTTGCCCATAAACTCAGGTTAACCGCCTCCACAGGAATTTGCTCTGCGATTATTGTTAAGCCATTAGACATCTTATACAGCTTTGGAGCATTCAAACGAGGAAAATTCAGCAGCGTTGAGGTCATAAGAGATTATCAATGAAGCTTTATTTTTTTTATCTTACATAGAACTCTTCAAAAGCTGCAAAATTATTACTTATTTACTAGAAAATTACTGAGTTAAAACAACAAAAACTTGCTTAGTATATTTACTTAAAATTAGAAAATAAGTAAC
>JBCCDM010000135.1:0-14358 GCA_039030795.1 Cyanobacteria bacterium P01_A01_bin.84
CTGAATCTATATAATTGGACAATAAATGACATAGTTGGACAAATAATTTGATATTTGGCTCTAATGTCCAATATAAATCGAATTAGTCAAATAGTACTCAAGTACTTTTTAACTATCTAACAATGGTATATTGTATATGATCTGAAGTTGCTTGCAACATAGAATAAGATAAATAATGTAATGGTTATTTTTGTACAAATCTTGAGAGCGGAACACCGCTCATAGCAGGAACCTTTGTTTCATGGCGGTGTACCGATGACTACTTAGTAAATCTGTAAAGACCCTCTATAAAGTATTTATTTAGTATCCGTATCTATCCCACGTTGTTTTCAAGAAGATGCTGAGGTAGTGGGTAGCAAAATCTGAGAACCAGAATCGGTTCCACATTTTATTTTGATGGTAATGATTTGTGCATCTTGCCATCTACTAGTGCCCGATGGTACATCATGACCTGGATTAATTGCATATGCTGGAAAACATGATGCACTAAGACTCAGACGTAATGCGTTACCTTTAAGGATTTTTGTACAGGTTGCTTGTAATGTGATTTTCTGAGGATTATTTCCTTGTTGAGCGCGAATATATCCTTGAGTAATGTTATATACTTTACCATCTGGTTGTACTTGTGAAAGTACTGCGCATAAGTCGAAATTGGGCTTGTCTGCTTCACACCAAACTTTAACTATCACGAATCCTGTGATGTGTAAAACGTTATCTAATGTTTGACTGGTGTAGGTGAGAACATCTGAACGAGAGTCAATGTGCGATCGCTCGAATGAACCACTGGGAAGTCCAGCGTGACCCCCTAATGAGGGAGCTGGTCGTGATGGATCGTGGACTATAAAATCATAACCATCTGGGATTGATGATTCGGGGTCAAAGATGATGTTTCCTGAATCTTCCCGAATACTGGCAAGTCCAATAGTTGAAAGCGGATAGGACTGATATTCTAAGCTAGGATATTGCTTAAAGGTTCGCCAGCTATTTGTACCCATTTGAAACAAACATATTGCTGCTTCGTTTAGCAAACCCGTATCCTGTCCTTTAAGAAACTGCTCAAACCAGCGAATTTGCATTTTATCTACAGGACTCATAGCTTTGAAACCAAAGTCTACTTCACCAACTTTTCTTCCCCAAGGTAGATGCGCCCAAGGACCAATTACTAATTCTTGTCTTTGAGTATTTCTAGCTGTCATATCTTGGTAGAGATGCAGGGTTCCTCGTAGGTAAGCATCGAACCATCCACCAATATGGAGCATAGGTAAGTCTACGTCTTGTAGGTATGTTTTTGGGGATAGTTTTTGCCAATATTGATTTGAGGGATTATTAGGGCGATCGCTCCGCGCAACCTCCTTGGGGTTATCGCTTAAGTTCCCATCATCTAATCGAGAATAATTTATCCAGTCATGGTAAAAAGAATCGAGGGCAAAATCTTTCAGTACTTTGGGATTAGCGGGTATACCTTCATAGATAGGTAAGTTTCGGGATGCAGCAAACAATTCTTCATATGCTTGTTCTTCCCCTTTTAACTTAGCCGTTTCTGTCGCTAGCTGGATAGCCCAAGCTAAATTAGTTTGTAGACAAAACGCTCCACCCTCATAAACCCAGTCTGAATACAAGTCATAACCAATCATCGCCGGACAAATGGTTTTCAAAGCTGCCGGTTTAGCTGCTGCTGCGTATAACTGCGTCATACCTTGGTAGGAAAAGCCATACATTCCTACGTTACCATTACTACCAGGTAATTTAGCAGCCCAGTTGACACTATCCTCACCATCTTCTATTTCGTTCACAAATAATTTAAATTCACCTTCTGAGGTGCCTCTTCCCCGTACATCTTGAATTACTACAATATAACCGTGGGCAGCATACCAACTGGGATGAGCATAAACAACGGTTGATGCTATCTCTCTACCGTAAGGTTGCCGCATTAATAATACTGGAAAATCTCCCTTGGCATCGGGACGATATATATCTGCATCTAAACGTACCCCGTCACGGGTGTGCATTGACACCGTTTCTTTGGAACAAACTTTTAACATAAGTTGTGAGAGATAAATTAGACAGAACCTCTATATTTTTAATATCTAATTCACAATCAATCCGTATCTTTCGTCTGAAAAATATAAATCTCTGAACAATCTAAATCTCTACTTATTATATATACCAGTATAAATTCGTAATCTTTACAGTAACTTTATCAATTCAGTCAGGAATAAGGATTTATCTAAGTGTTTTTATATGCAGGATGCAATACATAGTTGTCTCTGGATAAGTTTTGTAAATAAATTAAGTACTTGTCACGAAGTCGTAAAAATACTGATGTATTGCTTAATGTGAATATAACCATAAAAAAGGTTTCTATGTCATGCTAAAACAAATTAAACTTGCAGCCTTAGGATTAGTTGCAGCTTCAGCTATATTACCGGTTGCATCTCCTGCAAGTGCAGCATTTTCAGAAACAGCTCAAGAATCTGTAGCAGGAATTAAAACTGAAGTACCTCAAGAAGAGTTAGTAGCTGGTCGTCGTTATTACCGTGTTCGTCGCGTCCGCGTCTATCGTCCTGTTCGTCGTTATCGTCGTCGTTACCGCGTTCGTCGTCGTGTATGTACCCGTTACCGTAGATATCGTTTCCGTACTCGTTACGGTTATCGTTATCGTACAGTATGTCTTCGCTACCGGAATGTCTACCGTCGCTATTAAATACTGAGTTAATGTGTAAGTTGTTGTATAGGTTGATGTAAGGGTAAATGATTCAAGCACAATATTATATCTCCGACGTTTCCGTAATTCTTAGTAAGAATTTCAATGAAGAAGTCGGGGATATTTTTTGTTTCAAAGTTTCAATTAAGTAGGTATAAGTACTTCAACAAAATAAATTACACACAAAATTACACACAGTCATTGCGAGTGTAACAGAGTGGAACGACGCAATCTCCGGGTTTATCACTAAATTCAGTTATTTCATGAATGTGTAAATATTTTTGTTCACTTACTTAAATAAACCGGGTGCATCTAACAGAATGTAAAAGACTCAAAATCTCTGCAATTGCTACGCCTTTGAATTAATTTATCGTCACGACTACATAAGTTCTAATAGTTTTTCATTCACCGAATCTTCCTTTTTATTGACTTTATTACTTCTAACATTTTCTGATATCGCTGCTGATTTCCTTGCTTTTGGTATAGTTCTCCTGCTTTTCGCAAGTCATCTATTGCTCCTTGATAATCTTTTAAATAAGCGTAAGCAAGACCCCGATTGTTGTAAGCTTGGGCATAGTTAGAATTAATTTTGATAGCTTGATTAAAATCATTTATTGCCCCTTGATAATCTTTTAAATAAGCACGAGAAAGACCCCGATTGTTGTAAGCTAGGGTATAGTCAGGATTAATTTTGATAGCTTGGTTAAAATCATTTATTGCTCCTTAACAGTGCTGTAGTCAAGCTGGTAGCGCTGATTATCAGGAGCAACTATTTCATATTGTAAATTTGGTGCTTCTACTACATGAGCAGCAGTTAAAACAGTATAACTATTGCCTTCTTTACTTATAATTACTCCTGAACCATTACCCGGATTGTTTCTATAATCAATTAATACAGTAATTCCTTCAGCAATTTTTCCCACTTCTACCGGAGATGAAGCTTTGACTGAGAATGGTTGCAGCAAAACTATAGATGTTCCAATGATTGCTGGTGTTATCGCTTGTTCGTATTTCATTTTATATAAAGCAATTCTAAATAGTTTCAGTTTATTTTCAGATGTATCAATAAACTATTTTTAAATAAAGAGTTTATAAATAAAATAGACCAACTAACCTTTCTCGGTATGATGAGTTCGGATTGATTAACTTTACCCGCAGCACTACACATGAGTTTACGATTGCTAGAAGTGTATTTACCTGAAGAGAAAAGTGAGCAGATGGAAGAATTGCTTGCTGAGTACTCTTATTTAGAAATGTGGAAGGATAAGAATAGCGATCGCTCTACTGTCAGAATCCTCCTTTATTCCAACCAAGTAGAGGTAATTACTGATTTTTTAGTTAAAAAATATACTCACATAGATAGTTTTCAAATGTTATTGCTACCAGTAGAAGCAATGATACCTAGACCCGAACCTTTAGAAGAAACCGCAGATCCAGAAGATACAACATCACGGGTAAATAGGGAAGAAATTTATGCGAGGGTAACAGGAAGTATAAATTTTTCCTGGACGGAACTTTCTATGGTATTGCTTTCGAGCGCGATCGCTTGTGTGGGTTTGGTTCAAGGTAGCGAAGCTGTAATCATTGGTGCGATGGTACTTGCACCCCTTCTCAAACCAAATATGGCTTTAGCTGTTGCAGCGACTTTAGGTGATGTTGATTTAGTATTCAAAACTATTAAACTTGGTTTCCTAGGGATTTTGGCAGGTTTGATTTTTTCTATTTTTGTTGGTTGGTGTTTCCCTATCAGTCCAGATTTACCAGAAATAGCTTTTCGGACTAGAGTTAGTTTACCTGAAATTATAGTTGCTTTGGCTTCCGGTTCTGCGGCTGCTATTTCTTTAACTACGGGTGAGAGGAATAGTATAGTTGGGGTGATGGTTTCTGTGGCTTTACTACCACCACTTGTAACATGGGGAATGTTACTCGGTTCAGGAGAGTGGGAACCAGCAGGAGGTGCAATGTTATTAGTTTTAGTCAATATCGCTAGCTTAAATATAGCAGCGATCGCAACTCTGTTAATTCAGAAAGTTAGCCCTATGGATTGGTGGGGGTCTATTCAAGCTAAAAAACTGACTAAAATTACCTTTGGTTTCTGGGCTTTAATATTAGCTCTTTTAGTAAGTTTGGTTTTTATTTTTCAGTTTAGAAATGCTTAGTAGTTTAAGGAAGAACAAGAAATAAATTATCCCAATGCTGAAAAATTTAAAAAGTTTCCCCCCTGCTCCTCTGCAACTAGTAGGACGGATATATTATGTCCGGTTAAACAGTTGTCATATCTGTGGGGACTAAGTAATAAGTAATGAGTAAGAAGTAATAAGTAGCACTACCATCTTTTCAATAGCGTTATATCATAACTAATTAAGCGGACCTGATATTATTTTATTTTCTGGAAATTATTTTACACAAATCACCTTAAAATTTCACAAATATTAAAATTACCATTTCAAAATTTAACCTCGACATTTATAGTCGAGGCTAGCTTTTTCTTACGTCCCAATGATGTATTTGAGATTGAATTTTATCCTTATTTAATGACTTGGTCTAACATTTCTCTCGCAGGTTGGGCTTTGGTTAGTGCCGCTTGGTGGTCGCTATAAGCACGAATTAGACGATTCAAACCGCTTACACCTGTTTTAAGTTGCTCTAGTTCTTCTCCTACAAATATTTCTCCATCAAGCATTCGCAGGATTAAAGGTTTTATATCACCCACTTCTTGGCGAATTTTTTGTAGTTTTTCTACTGCACTGAGTAAACTTTTCAGGGAGCTTAAAATATCGTCAATACCTTGCTTTTCTTCTTCAACTTCAGGAGATTCTTGAATTTCTGTTGTTTCTTCAGTTTCAACGACTGAAGATAATTCAGTTGTTGATGTTTCACTTTTTGCGCCGTTTGTTCGTGCCATCAATACTTTCCTCAAGAAATTTTCCCTAGTTTATCGTTTTATTTAAAATTTAAATTATTAATTAACGATACAGATGAGCTTAGTTATCTCATAAAATCTTACCAGCTAAAAGTAAATCTCTGTAATTAGATAGAACAGAAGCTCGATTAAAATAATTAGCATAAATATACAGTGCGTTCATATAAACACCTAGAGTTTAAATCAGTCGAACTGAAGCTTTTAAATCAAAAGATACAGCAACAGTCAGGGAAGGTTAGGACGTTTTTCTTTTTCCTGTTAAAAGTTCCCTGTTCTCTTTTAAGTAAAAATAATATTCCGTTCCTATATGTCTACGGTTATATCTATAGACCTCTCCGATAATCAACCTCAAATCCCTATGATTACTGGGCTAAAACTTAATTTACGGAGATATCTTATGGGAACGATATTCTAGATGTTTCATCCTAGGTTCTTATCTAGGATTGTGGACGCAGATATTCACTTTTTCCACAGATGTGTAAAAAAGACCTCTGGGGAAAATTAGATATTAACCCTGACTATATAAGGCTTTCATATTCTTTTTCCACAAATGTAAAAAGCTAGTAAGAAAGAATCAGAACAAAGGAGATTGTTGTATGGGGATTTTTATCCAAACTCCTACACAAGGAACCCATAGATATTGGTTTTTCAAACCTTCAGGACTTACGCACGGAATACGTGTTTACGTCCGGAGCAAACGAAGTGTTCCCTGAAAGGGTGTCGTCAGACTAATAATCCCAAAGCCTTATTTTTGTCCTTCCCAGGACACGCTACGCGTTTACGGAGCAACGGCACTAGCTAACGTTGCGAGTGCGTAAGTCCTAACCTTTTTAAAAAAGTTTATTCGGGTAATTTCTCTCAAAGTAGAAGGAATGTCCACGAATGAACCAAAAAATAAATTTTAGTATAATTGGTTGTGAAAGCTATGCATTTTAATAGCCCTGCATTTATTAATGGAAATACTATTCCATGTCAGTACACCTACGATGGTGATAATTGTTCTCCTCCCCTTAGTTGGGATAGCCCACCCAATGGTACAGTCAGTTATGTTCTGATTGTGGAAGACCCTGATGTATCTGAGGAAACTTTTACACATTGGATTGTTTATAATTTACCATTCACTGTTAAATACTTACCTGAAGGTGTAACAAGTAAACCTAGAATGCCTAATGGTGGAGTACAGGGGAAAAATGATTTTGGTGAATTGGGATTTGTCGGTCCTTGTCCACCAAATGGAACCCATCGCTATTTATTCAAACTTTATGCGCTTGATGAATCGCTGTTTTTGTCACCGGGAGCAAGTAAATCAGAGGTTATGGCTTTGATGGAAGGTCATATCCTTGAATCTGTTGAGTTAATGGGAATTTACGGTAAACATAAATCAATACGGTTCAGTTAAGCCTCAAAACTAGAAATATAGGACTTACGCACTGTACAAATTTATTGTCTTGTGTACTAGCGTTTCGACGTTGTTTCAGACTTTGATAAATTATCCTTTGATAAGTAGCGTTTGCCTAAAAAGTATCGGAAAATCAAGGTCTAATCCCTGAAATCCATACCTCATATTTGGTTTTCCCTGTCAATGCGTAAGTCCTAAAACAGTGTAGGTTGGTTGGGTTGAGGAACTTTGTAGGCGTGTATTACGGCACAACCCGACGTTATCAACCGGAAAGTTGGGTAACGTTCAAGCTCAACCCAACCTACAATCTTCTTAACCGCAACCGTATTGAAACATAAATAGTTTCAATAGAGACGTTCTTATACCAATTCTGAGCGAAGACTGCCCTAAATCTCTCAATCTGAAAGGCTGGAGCTACGGTCTCTAATGAGAGATGAAGAATGTGTTGCAATTACTTATTGAATTGGTATTATTTAATTTGATTAAATTCACATAAATTTATTTAAGAGGAAATTGCTCGTATAAATCTCGAACCTAACGACCAAAAAAAATATATCTTTCCTGGAAAGCTTTGATATGAGAGAAGTTCCAAAAATGAGTACATCTTTAATAGATATAAATATATATAGAGAAGAGAATGAGATAATTGCCTGTAAAAGATGTATTTAAAGAAGCTGAAAGTTGATTTTGAGTAAATTATATTTTGGTGAATTAGATAATAAAATTAATATTTTTAGCTGTGAAGAAATTGACTTAATGTAATTTTATTGTTTTTACATGAGTTGTTTCGTTCATTTCTCATAGCTATTAATATTTAGTAAATATGAAATAAGCAATAGTTAGGGTGTAGTTTCCTTCACCCATAATGCTGGAGCATGGAGTGCAAATTACTGATTCTTTTAATTAGCTTTGCTACACATAAATCCGCTAATGGAAGACTTCGTAATTTGTACTGAAGAAACCTAAGAATTAGGCTTGAAATTTTATATAAGCCTACCCAGTGCAATATCAACAACATAACCCAGGTAGAGAAGGATGAACCAGAAAACATTTGCAACCATAGATGGAAATGAAGCTGTTGCTCGTGTCGCTTATCGTTTAAATGAAGCGATCGCTATTTATCCGATTACTCCTTCTTCTCCCATGGGGGAATGGGCTGATAGTTGGTCTAGTGGGGGTCGCTACAATTTATGGGATACGGTTCCCAGCGTGATTGAGATGCAGAGTGAAGGGGGAGCTGCTGCTGCTGTACATGGTTCTTTGCAGACTGGTTGCTTGACTACTACTTTTACTTCGTCCCAGGGTTTAATGTTAATGATTCCCAATTTATATAAAATTGCGGGGGAGTTAACTAGTACGGTAATTCATGTTGCTGCACGTTCTTTAGCAACCCATGCTTTATCTATTTTCGGGGATCAGAGTGATGTGATGGCTGCTCGTGCTAGCGGTTTTGCAATGTTATGCTCGTCTTCTGTACAGGAGGCTCACGATTTTGCTTTAATTGCTCAAGCTGCTACTTTAAAGACGCGGGTATCTTTTTTACATTTCTTTGACGGTTTTCGGACTTCCCATGAAATTCAGAAAGTGGAGCTATTGCAAGATGAGGATATGTTAGCTCTGATTGATGAAGACTTGATTTTAGCCCACCGCGATCGCGCTTTGAGTCCTGACCGTCCGGTGTTGAGAGGAACTGCACAAAATCCTGATGTTTTCTTCCAAGCTAGGGAAAGAATTAATCCTCTGTATGATGGTTGTCCGGAGGTTGTGCAGCAGGTAATGGATGATTTTGGTCAACAGACTGGCAGATATTATCAAGTTTATCAGTATTATGGCGCAGAAGATGCAGAACGGGTAATTATTCTCATGGGTTCCGGTTGTGAAAGCGTTCATGAGACAGTTGATTATTTAAATACTTGTGGAAAGAAGGTTGGTGTTCTAAAAGTTAGATTATTCCGTCCCTTTGATGTGCAGCGGTTTGCAGATAGTTTACCGAAAAGCGTGAAAGCGATCGCGGTTCTGGATCGAACGAAGGAACCCGGTAGTGCGGGGGAACCTTTATATTTGGATGTGGTGACTGCCTTACATGAAGTTTGGGAAGGAAATTTTCCTAAAGTCATTGGTGGTAGGTATGGTCTTTCCTCTAAAGAGTTTACCCCGGCGATGGTCAAAGGAGTTTTCGAGAATTTAGCGGGGGAGAGGAAAAATCATTTTACTGTCGGTATTAATGATGATTTATCCCATACATCTTTAACATATGACCCTAATTTCTCCACAGAACCCGACAATGTAGTCCGCGCAATGTTTTATGGTTTGGGTTCTGATGGGACGGTAGGTGCAAATAAGAACTCTATTAAAATTATTGGTGAGGGTACGGATAACTACGCTCAAGGATATTTTGTTTATGACTCCAAAAAGTCGGGGTCGATGACTGTATCTCACTTGCGTTTTGGTTTACAACCAATTCGTTCTACCTACTTAATTGACAAAGCTAACTTTATTGGTTGTCATCAGTGGGTATTTTTAGAGAAGGTTGATGTTCTTCATACTGCTATTGATGGAGCCACATTTTTACTGAATAGTCCCTACGATACAGAGACAGTCTGGCAGTATTTACCCGCAGACGTACAAGAGCAAATTATTAAAAAGCACTTAAAATTCTATATCATTGATGCTGATAAAGTTGCTCGTGAAAGCGGTATGGGTCGGCGAATTAATACAATCATGCAAGTATGTTTCTTTAACTTAGCTAACGTATTATCCCAAGAAGAAGCAATTACCAAAATAAAGGAAGCAATTAAAAAGACCTATGGGAAAAAGGGTGAAGAAATCGTCCGTATGAACTTAAATGCAGTAGATAATGCTGTTGCAAATTTACATAAGGTAGATGTACCTACATTCGTTAGCAGTCAGATTCACAAAACACCACCTGTATCCGACAAAGCACCAGAATTTGTACAAAATGTCTTGGGTAAGATGATCTCCTGGGAAGGAGATAAATTACCCGTCAGTGCCTTACCCTTAGACGGAACTTTTCCTACAGGAACAGCAAAATGGGAAAAACGTAACGTCGGGCAAGAAATACCAGTTTGGGATCCCGAAGTTTGCGTTCAGTGCAACAAATGTGTCATGGTATGTCCCCACGGAGTAATTAGAAGTAAAGCCTATCCAGAAAGCAAGTTAAATAAAGCACCATCTACATTTAAATTTACCGGCGCCAAAGACAAAGACTTTGCAGGAGAGAAATTTACCATCCAAGTCGCCCCCGAAGACTGTACCGGATGTAGCATCTGTGTAGATATCTGTCCTGCCAAAAATAAAGCAAATCCAGAACTGAAGGCAATTAATATGGAGCCTCAGTTACCCCTAAAAGAACAAGAAATCGAAAATTGGGACTTCTTCTTAGAACTACCAATCCCAGACCGCAGAAACCTAAAATTAAACCAAATTCGTCAACAGCAACTACAAGAACCCTTATTTGAATTTTCCGGAGCCTGTAGCGGATGTGGCGAAACCCCATACCTAAAACTACTGACTCAACTATTCGGCGATCGCGCATTAATTGCCAATGCAACTGGTTGTTCTTCTATCTACGGTGGCAATTTACCTACTACACCCTGGACAACCAATGCAGATGGTAGGGGTCCTGCATGGTCAAACAGTTTATTTGAGGATAACGCCGAGTTTGGTTTCGGTTTCAGATTATCGGTAGATAAACAAGCCGAATACGCAGCAGAATTATTACAAGAACTCGGAAACACAGAACTAGAAATTTCTCAAGATATAATCAACGCAACTCTCACCTCACCCCAAAAAACCGAAGCTGATATTTGGGAGCAAAGAGAAAGAGTAGCCCTAATTAAAGAGAAAACTGAGCAAATATCTAACCCCAACTCTAAAATTAAACATCTTAAATCCCTAGCCGATTATCTAGTTAAGAAAAGCATCTGGATAGTAGGAGGAGACGGTTGGGCATATGATATTGATTTTGGTGGACTGGATCATATTTTAGCAAGCGATCGCAATGTGAATATCTTAGTCATGGATACCGAGGTATACTCAAACACCGGCGGTCAATCCTCCAAAGCCACACCCAAAGCAGCAGTCGCAAAATTTGCAGCAAGTGGTAAACCCGCAGGTAAAAAGGACTTGGGTTTAATGGCAATGACCTATGGTCACGCCTACGTTGCCAGTGTAGCATTGGGAGCCAGAGACGAACATACCCTGAAAGCATTTATCGAAGCTGAAGCTCACAATGGTCCATCATTAATTATTGCCTACAGCCACTGCATAGCCCACGGTATTAATATGACCACCGCAATGAGTAACCAAAAAGCACTAGTAGAATCGGGAAGATGGATGCTCTACCGCTATAATCCTGCACTTAAAGAACAGGGTAAAAATCCACTCCAGTTAGATATGCGTCAACCAAAACAATCCGTAGAGAAATCAATGTATCAAGAAAACCGCTTTAAAATGCTCCTCAAGAGTAAACCTGAAGTTGCAAAGCAATTACTTGAGCAAGTACAAGCAGATGTAGATACTAAATGGCGAATGTATCAATATTTAGCACAACAAAAAATGTAGTAATTGATTCTTTAGTTCCCTGTTTGCGCTAAAGCGCAACTACAAACCAAGTAGAACTAATAAAAAAGACCACTAGTAAAACATAATCTTTTGTAGAGACGTTCTTAAGAGCAGTCTCTACAAAATTTTTATCCATCTTAAAAAGTAACTTTTTCTATTTATTTTGCCACTATTAAATAGAGTCTTTCAATGGGGTAAGTGTGGCAGAGCAAAGTGATGCAGAACTAATTATTTTAGCATTACAGGGGGATAAAACAGCATTCGGTCAACTAGTGTTGCGTCATCAGCCCATGGCTCAACGTATTGCAAATCGAATGATTGGTAATGAGGATTTAGCTCAGGAGCTTGTACAAGATGCCATGTTACAAGCTTACCTTTCACTAAACCAACTTCGCGATCCAAAGTGCTTTAAAAGTTGGTTATATGGCATTGTTCTGAATGTTTGTCGTAATAACTTACGTCATCGCAAGGTGATTCCATTCTCCTTGGAAGCAATGATAGGAGATTTAGGTACTGAACCGTTATTAATGAATAATGATTCACCCGACCCTGAGCAATTAGCAGAACAAAAAGAACTTCATACTGCATTACTAAAAGCTGTTCATACTTTATCTCACAGAAATCGTGTGACAATTTTGTTGTTCTATCAAGAACAGCTTAGTCTACAAGAGGTTGCAAATCGCTTAAATATTTCGGTTTCTGCTGTCAAAGGACGTTTGCACAAAGCTCGTCATCAACTTAGAACAAAATTGTTACCTCAAAATCAAATTCAGTCTGTTTCACTCCAAGAAAATAGAACAATGACTACCAATAATAGTGAGCAAATCAAGCCAAAACTTTGCTGTTCTTTTTGTAAAAAAAGTAGTGAAGAGGTTGGTTTATTAATCGCAGGTCCACCAGTAAAAGATGTCTGTGTTTACATCTGTAGCGAGTGTGTAGATGTATGCAATCAAATCATTAGCGGAGAAATCCCTCCTTTGACTCCCAAGGAAACTGAATCATCAATACGTGATACATAAAATAAATTGTTGGCTATAGGACAATACGGTTGCCGTTAAGAAAAATGGTAGGTTGGGTTGAACTTGAACATTAGCAAACTTTCCGGTTGATAATGTGGGCTTACTCTCCAAGAAGCTGCTCTACGTCTAGGTTCCTCAAACGTCACTTACTATAATGGGGAAGCCCCCACAACGTAGCGACTCCCCAACCTACAATTATTCATCAAATGCTTGATAAGTTCAAGAAATTCATAAATTTATAAAAGCGTGAAAGTAGGAGTTATAAATTACACCCATTTATTTTCACCTTAGAACTTTCTAGCTATAAGTCCATACATCAATGGTAGACTCGGCACACCCTCGGCACAAATCATAAGAAAATCTCGGTAGGCAGGGAAACTCAGTCTTTTTAAAGCTGAGAGGAAAAACGCCACGGGCAGTTTTAACTGCCTTGAATAAATATCAAAATGCATAAGAGTATCCATCTTTTTTATGAATAGTTTTACAGTATTTATAAGAAATGCCTTGTACTAGTTTTTCGCGGGTTGAAATATTAAAACTGCCAGTACTTCTAGTGGCTATTCTTCCTATGTATTCACCAATTTTTTTACCTGATGTGACAACAGCTTTTACAATGTCTCCGGTTTGAAAACCTTTAACAAACTTAAATCTAGGGACATATCTTGAAGGAAAGCCGTATTTATCTGTCCTGCACATTTGACGGGTTCCATGACCGTTACATTTAATTTTTAATGGTTGGTTAGTTAGTAGCTTTATATTGTTAACATCACCAACACAAGCTGCATCAATCCAATGTTGTTTTTCAAGCTTTAATCTAGTTCTGTTATATTTAGTTTGCGCTCCTGTTGCAGTTTTAGTAGGTAATAAATTGGATAAAACATTTACTAACTTATTCCTAGTTGCGTTGACTGCTGCTGCATCTAAAAGTGGTTTTTTAGCTTTAGATTTAATTTTATTGAGCAAATCGGGTTTATTTTTTAGAAACTGTTCTACAGGCTTGTTACCTTTCTTTTGATTACATTTTTCACAGGCTAGACATAAATTACTGACTCTATTACTTCCTCCTTTTGACTTAGGATAAATATGCTCTACCTGCAATGGAACATCTTTTTTGTTGCAATAAGTACATTCTCTACCCCATTTTTCTAGTAAATATTCACGCACTTGATAACCTTTCAATTCTCCTTGTTGATATTCAACTCCACTTATTTCAGGTTTTTGCATCAATGCCATGTCAAACTTAACTTTCTCAATCCATAGTTCAGATATTGATGCAAATTTAATTAACCTTTTTACCCAAGTCTCAGTAGTTAGAATTCGATGCTCTAAACTTGGTGGTAGCCAGTTTTCTTTACGCTTACGATTATCAAAACGTGGTTTTCTATACCGAGTTTTTCTATTTCTACGACTACTTCTTAATTGTCTGCGAGATAATAAGGCATCTTTTATTTGATAACCTCGATGCTCTAATTCTGCACACCAAATTACGTTTTCTCTATCAAGTAGCGCAATGCCTGTAAATTTACTTCCAGGGTCAAGTTTTAGCGTTAACGGTCGAATAGTTGGATTATCAATTGCTGTTTTTAGAATTAATGTAAACGGATACATTCTGTAAACTGCGGCTTTACCTTTTTCTAGTAATCTACGGGCTTGTTTTGGTGTTACTAGATTTAATGGTTGCTTGTTTGTGTCAATTAAAAATACGTAATTTTGTTGCATTATTAGTGCC
>JBCCDM010000136.1:0-14137 GCA_039030795.1 Cyanobacteria bacterium P01_A01_bin.84
ATAAAAATATTTATGAGTCAATTAAAAGGGAGCAGGAAATTTTTCATCCAGGAAACCGGATAATTAAGATCGGAGGATTTAAATAAGAACCATTTCTTTCTGTGAGACGTGGAAGTATTCCCTTAGTGTGGCAGAGTTTATCCAAATATGTGTCTCGAAATAAATATTTTTACTTTTTATTCGGGAAAACTAAATATCATTATTCTCTGTTCCTCATTTACCGTTTCCCATTCTGTTTCCCGTTCTCTTGTTCTTAAGGAAGATAATCGATCCTACTAAGATATTCTCTAAGGACTGGAACTCAAAGGACATGGAAAAATCTAAATAGAAGAGCGGTTTTTTTAATGATTGAGGGTAACTCTTTTTATGGAAAATATCTTTAGTTCTTTCTAATGTCAGATTGAACTCAGAGTTAGTTCAGATAGAATGGAGCGACTCTAATCCGAGGTAAAAATTTCTTAGTTGTTACTACAACATCTAGAACTCTGATGCAATGTGTCAGACAATCTGATAATCTAACCTGAAAATAAAACGACTACTATCTTACTTACTTCGATGGAGTAGTAATACAAAATAACCAAGCAAATCCTTTCATTTTGATAGTTTTAACGATAGCTGCGGCTACAAAGATAATTATTTTTGTCTAAACTTAAGAACATATAAAAGTGAAACGCGCTCTTGTAATCCGAGTAGTTGTGAACTTGATAGTCTCATAAGTAGATAATTAAGCACACTCCCCAGGGCAGATAATTTAAAACTAGTTCCTAAAAGTAAAAGTGATTGACGAAAGCAAGAACAGTTTTTTTACTGTTTAACGTCATATATATTACTTTTACAGAACAATTTAGCCCGTTCAAATTCTATATTTGAGAAACTAAGGAGTCTCTAAAAATTTTAATAGTTTGTTAACTATCCTACTTCACAAAAGAGCCAAAAATAATCTAATGTATATTAGGTTACTTTGTATTTTGATTATCATGAATGTTTTAGTCCGATAAAAGCATATTTTTACGTAAATAAGTAGTTGTATACTAACTAATTTATACGGAATAAAAACAGCGATCGCATTTTCAAAGAAATATGTATCTAATGTTCGTACCTATAAAAATGCTCGCAAATGTAGTATAAGGACATTCATCAGGGAATGTAATTTAATCAATAATGACAAATTAAGGAGGAGATACTTATTACTTGTACAAAAATTAATATGTAATCGAAGTCATATGGATTAACTTCTAAGAAACTTAGGTATACTTCTTTAAAATTAGCTGGGCAATTTTACTGTGTATCGTAGGACATGATGAAGCCAACTATACTCTAGAACTCGGTTACGTCAACAAAATTAATAATACGGCTTATTTCCGGCTTATTTTTAATTTTGCAGCTTGTTTCTGGTTAGAAACAATTATTTGCATAGCAATACCAAGCACAGCAACAGTACAAGACAATTAATTGTATGTCTCAATAGATTTATGGAAATTAAAATTTCACTTCTCTAATCCTGTTAGGGTGAGAAGAAGAAAGAACAAGGAAAGACAATGTCTAAATATATTTACCGCGTCCAACTATAGTTGACTGTGCGGGTGAGAGCACCTCAAAAAGTCGTTTATCTACCTTTCGGAGTCCGATGACACTTGATAATAACCAAGAGCTTACCTACAGAAATTCCCAGTCTCCCGGTCAACCCGGATTGTCGCTGGCGGTAAACTCTAAAAATCCGTTTAATCACTCTGGATTGACCTTGGGAAATAATCACGAAGGCAACAAAATTCCTATAGAGGAAGCTAGAATTGGCGATATCGTTCCCGGTAGAGTCGCCAATATTAAAGTAATTGGTGTAGGTGGTGGTGGCGGTAATGCCGTTAACCGCATGATTGCTTCTGATGTTTCAGGAGTAGAGTTTTGGACAATTAACACTGATGCTCAGGCTTTAAGTTTGGCATCGGCTCCTAGTCGGTTACAAATTGGACAAAAGCTGACTCGAGGCTTGGGTGCTGGTGGTAATCCTGCAATTGGAACAAAAGCAGCAGAAGAGTCGCGAGATGAAATTGCAACAGCTCTAGATGGTGCCGATTTAGTATTTATTACTGCGGGTATGGGGGGCGGTACCGGTACTGGTGCTGCACCGATAGTGGCAGAAGTAGCAAAAGAAATGGGTGCTTTAACTGTTGGAGTAGTGACTCGTCCATTTATTTTTGAAGGACGACGTCGTAGCAATCAAGCTGAACAAGGAGTTGAAGCCCTCAAAAGTCGGGTAGATACCTTAATTATTATTCCTAATAACAAACTCTTGGAAGTTATACCCGAGCAAACATCTATGCAAGAAGCATTTCGCTATGCAGATGATGTCCTGCGTCAAGGTGTTCAAGGTATATCTGATATTATTACTATTCCTGGTTTGGTTAATGTGGATTTTGCCGATGTACGGGCAGTAATGGCTGATGCAGGTTCGGCACTAATGGGAATTGGTATTGGTTCTGGCAAATCTCGTTCTCGAGAAGCTGCGATCGCGGCAATTTCTTCTCCACTACTTGAGTGCTCTATTGAGGGTGCTAGAGGAGTTGTACTTAACATCACTGGTGGTAGTGACTTGACTCTCCATGAAGTTAATGGTGCGGCTGAAGCAATTTATGAAGTAGTCGATCCCAATGCCAATATTATCTTTGGTGCAGTGATTGATGACAGATTACAGGGTGAGGTAAGAATTACGGTCATTGCTACCGGGTTTACTGGAGAAATGCCAAATCAACAGCAAACTACCGTTCCTAATGCAAGGGTTGGGAGCCAACAACAGCACAAGCAACAGCAACAGCAACAGCAACAGCGCAAAACCCCTGTTAATCCTGCTGCTAATAATAATCCCCCTACTCCGACTCCTGAGCCAAAAGAAAAAGGAAATGTATTAGATATTCCTCCTTTCTTACAAAGGCGACGTAATCCCCGCAATTAAGAAGGCAATGTCCGTATTTATGGTTAATACCAGTTTTAGTGTTTGACTTAACACAAGGATTAGCATTTAAACTCTTAGTTACAGAGGTTATTAATTGATTATAAAGTTATGTAGTCAAAAAATATGCAAATCCTACTGAAAACCATATTAACGGCGAAATTTGTAATAATTTTTTTAATTATTTTGTCGTTTCGTAGGGGAAAATTTAGATATTTTTTGACTATACAGGGATAAATATTTGGTTTCGATAGTAAACTTTTGAGTATGTAAGAACGCAATAATTTTTTAGGGGTATTGCTAGACCTCTTACATAATTCCCTCGTTTAAGAAAATTCTTTGTAAATCTACCTTTTAAAAAATATTGATGAATTAATTACCGGGCTGAATTTCAGTTCCGGTAAATCTCATGGTTCTTATTAATGGGGGGTGTCAACAATTCAACTTAATGTCTGGCTTAATTCTTGGCTTTTTCTATCCATTCAATAACTTGTTTTCCTAGATTCTGATGATTGAACCTATCTATTTCTCGGATACCAGTAGGACTAGTAACGTTAACTTCTGTTAAGTATCCACCAATAACATCAATACCAACAAAAATTAAGCCATCTCGTCGTAAAATTGGAGCGAGTTGATCGCAAATTTCATATTCTCGACTGGTAATATCGCAAGCTGCAACAGTACCCCCAGCAGCCATATTATTACGAAACTCCCCTGCTGCGGATAAACGATTCAGGGCTCCAATTGGTTCACCATTAAGTAAAATAATTCGCTTATCACCTTCCTTCGCCTCCTTGAGATAAGCTTGTACCATTACCGGAACTTTGCCTCTGTAAGTACTCAGTTCCAGCATGGAATTAAAATTGCGATCGCCTGGTTGCAAAAATAAAATACCTTCCCCAGCTTTGTTACCTAGGGGTTTAAGAATACCTGCTCCTTTATTTTCTACAAATTTCTGAATTACCTTTGCTTCGGCACTTACAATTGTTTCAGGAATTGCATCAGTAAATTGCAGAGCATACATCTTTTCATTTGCCCCTCGGATCCCCGACATATTATTGACAGTAAGAGTATGTCGGGGATCGATATAATCAAGAATATAAGTAGCAAAAAGGTAAGCATCATCCACCGGTGGATCTGTCCGCATAAAAACAACATCCATTGTTTCCAAACTGACAAAGCTGCTATTTCCTAATTTATACCAAGGATTTTTCACAACATAGCGCCCTTCTAGTAACTCAACAGGTGTTAATTCAACCTGCTTCAGAGTTGCCCAAGCTTTACTATGCATTACAGTTAATTGGTTAGTGCAAGTGATCCAAACCTCATGTCCTAAAGCTTGTGCTGCTTCCATCAAAGCCACACTGGTATCATGGGAAGGATCTAATAAATTTATGGGGTCAATGATAAAAGCCAGTTTCACGCTATCAGCCTCAGTTACCAAGAAATTGTTTTGTTCACAGTAATTATCCCTTTTAACTATCCCTTCTAACGCTTCAGTTATTAGTGAGGAGATATAAATTAGTTCTAGAATATCGTAGCAAAAGCTATGAGAGCAATTATTAGGGGGTATTTTGGGACTTTTGTATGTCCGTAGCAGTTAGAAACTAAAGACACTGTGGGCACTCTGGTAGTAAGGTGTGGATATGTGACGATGCACCCTTTTACTAACTTATGTTTTCTCAAGCTAGCTTTCTACAGTATGCCCAATGGTCTGGTATCGCAACATTAGCTTTTGCCGTTCTAACAATTTTAGGATTTACCATTAAATGGGGTATTCGTTTTCGACTTGTAGGTACTACTGGTTTTATGATTGTACTTACTGCTGGTTTATTTACTCTTTCTTTAACACCACTAACTCGTACTGCTATTCCAGGTGCTGTAAAATACAGCTTGGTCTATGATAATGGCGGTACAAAAACAGTAATTGCAATCTCTCCAGAAATTACTACCGAACAGTTAAATGCAACATTGACACAAGCAGCTAATGATTTGTTTTCTTACGGTCGTTTAGCTAGTAATGGTGAAAGTCAATTGACTGTACGCGCTCGTACTATTATTCATCCAGAAGAAGGACTTTCCTTACCTCTTTACTTAGGTAGTGCAAAACGCTCTCTTGCTTCGCGGGAAAATTCTCAAATACAAATTGATATCAATCGAGATAATTTGGAAAAATTACCATCATCAGTGGCTGTAGAGACCTAAGGATTCAGAATCCCAGAATTCGTGGGGCAATGGGTATGGTAATACTTGATTGTTGTGATATTTAGCACTAAGCCCCAATACTAGAAGATGGGGAAATGAGAAAAAAGAGTGTTGGGGTCGGGAAATAAAATGGGGAATATCCATTGCCCTTTTTCATCATTCTCTCACTTCCTCTAAACTGCTGAAGGTAAAAGAATGCACAGATTTGTTTCAAATTTTGGCAACAGCTGAACTTTTTCTTGTTCATGCTATTTTTTTATTATTTTTTCAAAAAATATTATTATATTATTTAGCTTTAAAAAACTTCATATTGAAAGAATAGTATTGGGTTAAAATACATCTCCCCGATTTGAACTTGATAAGAGGCAAAATTACTACAAATAAATCCTTATCCGGAGGCAGGGATAAGGACCTATGAGACCTTGGGGTTAATAAGAGAAGAGTGCTATTGCCTTTGAGTACGTAATCCTTGAATGTTATTGTTAGTTAGTTATATGCTCAATCAATTTCCCGAAAAGTTGTCTACATCAAGTAATAATTCGTTTTATAGTTTAGAGATCGCGCCAAAAAAAGTTATTCGCGGTTCGCAAGTTTTACAGCAAGCGGCACCAGCTGTTTCTAATTTAGGAATCCGTCCCCTTTTAATTAGCGGAAAGAATAGCTTTAGTAAAATTGAACCTTACTTGAAGCCGCTTCTAGAGGCGGAAAATCTGAATATTGCCCAAGGGAACTATACTCCCGACTGTTCGGAAACTACTTTAAAAGCTTTACGTAAGAGAGGAAGGGAGCATAAAGCTGATGTCGTGGTAGGAGTTGGTGGTGGGAAAGCTTTAGATACAGCCAAATTAGTTGCCCATCAGTTAGAGATCCCAGTAGCGACTATTCCAACTTCTGCTGCTACTTGTGCTGCTTGGACAGCTTTATCTAACGTATATTCCGATAATGGGGCATTTCTCTATGATGTACCACTTGATAGCTGTCCAGATTTATTAATTTTAGATTATGAACTGGTAAAAACCGCTCCTCAACATACTTTAGTTGCTGGAATTGGGGATGCGATCGCAAAATGGTATGAGGCTTCTGTCAGTAGTGGAGAGTCGGAAGAAACTTTAGTTATCGCAGCCCTGCAGCAAGCGAGGGTTTTGCGAGATATTCTCTTTGTAAAATCGGCTGAAGCTTTAAAAAATCCTGGGAGTCAAGTTTGGCAACAAGTTGTCGATGCGACTGTCTTACTAGCAGGAGTTATCGGTGGTATTGGTGGAGCACAATGTCGTACCGTTGCAGCCCATGCAGTACATAACGGTTTAACCCACCTTAGCATCCCTAAAAGCATCCGTAAAAGTATTCATGGTGAAAAAGTAGCATATGGAATTTTAGTACAGTTGCGGCTAGAGGAAATGTTAATCTTGAACCAGTTAGCAGCATCAGCTAGACAGCAATTATTGAAGTTTTATACAGAAATCGGATTGCCCCAGAATTTAACAGATTTGGGATTGAATAATATAACTTTGGCACAGTTGCAAACTGCTGCTGAAATCGCCTTGTCTGAAAAATCCGATATTCATCGTCTGCCTTTTTTAGTTTCCTTAGAACAATTAATGGCAGCAATGATTTCTACAACTGCACCTAGCGATCGCCAAAATAAAGCTGGTCAAAGTAAAGCTGGTCAAAGTAAAGCTGGTCAAAGTACACTTAGCCGAGATAAATTTGAGTCTCCCCCAGCAGGGGGATTAAGTAAAGAGGTTGAAAAATGAGCTTGGATTGGATAGTCCCAGCCGAACGCATTAAAAAGTTACCACCTTATGTGTTTGCCCGTCTGGATGAGTTAAAAGCCAAAGCTAGAGAACAGGGTTTAGATTTAATTGACTTGGGGATGGGTAATCCAGATGGTGCAACCCCACAGGCAGTGGTAGAAGCAGCAATAGATGCTTTAAGGAATAAAGATAATCATGGCTATCCGCCTTTTGAAGGTACAGCAAACTTTCGTCAAGCTATTACCAGTTGGTATCACCGTCGATATGGGGTCAATTTAGACCCTGACAGTGAAGCTTTACCTTTACTTGGTTCCAAAGAAGGTTTAGCTCATTTGGCTATAGCCTATATTAATCCTGGGGATACTGTTCTTGTACCCACTCCAGCCTATCCGGCTCATTTTCGCGGTCCTTTGATTGCTGGAGGAGAAGTACATAGTCTAGTTCTCAAACCTGAAAATGACTGGTTGATTGATTTGGGTGCAATTCCCGATGAAATGGCTCAGAAAGCTAAAATACTTTATTTTAATTATCCCAGCAACCCTACTGCTGCTACAGCTCCGCGAGAATTTTTTGTTGATATTGTCAAGTTTGCCAAGAAACATTCTATTCTTTTAGTACATGACCTATGCTACGCAGAACTAGCTTTTGATGGCTATCAGCCTACTAGTTTATTAGAAATTCCTGGAGCCAAAGAAATTGGCGTAGAATTTCATACAATGTCAAAAACCTATAACATGGCTGGGTGGCGCGTCGGATTTGTAGTAGGTAATCGTCATATTATTCAAGGATTGCGTACCTTGAAAACAAATTTAGATTACGGTATTTTTGCAGCTTTGCAAACTGCCGCTCAGGCAGCTTTAGAATTACCTGATAGTTATCTGCAACAGGTACAAAAACGATATAGTACTCGTCGTGATTTTTTAATTCAAGGCTTGGCACAGCTCGGTTGGGATATTCCTAAAACTAGAGCCACAATGTACCTTTGGGTTCCTTGCCCCCAGGACGTAGGCTCCACTGACTTCGCCCTTGATATATTACAAGAAACCGGAGTTGTTGTTACCCCAGGTAACGCCTTTGGAATCGGGGGAGAAGGTTACGTACGTATTAGCTTAATTGCTGAATGCGATCGCTTAGGAGAAGCATTACATAGATTTAAACAAGCTGGTATCAATTACTCCTAGCCAATATTAAGCAATCCGTTCAAAATATAACTATCTTGTCAACATTCACAACTAAATAGTCATGCAAGCACAAACCCCCTCTGCACTCACCGACGGTTTAATTACTGCGGGTTTCCATGCTCTTTCTGAACCGCTCAGAATTAAAATATTAGAAATCCTACGCAATAAAGAAGTATGTGTCTGCGATTTATGTGACATTTTAGGGATAACTCAGTCCAAGTTATCTTTTCATCTCAAAACTCTCAAGCAAGCTAGTTTAGTCAATGCTCGTCAACAAGGACGTTGGATTTATTACAGCATTAATATTTCTCAAATATTAATGTTAGAACATTATTTACTTGAATTTCGCCGTTTTGACAGAATAATTCCAGCTCAACCCTGTAATAATAATGACTGACCGAATAAATATCTATAATTGAAGACCACTGCGACTAAAGTCGCTTTAGGTAGCCTGAATCAGGTATGAAGACAATAAGTATGGGGCAATCCTAGAACTTATTATCAATATATAGGAATCCGATTTGATTATTGAATTATCCTGTTGAGACAAAGAACAGGGGAAAATAGATGAGTTGTAATCATTTATTGAATTCGTATTATATTATTCCAAGCATTAGAAATATCAATAATAATTAAACAATTAAACAGGAAAACCAAATTTTTGGTTTTCCTGTTTAAGATCGAATTATGCTTTTGTCAAATTGAATCTCGTGTGTCGGCACAGGAAATCAACATTCTAAATTTTCTGTGCCGTTTTTCTACTTTCTTTTCAAGAGTAAGTCTAGGAAGAAATGCTTTCAAAGCATCTCTATTAGTAAAGAGCTTCTTCTTGATGAGTTTCGATGGTGCAATCAGAAGTAGGATAAGCTACACAGGTCAGTACATATCCAGCTTCCATCTGATCGTCATCTAAGAAAGACTGGTCGGACTGATCGATACCACCGGATGTAATTTTTCCTGCACAAGTGGAACAAGCACCTGCACGACAGGAGTAAGGAAGATCCAAGCCAGCTTCCTCTGCTGCATCTAAGATATAGGTATCGTCTTCACAGTCGATGGTTTGGTTTAAACCTTCAGCTTCGCTAATTAGTGTTACTTTGTAAGTTGCCATTAAATGTATCCTCTCTTTTGATAACGGCAGTATTTATTCTGAAGCAAATACGACGACTTTCCCGATATGGGCAGTCGTCAAAATAAAATTGCCTTAATTCTGATACTACGAGAAAAATCACAGGATGTGACTGGATTTTGTGCGCGATTAGTAATGAAATTTAGTTATCTTTTAATAATAAGTTTTACTTATTGATTTAGGAGAAGAGTAGGTAGACTATTAAAAAAAATTATAACTATATCTAGAAGTAGAAAATTGACTCTATCTCAAGTAATAAAGATAAAAGCTGATTGTTAAAATTTAAGAACACTAGGCGAGCATAACCCCATGTACGATATTTCGAGTCATATGCAGAAAGGAAAAGTGCGCTTAGGTATAATTGGTACTGGCTATGCGGCAAAGCACAGGGCTGAGTATTTCTTAAAAGACGAACGTAGTGAATTAATTGCTGTAAGTGTTGGCTATAGTGAATTGCAGCCTTACAGAGAGATTCCAGAAAGTCCTATGGCTTTATTATCCATGCCTCCTGAACCAAATATCATTTCAGGTGAAAAAATAGAGAGGCTAAAGAATTTTGCTAACAGGTACAATTGTATTGCTGAAGAAAAATGGCAAAATTTAGTCACTAGAGAAGACATAGACCTAATTGTTATAGCAAGCGCTAATTACAATCATGGCGCGATCGCATTTGCAGCACTTAGTAATAACAAACACGTAATAGTAGAATATCCTTTGTGTTTAGACTTAGTTCAAGCCGAGGAAATAATTAATTTAGCCAAATCAAAAAATAAATTCTTACACGTTGAACATATCGAAGTTTTGGGCAGTTTGCATAAAACTATAAAACAATATTTACCGCAAATTGGTAATATATTTTATACTCGTTACAGTACTATAAAACCCCAGGATTTCGCCCCTAAGAAATGGACTTATCATCATAATTTTTTTGGTTTCCCTTTCATGGGTGCTTTATCTAGAATCCATCGTCTCACGGATTTATTCGGCAAAGTTGTAAGTGTAAACTCTCACCAAAGATATTGGTTAAATCAGGAACCTGTAAAAGAAAATAATTATCAGAATAACTATTATCAAAGTTGTTTGTGCAGCGCCCAAATCTGCTTTAATAATGGAATTTTAGCCGAACTAATTTATGGTAAAGGTGAAACCTTATGGCAGAAAGAACGTAAATTTGCAATTCATGGCGAAAATGGTGGATTATTTTTTGATGGCGATAAAGGCTTTTTGATTACGAATCAAGGAAAACAAGTAATAGAACTATCACCACGTAAAGGTTTATTTGCCCAAGATTCAAAAATGGTATTAGACCATTTATTCAATAATGTACCCTTATACATTACTCCAGAAGCAAGTCTATACGCTCTGAAAATCGCTGATGCAGCCAGAGTTTCTGCTGAAACTGGTATGACTCAAATAATTAATAATTATGTCTAATATGAATTGTAACTGTTAGGCTTTAGCTAACATAAGAAATAATTCAACCTAAAAGCCAAAAGTTAAAAGTCAAAAGCTAATATCAAGAACAAATTAATTTCTTATACAAACCAGAAGAATAGAACTGATTCAACTGATGAATTCTATTTACAGTATGAGGATGGGTGGCAAATATCTCTGAAATTTTTGACATATCATTAGTATCAACATCTTTTTTTTGTTGTATCAAAGCATTTAAATTCATTTGGCTATATAAATGATTTCCTATAGTTAACTTAGCTAAAGCAGAAATCGAAGCATTTAAATTTTGACAAGCAATTAAACCACCGTGATCGCACGTATATTCAGCTTTTCTTGACCATAATAAGAAAACAAAACCTGCAATATTAGATATAATGGGTAACTTAACTAGGTTTTCTGCAGTATTGGTTAACACTAACCAATTTGTATGATGACACTTAATATGAGAAAACTCATGTCCGATGATGGCAATCAATTCATCTCTTTCTAATATCTCTATCAAAGCAGAATGTAATACAACTGTTTTTCTACCAGTTAAAAATCCGATGGCAAAAGCATTCAAAATTGGACTTTGGATCACAAAAATATCAGGAACCTTCATAGACAATCTTTCTGCGGCAATTTTTGCAGCTTCGTAAACAAAAGGTAACTGATTTTCCGAAACTTTCACTCCTCTACCTAATAACTCTCCTTCACGAATTTTGACCCAAAATGCTGATATCCCGACCATAATAATTATCAAACCAAAACTTATGCCCAAAAATACGAAAAATATTAGTCCTAAAACTACCAAGCTGCCGTAAAGAACTTCTTTTTCTCCTTTAAAGCGGTATTCTGAGGGATGAATTCGTTTATTTATTGTATATTTATGAGATTTATTATGAAATTTATTATGAGATTTATTTTTAGGTTTATCCTTAGGTAATAATTCAGGTTTAATTTGGGATTTATTCTGTAAAATAATTTCTAATTCCTGACTCCATGCAGGAAATTCTTCTCCTATCTGCCAACCATAAATTTTAATTATTTCAATTGATGTAATTCCTAAATTAATAATTGTTTTACGAATGTATGCAACGATTTTTTCCTGATTTGGTACATTTGTAGACTCTAACTTTAAAAGTAAACAATTTTGCTTAAGAATTACTTTACTAGTAATACCTTTCGGTTTTAGATGACTATTTATTAAAATAGCTATAGCTTCAGGACTTCCTTCCTTTGCTAACTGAAAAATCTTACCCTGGTTCATAATTAAGAAAATATAAAAGCTGTTTTATTAAAAGAGCTTTTAGCATCAAGACATTCAGCTTTTAGGGTTTGGTTATAAAATCACACCATATATATAGTGTCTGAAATTGTTGGATTTCTACTTCCAATTCAACTCTTGTGCTAACAGCTAATGACTATAATGGCTAATAGCTTTTTATTAAGTCTTCTATTCTCAGAGTTCCCTTGAAAAACCATCTGGGAACAGTGTTTGAAAAAGTTCAGTAATAGCATGGAAATACTAGTATCCTTACTGAGTAGTACTTCTTTATAAATTAGTTAAGAAAAGCTGATATTCTTGGAATTTCTTCTCCTTGCGTCCAGTTAATAGCTACACTGTCAAAATAGAGAAATAATAAAGAAAATATTATTTAAACATAATGGCTCTATTTCCTAAATACACCCAAAAACCCTGGAGAGAAACTTATAGCGAAATTATTGATGTGCGTTCTCCTGAAGAGTTTGCAGAAGACAGGATACCAGGTGCAGTTAATTTACCTGTTTTAAACAATCAAGAACGTGCTGAAGTTGGGACAATATACAAACAAGTTTCTCCTTTTCAAGCACGTAAAATCGGTGCTGCATTAGTGTACAAAAATCTATCCCGTCATCTTAAAGAACATTTTGCAGATAAAGAGAAAGATTACACCCCTTTAGTTTACTGTTGGCGTGGCGGACAGCGCTCTGCAAGTATGGCTTGGTTGCTAACACAAGTAGGATGGCGTACAACCATCTTAGAAGGCGGTTATAAGACTTACCGCGCCTATGTACGCCATAACTTGGAAACATTACCCTCAAACTTTGAATATCGTGTATTACGAGGGAAAACAGGAACTGGTAAAACTAGAATATTACGGCGAATGCTGGAGCATGAAGTACAAGTTTTAGACCTAGAAGCACTTGCAAATCATCGTGGTTCTCTATTAGGTGAGAAATGGCAAGGGAAGCTTTTACCCCAGCCATCGCAAAAACGTTTTGATTCCCTTCTTATTCAAGCACTACAACGTTTAAATCCAGAAAAAGTCGTATGGGTAGAATCAGAAAGTAATAAAATTGGTAAAGTCTATTTACCAAAATCTTTATGGCAGAAAATGAAATCGGCTAGTTGCATAGAAATTCAACTATCGATGCAACAAAGAGTACAATTCTTAATTCAAGAATATCCCCACCTGATTCACAATCCGGATATTTTAAAAGTAAAGCTTGAAGGCTTAAAGTCACGTTACGGATGGAAAAAAATACTTCAGTGGTACAACATGATTGACGATCGGGAATGGCAAACATTATTTCAAGATTTTCTTCTATCTCACTACGATCCTAGTTACGATCACTCTATGCAGCGAGATTTTTCTAACTTAGAAAAAGTTATCCCTTTACCAGACTTATCCGATCGAACTATAGAAAAATTCATCGATTCTTTGGTTCCACAAGCAGTAGTCGTTAAGTAATACATTTCCCATTTATAAACTTGCGGGGATTTTGTGCATTCCTGAAGAATAGTGCCTTGATTCCTGTATAGCTTCCGAAGGAATACCTTCAAAACTCCAGACACGCTATATCTTAGCGTTTATACTTAATTTATATTTTATGGATGTCTGATTATCACTTCAACGCGCGATCGCACGATTTGTTGGATCGTTTTTCAAAATTTTTACAAAAAATTTTATAGGTTTGTAATTTTAAATAAAGCCATACATATGAAAGAAGTTTTAAAATTAAGAATTGTTAAATGAACCGAGGGATGTATGCCAGCTAAAGTAGAAATTTATACTTGGAGTAGTTGTCCTTTTTGTATCCGTGCTAAAGGCTTGCTTGATAAGAAAGGAGTAAAATACGACGAGTATTGCATTGATGGTGACTCAGCAGCACGGGCAAAAATGACAGAAAGAGCTAGCGGACGAAGTTCCTTACCACAAATTTTTGTCAATGATTCTCATATTGGTGGCTGTGATGATATCTATGCTTTAGAAGCACAAAATAAGTTGGATCAATTATTGGCATAGATCGCTTTTTGTTGTACTAACTTAAGCTTCTAGTTATTAAGTACGACCTTTAGGATCCCCCAAAATCCCCCTATTTTAGGGGGATTTTGTAAAAATCGATAAAGATATTTTCGTAAGAAGATTCAATTGAAAGTTTTTATGGAAAGATATGTTGCAATCATTTATTGAAGTGGTATCAGCTAATTAAATAATTTAAA
>JBCCDM010000137.1:0-14050 GCA_039030795.1 Cyanobacteria bacterium P01_A01_bin.84
AAATAATCTTTATTACCTCATTGGATAAGGTTTTGGACTTACATATGTAAATATTTTTCTCATAGTCCAGTACCAAATAATTCAAAAAAATCTATCACTTTGGAAAGATGAGATATTTGAAAATGCTATTGTTTATTAGCTTTTACACAATTTTATTACCTTGAATATCTAAGGATAGATAACAAAATGGAAACAAACAAATTACGAAATATACTGCGAGAAATAATCATCGAAATTCTCGAATTAGAAGCAGAAGAGCTTAAAGATGACTTGGATTTTTTTGATGTATATAATGCAGATTCAGTTAGTTTTTTAGAACTAATAACAGCTATAGAAAAAAGACTTAAATTCCATTATGTGCCTCATCAAGTTAGTAGTATTAGTTGTGTAGACGAGCTTGTAGAAGTAACTAAAGAATATGTCGAGTTTGATTAATCCGTCTTTACTAGATAAACCCAAAATTGTAGTTACAGGTATTAGTGTAATATCCACAATTGGTATCGGAGTAGATAATTTTTGGAAAGCACTTCTTGCTGGTAAGATAGGTATATACGATATAAATCGTTTTGATACTAGCGAATTTTTAACTCATAAAGGTGGAGAAGTAAGAAACTTTTGTCCAAGTCAATACATTACCAAATTTCCATATGATGAGCTTCCACTAAGTACTCAGTTTGCAGTTGCAGTTACTAAGATGGCAATGAAGGATGCTGATTTGCTAGAATCTTGCTCAAATTCAGAACGTATCGGAGTTGTTTTCGGTACTGTTATGGGTAACAAACCTGCCTTGGAACCTATTGCAAAGAATCTGCATATGGAAAGTCAAGAATTAATTTCTGTGTTTATTCCTAATGCTAATGCTGCGTCTGACACTACATTAATTTGTCGAGCCCCGGCAATCGAATTAGGTTTATTTGGTCCAAATATGCTTGTCTCAACAGCTTGTGCAGCAGGAAATAGTGCAATAACTTATGCAATGGATACAATTAGTTCGGGTCGGGCTGATGTCATGATAGCAGGTGGTACAGATGAGTTATCAATATCTGTTTACATGATGTTCAATAAGTTTTCCGCAATCGCACCTGATTCGGTGCAACCATTTGATAAAAACAGAAAAGGATTAATTCCATCAGAAGGAGCGGGCGCTCTGGTACTTGAATCTTACGAACATGCAAAGAAGCGAGGAGCTTTTATTTACGGAGAAGTTTGCGGTCACGGAAATTTTGCAGATGCTCATCATATGACCGCACCTCATCCTGAAGGTTTAGGCGCGATTCGCTCAATGGAAACGGCTTTAAAAATGAGTGGTTTTTCTCCAGAAGAAGTAGATTATATTAGTGCCCACGGTACAGGTACACCACTTAACGATGCCATAGAAAGCAAAGCAATTAATACAGTTTTTAGCAATATAACTAATTCAATTTCTGTTTCATCTATTAAGGGAATGCTAGGTCATACTCACGGCGCATCTGGTGTCATTGAATCAGCTAGTTGTTTACTAGCAATTAGAGACAATATAGTTCCACACAATGCGAATTATGAGGAACCAGATCCAGAGTGTCAATTGAATATTGTCACAGGTACTCCTCGCCATCAAAAAGTTAGGGTAGCTCTTAACAATGCATTTGGTTTTGGTGGTAATACATCGTGTGTTGTTTTTTCTCAGCTTGACACTAGTCGGGAGTAATCATGTCAAGTAAACGGGTTGTAATCACTGGAGTAGGTATAATTTCAGCTTTGGGGTTAGGTAAAGAATCCCTATTTAATGCTTTGCTTAAGGGGAAAACAGCATTTTCATCTCACTCGTTTTTCTTAGATGGGATGCCTACTCTACCACCTTACTATGGTGCTTATATTGAAGATTTTTCTGCTGCTGATTTTTTAGGGAAAAAAGGTATTAGAAGACTGAGCCGTGAAGTTAAAATCTTTCTTAGTGCTGCGGTTATGGCACGTGAAGATGCTGATTTAAATGCAAATGATTGTATAAGCAAAGATATTGGAGTAGTTGCTTCGACAACATTCGCCGGATTAGATGATTATACACAACTGTTCGTTGACGGGTTGACTTGCGGTGTTGACCTTATCAATCCTTCTCAAACTTCTCAAACGGGTTTTAATGCACCAGCTTCTGAACTAGCTATTTACTTGGGAACTCAAGGGGTCAACATCACTTTAAATTCATTATCTGGACTAGATTCACTAGCATATGCGGCAGAATATATACGTAAACAGTATGCTAAAGTCATTTTTGCTGGTGGTATAGAAACACTTTCTTGGTTT
This sequence comes from Cyanobacteria bacterium P01_A01_bin.84, assembly GCA_039030795.1. Classification (GTDB taxonomy): domain Bacteria; phylum Cyanobacteriota; class Cyanobacteriia; order Cyanobacteriales; family Nostocaceae; genus JBCCDM01. Next base: position 2,281 of record JBCCDM010000137.1, read on the forward strand.
ACTGCATATTCTCGTATGTCAACCTCCCAAAGTTATAGAGATGAATTACCACCTCAGCCCTTTGACTTAAGAAGAAAAAGACCCGTGTTGGGAGAAGCAGGTGTTGTTTTTGTTTTAGAAGATTATGAATATGCACATTCTCGTGGAGCAAGAATTATTGCAGAAATTTCTGGATATGGTTGTGCATTTAATGCTAATCTCCCAATATCTAATTTGCAACGAGCTTCTACCAGAGCGATTGCACAGTCTTTAAATGAATGTTCAATCGATTCAACAGAAATAGAAGCGATTTTTGCATCCGGAAATGGACATCCTATTACTGATGCCTGTGAAGCTGAAGCTTTGTATCATATGTTTGGAAAGTGCTTGCCGGTACATAGTTGCAAGGGAGTAACTGGAGAAAATATTGGTGCAGGTGGTATTGTGCAAGCTACTGCTGCTTTGTTAAGCTTAGAAACAGGTGTGATTCCTCAAACTACAGGATTTAGCAATCCCGATCCTGAATTACCTTCATTAAATATTGTCCAAGAGCCGACACAGAAAAAATTGCAACGAGTTTTAATCAATAGTCTTAATAATGATGGACAGGCTGCTGCTCTTGTTATCTCAAAAGTTTAAGTTCACCGAATCCAAAAATTAAGGAGAAACTATGTCTTCAAGCCAAACTTCTGATAAGCCTGTTCTTCATTTGCTAGATATCGATGTATCGGAAATAAACAACTATCCCAGTGCCCTCCAGAATATGTTTAATAATGTATTCTTATCTAGCCAGATCGAGGATTTATAAAACACAGATGCTCTTCGGTTATAGGTTACAAGTGTGTGCCTTTTGTCAATAGTAATAAAGAATTAAAGTTTAGAACTTAAAATGTAATAAATAAAGAGAGTAACAATGGTTAAATCCAAATATGATGCCTATAATAACATTGTTGAATATCTTCTAGATCGACACTTAGCAGAGGGAAGAGGAGATAATTTTTGTTTACATTATAAACAAGATAAATACACATATTCTCATATTTTTGATTTAGTTAATAAAGCTGCGAACCTCTTTCATATATGTGATATTAAGCAGGGAGATCGTGTTGTTTTAATTCTTCCGGATTCTCCCCTATTTATAGTTATATTATTTGGTTTGCTTCGTATTGGTGCAGTTCCTGTTATTGCGAGTAATAACCTTACCATAAATGACTATAAATATATATTGGGCGATAGTACGCCCAAAGGATTAGCGATCGCCAAAGAAAGTATTCCAATAATAGAGCAAATCAGTGAATCATGTTTAAGTAATAAGTATATTTGGGTTGTAAATGAAGATGATGAAGAATTACCTACCAAATACACTTTATTCAAACCAAGTTTACAAAAATCATCCAGTGAACTTTTGAAACAAGTAATTTGTAAAGAAGATAGGGCACTTATCCAGTATACTTCAGGAAGCACCGGAAAACCTAAAGGTGTTGTGCATCTACATCGTGGCTTATTAGAAGTTACACAATATCTACCTGAAAGGCTCGAATTGAGCGAACATGATATATTTTACTCTGGCTCGAAACTTTCTTTTTCCTATGGTTTTGGTAGTTCGTTATTATTTCCATTTGCTGTTGGAGCAAGTTCTGTTTTATGTAGTAATGTAACTACTCCCTACTCTGTTTATAAAAACATTTACAAATTCCAACCTAGTATATTTTTTGGAGTTCCTACTCTTTACGCAAGTTTGTTAAGAGTTCCCGAATGTAAAAAGGATTATGACCTTTCATGTATTCGTCTTTGTATTTCAGGAGGTGAACATCTTAGCGCAATTTTATTTTATAAATGGAAAGAAACCTTTGGTCATGAAATTATTAATGGAATTGGTTCAACAGAGTGTCTTCACCTTTTCATTGCTGGTGAAAAAGGCAAAATTAAACCTGGGGTTACAGGTACTGTCGTACCAGGATATGAAGTAAAAATACTGGATGACAATAGATTACCTGTCAAGCGTGGTGAAATTGGAAAGCTCTATATCAAAAGTAAATGTATTGCTGCAGGATATCTTAGACATGATAAAAAAAATTCATTAGATAAATTTAATGAATGGATATTTACTGGTGATATGTTCTACCAGGATGAAGAGGATTACTATTGCTTCTTTGGTCGCGCTGATTATCTGATAAAAGTAGGTGGCTTAAAAGTTTCTTATAGAGAAATAGAAGATTGTTTGTTAACACATGAAAGCATTAAAGAATGTGCTGTTGTAGGTAATAATAATAATGAACATGAATTAATGACAATTGTAGCCTACATATGTTTAAATCCAGGCTGGGAACCAAGCAATCAAACGAAAAAGACTCTTAAACAACATCTTCTTCAGTCAATCGCTCCTTACAAATTACCAAAAGAAATTAACTTTGTTACGACAGAATTACCTAAAACAACGACTGGAAAAATTTCACGTTCTAAACTTCGTGCAATAGGAGGTGATTATAAGCAGATTGCTAAATGTTTGTAACTGTGACTTATTTCCTTAAATATCATCTGAAATTTATGTCTAAAAAAACACCTTGGCTAAAAATATTTAACCCACAATCTCAAACAAAATTACGACTTTTTTGTCTACCATATTGTGGTGGTGGTACTTCAATATTTCGTGACTGGTCGAATAATTTACCAGCCAATGTAGAAGTTTGTGGACTACGACTTCCAGGAAGGGAAAATCGTATATTGGAAACACCATTTCAAGAACTTTCTATTCTAATTCAAGCATTAGAAAAAGCTTTATTACCTCATCTACAAAAAGTGCCATTTGCTTTCTTTGGACATAGTATGGGGGCACTAATTGCTTTCGAGTTGACCCGCGCTCTTCGTAGGCAAAATAATTTACAGCCAGTTCATTTATTTGTTTCTGGTTTCCGCGCACCTAATTCGGCAAATCCCATGGATTCTTGGGGTGAAATATCCCCTGATTTCGTTCTTGAAGAATTGCGAAAACTTGGTGGAATTCCAGAACGAGTTCTAAATAATCCTGATATCTTACAAAAGATATTACCTACGATATATGCAGATATACATATAGTTAAAACATATACTTACAAAGAAGAGACTCCTCTCGATTGTCCTATTTCCGCATTGGGAGGCTCAGAAGATGGGCTATTCTCCCATCAAAGTATTGCTTGTTGGAAGCAACAAACACAAAATTATTTTCACCTACAAATGTTTCCTGGCGACCACTTTTTCTTACATAATGCTCAAACATCTCTTCTAAATTATTTGTCACAAGAAATAAAAAAATATTTGAGTGAGGTCTAATATGCTTCTCGAAGAAATCTATCAAAATGCACCAACTGTAAAAAACGGTAGTTATTACACAACCATTAATGAGTTCACAGATCAACAACCCGCGTTGCGACCTGATGTTCTTATAGAAGTCAGGGACAGGCTTTGTAAAATAGGAAAATTCAACGCTGACAAAATTCTCATAGAAGAAGATAAAGGAGCTATTTTAGGAACTGCTATTTCTTTAGAAAAAAAGCTACCACTTGCTGTAGCTCGATGGTATAGTTACGATTTGAATCACTCTAATGTAGTTCCAATAAAATCTGAATATTTTACTGGTTCTTTGTACCTTAATGGTATTTTGCCAGGTGAGAAAATTGTAATTGTTGATGACACTATTAGCACGGGAGGTACGCTAAGTGCCCTCATAGAATCCGTCCATAACATTGGTGCAATCGTCACTGAAATCCTTGTTGCGGTGGAAAAGGTTGACTACAAGGGAATTCAGCGAATACAAACTAAGTATAACTTGCCGGTCAAATCTCTGATTCAAATTGGCATCGATCCGATTACAAACCGTACAAAAGTAATGGCTCCCTTCTCGCTCTAAGATGATGTTTATTTAGTAAAAATTTATATATTGATGAAGAACCAATCTTTATTGCAAAAAAATAATACTAATAGCGTGGGATTACCTCCCCCATTAGCAAAAGGTTTGCCTATTTTGGGAAACGCTTTAGGTTTGGCTGGTAGCGATATAAATGCCTTTTTACGGAATAAGTATCTAGAATCAGGACCTATTTATCGAATTAGTGCTTTGAATAAGCAGTTTGTCGTTTTTGCCGGACAAGAAGCTAATTTATTTTTTGCCAAGGAAGGAGCAAAGTACTTTAGTAGCAATGATGTTTGGCAAAGTTTCAAAGAGGATCTTGGTGCTTCAAAAATAATAGCCAGTGAAGATGGTTACATTCATACTAAGCTTCGTAACCTACAGCAATCAGGATATTCTCATATTTGGTTAGAAAAACAGTTAGATCGAGCAGTGGCAATTGTAAGACAAGAAATAGCCAACTGGTCAACTGTAAAACCATTATCTGTTTTCTATCTAATGCAGCGGATTGTCATTCAACAAATTGGCTTTTTATTAACTAATTATTCTCCTCATGATTATGTCGATGACCTGATCTCTTTTTCTAAGAACGTATTAACAACTAACTTATTGAAACGGCCAAAGTTTTTAACATATTACCCAGCTAAAAGGGCAAAAGCAAGGGTATTTGAATTAGTTGAGAAAGTTATGGATATCCATGCAGATGAATTGAAAGACAATCGCGAACCCGATTTAATTGACGATCTGCTTCAATTCATCGAACAGGAACCAGAATTTCTGGGAAGTCATGCAGATAAAGCACTTGTAGCAATGGGTCCATTTATGGGAGCAGTAGATACAGTTGCCGGTACTACTTCATTCATGCTCTATGCTTTATTCAAGCACCCAGACATTTTGGAAAGAGCAATTTTAGAGGCAAAATCCCTCTTTGCTAACGGCATACCTACACCGAATAGTCTGAAATCTTTAGATGTTTTGCATCGGACTATTTTAGAAACTCTGCGAATGTACCCAACTGTTCCAGTATTACCAAGGACTGTCACAGCAGACTTTGAATTCATGGGATATCAACTTAAAGCTGGAGAAACAGCACTTATTGCTACAACTGTGCCACACCATTTGCCCGAATTTTATCCTAATCCTTTCAAATTTGACATAGACCGTTACACCAAAGACAGAGCAGAACATCTTCAACCTGGTGTATTTGCTCCCTTTGGTTTGGGTCCACATACATGTATTGCAAAGAATTTGGCACTAGCTTTAATCCCATTCAATGTAGCAACTATCCTACAAGCTGTTAGTCTATCTATGTTTCCAACAAACTATGAACTACGATTAAACCCAATACCAATGCCTTCCCCAGATACAAATTTTAAAGTACGAATAATCGAAAAGTTTGGACAAAAATAACCATTATCTTGGCGAAATAAATCATGATGCTATTAGCTAATAATAATTTTTCTTAAATATTATAAACAAAAAGATAGGCAGGCAAAAAATGCAACTTCCCAATAGACCGAAAATTCCTGCATGGATACAGACGATTCAAATGTTATCAAATCCTACAGGATATTTAGAAACTACTGCCAAAGAATATGGTGATTTTTTTACGATAGAATTTGTGGGTTCTTCCCCATTAGTAGTTATTAGCAATCCCCTAGCAATTCAGGAAATTTTTAATGCCGATCGCAATCAGTTTAGGACTGGAGAAGCTGCACAAATTATGCTCCCCGTGCTAGGAAAAAATTCGATGTCATTAAATGATGGAGAATATCATCTTAACCAGCGAAAATTGTTAAAACCCGCTTTTCATGGAGAACACATGCGGGCTTACAGCAAACTTATTTGCGATACGACAATTGCAGTGATGAGTGAGTGGGTAATTGGCAACTCCAAACCTATTATATCGTTGATAGAAGAAATATCGCTACAAGTTATTATGCAGACTATTTTTAGCACTAAAAATAGTCCGCGTATTCAACTGTTAAAGGAAATTGTGAGTCAAATGATGAATATTTTTCGCTCTCCTTTGGCTAACAGTATGCTGTTTTTCCCATTTCTACAAAAAGATTTAGGTTCTTGGAGTTTATGGGGACATTTTTTAAAGCTCCGCAGGCAAATTGACGAACTTATTTATGCTGAAATTAAGGAGCGTCGTAGTATTAATTACAAAAAAGCTTATCTACAATCCACTGATAAGGATATTCTAAGTTTACTAATGTCTGCTTGTGATGAAGATGGGCAGCCGATGACGGATCGAGAATTACGTGATGAATTAATGACATTAATTTTTTCCAGTCATGAATCAACTTCTATAACTATAACTTGGTCGTTATATTGGATTCACTATTTACCAAAAGTACGAGATAGACTTTTGTTAGAGTTGCAAAGTCTTAACTCTAAATTAGATCCAATGGAGGTTATCCAGCTTCCTTATCTTAGAGCAATCTGCTCCGAAGTGTTGCGTATGAACCCAACGACTTTGTTTACTGCTCCTAGAATTCTACAATCCTCAACTCAGATAATGGGTTATAAATTAGATAAAGGCACAAAATTGCTTCCCTGTATTTATCTAACTCATCATCGTCCCGATCTTTACTCAGAACCAAAGCGTTTTCAACCAGAGCGCTTTTTAGACCATCAATATTCGCCCTATGAATATTTCCCATTTGGAGGTGGTAATCGTGGTTGTATCGGCATGACTTTCGCTCAGATGGTAGTAAAATTAGTTGTAGCAACTATTTTATTGCATTTTCAACTTTTACTTGTTAACACTCGCCCTGAAAAGTATGTTTTTCGTGGCTTACTGCTAGGACCTTCTACAGGGGTAAAAATGATTAAAGTTTAGAGTTCTAAACAGAAATACTTGAAAGGTAAATTAAGCAGAAGTTCCACTCATTTATTCCTACTATGAGGTTTCAAAGCTGCACCGTACTAAATTTAAAGTTGGTAGTAAACAACTTATATGCTGGGAATTTGCTCTGGCTTGTGCCTTTTTGATTATGAAGCGAACGCCAACAAAAACCAGCTACAATATGCCTACTGATTTCTAAAGGGGAAAGAAAAAATCTACGCCCGATAATTGGCGGTGCCTTCTTATTTTTCATATGGACTGATTTGTCAGCAGTGTTTTATTTGCCCAAACTATAAGCAGAATATTAACGCAATATACTTATAAATTCCAATCGCTACAAATAACTTATCGTCCAAATTTCAGCAATTTATCAAAGGTAAATACCATGGCTTTTTTCTTCTTATGGGGATTTTTAATTTGGCTTGTAGCTTCACTTTTTATGAGATTTGCTGGTCAAACTTTCTTAATTCCTAATAACTTATCTTTAATGTTGTTAGGCTTTGCTGCTATGTTTCCTTGGGTTGTTGCTATTACCTACCCAATTTACAATTGGAAGCATGTTATTCCTTCACGTCGTCCATTAGCAGCAATTTGTATGGTTTTGCCTGGGATGTGTTTGGACATTTTTATAATTTCATTTTTTCCGATTGTATATCCTAACCTTTCACCTAATGCGGTTGTAGCCTTCTGCGCTTCACTTCTGTTAGGCAACTCTTTAATATTACTGACAGGCTTCCTACCTCAGCAACAACTTACAACTAATGTTACAGAGAACGTAGCCGTTAACGTGGGGCTAGAACATTCTTCTAAAAGCTAAAGCCACTGCTCCCGAATGGTTTGGGGTAATTTTTACTCGAAACGAATTGTAACTCTTTTGAAGTAATTAAAGTTATTTATACTCTAATTTAACGAGCAGGGTTTTGATTTCGATCTGATAAGGTGCAAGTTCTGAACTCAATAAAAATAGTTTGAAAGATCATAAAGGATACACGAAGCTGATGGAACAAGAAAATGTTGAGATATTCGAGTGGACAAAGCAATGGTATCCAATAGCTGTTGTAGCCTTCTTAAACCCATCTCACCCACATGCTATGCAATTACTTGGCAAAGACATTGTTTTATGGCGCAGCGGCTCTGGTCAATGGTGTTGCTTTGAAGATGCTTGTCCGCATAGACTTGTTCCTCTTTCTGAAGGTCGTATAGAGTCTGATGGTACTCTTTTATGTGCGTACCACGCTTGGCGCTTTGACTCTAGTGGTAAGTGCGTTAGCATACCACAGTCTAAAGATAAGCAGACTGAAACTAGAAACTTGTCCAATAATAGATCATGTACTGTTACTTACCCTACCCAAGAATGCCAAGGCTTACTTTGGGTGTGGTTCGAGTCAGGTTCACAAGCTCAAGTAGAAAGTCAGTTAAAGCAACTACCTTTAATTTCCGAGTTAGAAAGTAACTCATCCAATGTGAAAAAACTTTTTTGGTATGTACGTGACCTACCCTACGGATGGGAATTTTTGATGGAAAATTTGTTAGACCCTGCTCATGTACCAGTATCCCATCATGGCATTACAGGTAATAGGTACAAAGATGCTAAATACTATGATATGGTTCTCCTTTCGGACATATCTACACAGGATAGTTTTGCCTATGAGATGATACCTACTGAGGCAGGTCTTAAACAAGTTATCAGGGATTTTAAAGCCCCTTGTCTTGTGAAAGTTACTTGCACGTATGATAATAATAGCCAGTTAATCCTTTATTCATATAATATCCCTACTTGCCCAGGGTGGTCTCGTCAAATTGGATGCCAAGTATTGGTGAAAAATGATAAGGGAAAGCAGGCTAAGGGTATGTCATTCTATAGCCTACCTCTACCTATTTGGTTAACTCACGTGCTGACATCTTTTTTTCTGCATCAAGACTTGGTGTTTCTCCACTACCAGGAAAAGAACTTTGCTAAACGGAAAAAAGATAAATGGTCAAATATTGTTTATACACCCAATCCTCAAGATAAGATGGTTATTGCATTCCGTCAATGGCTTTTGAACAGATCTGGGGGTACTATTCCTTGGTTCCCAGAATGTAATTTAGAACTGCCATCAGCAGAGCGAGACAAGCAAAAGCTGTTTGACGTATGGACAACTCATACACGAGGTTGCACAGTTTGCCAGAATGCCTTAAAAAATATCAATCGCATCAAAAATTTGGCTTATGTCATTTCTGTTATTTGTTTCTGTTTGGGTATAATCTTGGATGCGCGTGCTATGGCAATGAAAGCAGCTTTGACCACTGTAGGGCAAATAAGTGCAACCATTACGCCTACATTATCAATAATTAGCCCGACTGTAGAATTATGTTGGGCAATGGGGGGTGCAGTCTTATTTGCACTGGTAGGGTATTCGCTCAATAGGTTTAGCCGACTATTCTATGTGTATGAGTTTAAGCACGCTCACAACGACTAGACTATAATTTGGAGATTATTGAAATCCACAAACCTTAGTTCTTTAATCTTGGATCTATGACACTAAGTTAAGAAACAGCTCTTGGACTGACTATTTTACAGTATAACGTTTGGGAACAAAACTAGATCGGAGTAATAGTTAACTAATGTACCATTCAATTTTACATAATCTCTGTAATTCCCAGTAGAAAATAGTTGAGAATTAAGTAAAAGAATCAGCTATAAGTTGTAATTTTTAAGTATGAGCTTGGTTAATGAAAAAACTGGAGTATCAACCATGAAATCAAAAAGTGGTAGTAATGAACAAGTTCAGCAAAAGGAACAAAATCTGTCTGTAAATCTGCATAAATCGGATTTAAAAACACTACAAGAGACAATTTGTAAAGCTCAGAAATATTTATTAAATCTCCAAAAACAAGACGGTTCCTGGAAAGGATGTAACCTATCTTCACCTTCATATACTGCATCAGCGCTGATCCTAGAGCACTTCCTAGGTGTATTAACTAAAAAAGATGCAGCAGAAGGAGCAAAATGGCTAAAATATCAGCAGAAACAAGACGGTTCGTTTCCTCCTTATCCGTTTGCAGAAGAAGGAGACTTTGAGAATACCTGCTATGGTTATGCAGCTTTAATAGTAGCCGGAATTCCTGAATCAGATACATCTGTACAAAAAGCTTATCAATTTATTGAAGCTAACGGTGGAATACAGAAATCGCGATTAGAGACGCAGATTTTTTTAAGCATGGCTGGTGTATGGAAGCCAAATCACTTGCGTTCGTTGCCTTTGTTACATAAACTAATTCCCTTTAGCGAGCGTTTACTAAATAAATTTTTAGCTGCTTCGTTGGTACTTGCAGCTAATATCTTACCTGGGTTAGTGTGGGGACTTAAAAAAGACAAAAAAAATCGACGTTTGAGCTTTTTAAGTCAGTTGCAAGAAAAACGCATAATCGAATATTTAACTCAAAGGCAAAATTCGACTGGTGACTGGTATGGTGTTGCATTTTTTACAATTCTAGGTGCAGCATGTTTATATGCGTTGGGAATACCAACTAGTGATACCCGAATTCAAAAAGCACTCGTTTATATAAATGAGCGATTAAAGTACTATACCCCTCAAGGGATGCATATTAGTCCTTCTACTAGCGAAGTTTGGGACACAGCATTAATAATACATGCACTGGTAGAGAGCGGTATAAATCCTTCCGATCCAAATCTACAAAAGGCTTGTGATTATCTACTTCAAAATCAAGGCAATGTTCCGGTTCCCGCAGATTGGCAAAATCCCCATCGCACAACTCCCAGAAATGGAGGATGGTCTTACCAAGCAGGAAACCAATTAGGAACAGATAATGATACAACCGCGATAGTTTTAATAGCCTTAAACGACCTAATTAATAGTCGTAATGATTCGCTCTTTAGGGACGCTATAGACAAAGGATTGACTTGGGATTTAGCGATGCAAAATCCTGATGGAGGGTGGTCTGCTTGGACTTGGGGACATAATTCCAAAAAACCTGGTCCTCAATTTCTTTCAAGGGATGCTTCTATGGAGGATCTTACGGGAAGAGTATTAATAGCCTTGGCTAAATACGGCTATACTAACAAAGATAATAATATCATCAAAGCTGTTAGATTTCTACAGCTACAACAAGAGCAAAATGGTATTTGGTGGGGTCGGTTTTTTGTCAATTACCTTATGGGCACTTCTTATGTTCTATCCGGCTTAAAAGCCATAGGTGAAGATATGAATCAACCTTATATAAGAAAGTCCGTTATATGGTTAAAGCAACAGCAGAATGAGGACGGTGGTTGGGGAGAAACAGTTGATTCCTATAATAACCAATGTTTGGCTGGAATAGGTGAAAGTATGCCAACACTGACAAGCTTAGTAATATCTGCCCTGATTGATGCCGGGGAGATAAATTCTTTATCGGTACAAAAAGGGATTGAATATATTATTACCCAACAAGATTCTGATGGGGGATGGAAAGATTGTGGCGTACAAGGAGTGTTATTTCCGGAACTGAAACTTTATTATCTTAATTATTTATCTCCTAACTACTGTGCATTAGAAACTTTAGGTAATCAACCCCGCCGACAAACAGCAGCCGATCGTCGCCTAGCAACCTCTCCTGGGGTCCAACTGCTGGCAGCACCTGCTCCCCTCGATATATTTCCGCAAGATACAAATGGGGCAGATGTCGCAGCCCAGCTTTTTCGACTGTTTTGCCAACTAGTGGACTTCTTGGTTCAACCCGCATCTCTACTGTGTACTCGCGGAGGTCATCGGTTTCACTCAACACGGGCTGGCGGTCTGGCAACAGCCATGACTGCGTCATTAATAGGAACAAAAAGCCAAAGAGTGCGCAAGGCAGCCCTATCCAGGCAATATCAAACAGCTTCAGGCCGTGATCGCCCGTCGCGTCGATTAACAAACCGTTGACGACCAAGTTGGTACTAGTCCCGATCAAAGAACACAGACCACCAAAAATTGCGGCATAGCTCAGCGGAATCATTAGCTTAGACGGGCTAAAGCGCAGCTTGCGGCACCAGTCATTTACCACGGGAATGAACATGGCAACCACAG
>JBCCDM010000138.1:0-14019 GCA_039030795.1 Cyanobacteria bacterium P01_A01_bin.84
TTTACCAGCTTTGGCTGCTGCATTCATCGTGCGAATCAACAACGAACTTTTACCTACTTGCCTTGCTCCTTTGATAACAATAGTTACCCCTCTCCCTGTTCGGGCAATTGTTCCCAATGCTTTACCATCCGATAGACGTTCCACGTAAAATGGAGATTCCGTATCCATTGTTCCCGAAGGCATTTCCAACTGCCCTGGCTGTGCCGATGATAAAGGAAGGGGTAAAGGTGATGCTTCGCTTTCTTGGATTAAGTTATTCTTTGCTTCTACCTCACCAATGCTTAATGGTTCTCCCCTAATAGCTTGACTTAACTCTTCTATCAATTTTGGTGTATCCTGTTTATCACTCCAATACGCCCAATTGATATGGTTTAAATAAGCACTTAGGGGATACTGAAACGGCTGACGGTATGCTAATCGCACTGGCAAAATTCCGGGTTTCCTTGACTGTCCTTGAGCGAATTTATCTGCCATCCGGATTTCCGCCTCCACCATCTCACTGCGGACTGAATCCTCACTCAGTAAGACAATCATAAAATCTGCTTGGCGAATTTCTGCTTCAATCACCTCAGCCCAACTTGTACCTACAACCATTTTCTGGTCAATAAAAACTTGGTGTTCTAGTGATAGTGCCTGTAATATTTGTAACGCTACTTCCTCATCTGGTTCTAAATCTCGTTTGTAGCTAATAAAAATCCGTTTACCTGGTTGAGAATCTTCTGAAATCTCAGTCCCCTTTCTATCCTTTCTGCTTTTGAGTACTGGAGTAGAAGACTCTGGAATACTTTCTAAATCAATCGACGTACAACCAAACTCAAAACCATCCTCAATATTTCTACCTGCACCTAAAGCATCGTAAAATCCTACTGCAAACTTAATTGCAGCCCTATCCCCTATTGCTTTATTCATCCCAATCACATAATCAATGTGTTGGTGTATTGCTTCTGCTTGTACTTCTGAATAACAAGCGTTGAGTACCACACACTCAACTTTAGGAAATAACTTAAATAATCTTCCTAGAGCTTTTGCGCTTACTAATTGCATTTGTCCAGAGTTATTCTCTAGTGCTAAACCCTCATTACCTGCACCATGTCCAGAAAAATGCACTATTTCCGGTTCATTATCCAACAATGCACGGCGCAAATCCTCAGTTCGTACCGCTAATTTAGAGATAATTTCAAATTCTTCTCGACCCCTTGCACGTTCTAAACCTGCTTCTATTTCCCGCACTTCCTCATCCAAACGCAGCTTGGACGTGTTTGTGGGGTTCGCTGATAAAAGCAGGATTTTTCTCACCATGCCGTTAAAACTTACATCCAAAAAGAAAGTAATTACATTATCCAAAAACCCAAGTCAAAAACTACTAAAAGCGTAAATATTCTTTGACTAAAGTTTGACTAAAGAATTAAAAAGAATTGGTGTAAACATTGGTATAAAACCCTCAGTTTTAGGTTAAAAATTAATGCCAGGAACGAGACTTGAACTCGTGACACGAGGATTTTCAGTCCTCTGCTCTACCAACTGAGCTATCCCGGCAGATCGTTCAACGTTTCTTTTCAACGATTTCTAAATTTATCAAAGATAAAAGGATTTTGCAAGCTTTTTTATAAAATTAGGTGAAATCTAGAAATTATGAAGATTTTACGACAATAAATCTATACGTTAATAGCTAATCTAGAGTCGATGATGCATTCATTACTAAATGTCAACCTCAATTTTAGTGAATTATGTAAAATATAAAACTTACATGATATATTCATATATAGAGTTACGATCTGTGAAACAGACTAAGTAAGGCTTAATGATGAGAATTTCAACTTTACAATTAGTAATATTGATTAAGTCTGAAGATTAGTATAAAGCAGGAATTAATGGTATATGTAGTGTTGAAAATATGTGAAGGCTATGTATATTCGTTTTTCAAACCTCATTCTTTTCCGAGTGAAGGTTGAATGTATTTAATAAAAGTATGTATTTTTTAAATAAAAAGACCAGCTTGTCCGAGCTGATCTTAATAACCCTTTATTGATGTAATGTCGTCTTCTCAAATAGAGTGAAACCTTGTCCGGAACGTTCCCAAAAACGCATCGGGCAATTTTTCTTTACAATATTGTAACAGCCTACACAGATTTTTGGTGAATTTTTATCAAAAAAAGAAATAAGAATGCAATAATCGCTGTATGATTAAAAATCACAATCAATTATCTGTTTGTCAATCATAAAACTTACCCATTCGTAATGGCGAATAAGCCTCTGAGTTAACATCCCCCAGTCAATAGAGATTATACTCCTCAAACTATTAATAACTGTTCTGTTAATAATAGATACATCAGAAGAAAAATTGTGTTAAAAAGATCGCCTAAAGATGTCAAGTTCGGGTGTAAGTCGTTGAGAAAATAAAGTTATTTTGAGGAAAAGTAACGTTGTGGCTGTCCCCAGATGACTTGTTCTTTTTTATAAATTGCAATTCCAGGTTTTGCACCTTTGGGTTTATAAACATATTTAGATTCGGTATAAATTACTGGTACTTGTTCGCTCTGACGACTACGACTGTAATAAGCTGCTAAATTAGCAACGTATTGCAAATCAGTTTTTTCTAGGGAAGCACCAGGTGCTAAGCGTAATAGTACATGACTTCCGGGAATTTCTTGAGCATGGAACCAGATGTCGTAGTCTCCTGCAACGCGAAAGGTCAATAAATCATTTTGACGGTTGTTGCGTCCGATTAATACTTCAAAGCCACTTGGGGTGCGATCGCGTCTAAAGTTAGTACTATCAGCTTTACTAGAACTACGTCTGCGATATTCTGTATCTTCTATGTAGGTTTGGGTAATCAACTCTTCACGAATTTCTTCTAAAGCTTCTAAGTCATCTTCTGTTTCATATTGGGTGATTTGAGCGATGGATGCTTCTACCTGCTCTAAATATTCAATTTCAGTTTTTACTTCTGTAAGTAATGGTTCGATCGCAAAACGAGCGCGTTTGAGTTTTTGGTGTTGTTTATAAAGGTATTGAGCGTTTTGAACAGCATTTTTGTCTGCTTTTAAAGTAATTTTGACGGGTTTACCAGTCTCAAAGTCTTTTAAGATAATTTCCTTCATTCCTGGTTCCCATTCATGCAGATATGCCATTAATAAGTCTGCTTTTTGGCGATATTCTTCTGCTTCTTCTGACTGCTGTAGTCGTTGGATGAAAGTCTGGGATTTAGTTTTTAACTTGTTGAGGATGTTATTTAGTTTTTGGGTGATTTGGTGTTGGAGTTGGGAAAATGTTTGTTGGTTAAGTTTATCGGTATAGTAGCGATTGATTAACTTTTGTATATCTGTTTGGGCAATAATTTCACCCCAAGCTAGTACTGAATATCCTGATTTTGTCCAAGTTGGTTGAAAATTCTCTTTTTCTAGAGCTTTTAACCATGTTTGCCAGTTTTGAAATAATCTATCCCATGCTTGTGGCTGTAAGGTATCTGTTTTTGCTTCTATGTTTATCTCAGATACAAATAACATTGACTCTATTAACGCTGGAGATATACCCCGATAATTTTTTAGTAATTGACGTTTAATTGCTCCGGGTATCAAACTTACTCGTTCTTTCCAACGTTCTTGAGATTCATTTAAACTTGGTACAGTATTGGTTAAATTGGGAGGAGTTTGGTATGGTATCCCTGTAAGCAACGGACGAACGCTTGACTTTTTTTCATTCACTTGGTGAGCAACAGTAATCACCATGTTACTGGCATCGGTAAGGATTATATTACTGTACTTGCCCATTATTTCTACATACAGATGATAAAGTACTTCATCTCCAGGACGAGAAGCAAATTGTAAATCAACTACCCTTTCCCAAGAAGCAATACTTTCAATATTTATTAGTGCTAAACCTCCTAACTGATGACGTATCTGTTGGCTGAAAGTAAAAGTATCTGGTACTCTTGGTGGTGGTTCGCCGATACAAATACGCGCAGCTTGGGGATGACGAGATATATCGAGCCATCCCCGTCCATTAAGGGTACGGAGAGCTATAGAAATTGTAAAGCGATCGCGTTGATAAACTTGTTCTAAACGGGATGGTAGCCAGTTAGCACGGATGTCACTGCAAACAGCTACCAAAGTTGTAAAATCAAATGTTTGCAAGACTCAGGTGTAATTCTAATATAGACATTTACAATTAAGTATAACTTCAATAATAAAAACAAAAATGAACAGACAGTTTAAGGAAGATGCTTATTGAAACTACTCTAGAAGAGTTTAAATAAAAAAAATTGTGCTTTTATATATTTTTCTATATTTCTGTATATATTAAATGTGTTCGCTCGAATATTTCAGTGTATAACAATGTACTGAATATCAGTAAAGTACGTAATCAATTAATCATCCGGAAATATAAAAATTCGGACTGATGTATTTTCTATAGTTAGAATTAGGCAAACTAAGCTAAATGCGCATACTACACATACTCAACGAAGTTCGAGAGATTGGGAACGGTATCGTTAACGTAACTGTAGATTTGGCTTGTTTACAAGCTCAAAATGGCTATGACGTGATGGTAGTTTCTGGTGGTGGGGAATATGAGGTTTTATTAAGTAAATATGGTGTAAAGCATTACCTACTAGACCAGTCACGAACACCAGCGAATATATTTAAAGCTGCTTGGAACTATCGAAAAATTGTCAGTAAGTTTCAGCCAGATATCGTTCATGCTCATATGATGACGGGGATTATTTTAGCAAAGCTGTGGCAATCTGTTTTTAGATATGCTTTAGTTTCAACAGTACATAATGAGTTTCAGCGTAGTGCTGTAGTTATGGGTTTGGCTGATAGGGTAATAGCTGTTAGTAACGCTGTGGCTGAATCTATGAAGGGACGAGGTATTTCACCAGAAAAAATTAGAGTAATTCGTAATGGTACTCTCGGTAGTGTTCGTACTAAAAGTTTAGAAGAATATCAGCCTATGGAATTAATGCGTCCAGCAATTTCTACTGTGGCTGGTATGTATAAACGTAAAGGTATTACTGAGTTAATTAATGCTTTTGCAGAAATTACGAATGAATTCCCTAATGCTAACTTATATTTAGTAGGAAATGGTCCTGACCGGGAAATGTTCGAGGAACAAGCAAAAAAAACTGCTGTTCAAGATAAAATTCATTTTGTGGGTTTTCAATCGGAACCACAACGTTACCTTTTGAGTACTGATATCTTTGTTTTAGCTTCTCATAAGGAACCATTTGGATTAGTAATTTCAGAAGCTAGAGAAGCGGGGTGTGCAATTATTGCTAGTGATGTGGATGGAATTCCAGAAGCTGTAGATGGTGGGAAGGCTGGTATTTTAGTACCACCAGTCGATAGTCATGGATTAGCAGCAGCATTAAAGCAATTATTAGTTAGTCCTGAAAAATTACAAGAATGGCAGCAAAAGGCTAAAACTAATTTAGAATCATTAAGTGTCCAGCGAGTTCATCAGGAAAATATAGCGATATATAAAGAATTGATGGTTTAATAATTTTTAATATCAAATGGAACTTATATCGAAAAAGAAAGAACAAAAGGTAAAAATGAAAGGCATGAATTTTCATTTTTACCTCTGCTCGGGATCTGCAATAGAAATCTATGAAATTTAAGGTTTAAATTCTAAAGTTTAAATTCTAAAGTTTGATTTTTTAAATTTTATGAAATACGAAATATTAAAATTATTAGGACTTACGCACTCGTCATAATAGTTAACTTAATGACAGAATTTTATTATTGTTCTGTAATTCCTAATTTAAAGAAAATAGGAAAATTCATAACATAAAGCAGAAAAAAGTCATACTTTAAATTAATTATCTTTTATTACAAATAATAATTCCTGATTATTAACTCTGGATAATGACAACATTAAAAATTATGGATCTCCTATACATACATACTTAATCGTAAAATTTTCCACAAGGATTTACATGGATCTAAGTTACCAATCTTAGTTGTTACTAAAGTACCGATTCAAAATAGAGCTATAGTCCTATCGATTAATAAAAAAAATCAGTCTTCCTATAGTTGTAATAGTAAAACTGATAAGTAGATAGGTATAAATAAATGCTAACTACGTAATGAAATATAAAATTGTCAAAATTATTGTAATTGCTTCTCCTAAAGAAGACGCTACGGGTTTGCGGAGGATAGTACTCAATACGGTTCGGTTAGAGGAGAAACTGGAAAGAGAAGAAGCGTAAAAATAAGACTTATAGCCGAAAATTTAATTCTATTTTTGCTTAACCGAACCGTATTGGGATAGTACTAGCTAGCTAAGGTTTCACTAACAATGATGTAGTTTTAAATTTTCCCACCTAGCTACTGATCAGATTGTATAAAATAAAAGAAAGGTAAGTTTTTTACTTTTATTTCTTTAGCTTCTCTAATTATCAAACCTCTATTGAAAACTATTAAGAGCGACGATTTCTACCTCTACGGGACTGACGTTGTTGACGAAGTTCCTGTATTTTTCGCTTTTGTTCTTCTGTAAGAATGTTAGAAATCTCTTCACGCTGAGACTTTCTAAGTTCTCGTAGTTGAGACTTTTGTTCTTCACTTAAATTAAGATTTTTCATTACTTGACGACGATTTTGACCTTGCTGTTTCGCTGTCTCTAGTAACGCTTTTTGCTCGGATGTGAAAATATTACCGGCTTTTTGACGATATCTTTGCTTGATTTCCCGAAGTTGAGATTTTTGCTCTTCTGTTAAATTTAAAGCTTTAAATTTACGGAATTTTCTTCCTTGACGATTACTACCTTGACCTGGTGTTACTTGAGCTTGAGAAATCTCAGCTTGGGATACTTCAGCAGTCATTGCGATCGCAGAAGGTACGATAAGACCCATCGCACTGATGGTAAGAATAGTTGCAGGTAATAATTTTTTGAAATTCATGTTTTATTCCGGAAATTAAGATGTAGTAAGTTGCTTGTCTTCAACAACTTCATCGTAAAATTTTGCCCAGGAATTTACATGGATCGAAGTTCCTAAAGTTTTTTATTTCTTTGTATAACTAAAGTACTTGTCTAAAATAGAACCATATTCCTATTGACTGCTTCTAAGTGTAATTACTTGTAGCTTTTATAGCCAAACTAAAAAAGTTATTGGCTATAAAAGCTATAGTCGTTTTTCCTGGATGAATGCCGGTTCTTTGAGAACCTTAACTGTAGGCTATACCGCAATACGGTTCAGATAAGAGGAATTGTAGGTTGGGTAGAGCTTGAGCGAAACCCAACAAAACATTGATAATGTTGGGTTACTCTCCGAGAAGCTGCTCCGCGTCTACGTTCCTCAACCCAACCTACGCTATTTGGAATTTTCAGGCTTAACTGAACGGTATTGGGCTATACCGGAGGGATCGCGTTCGATTCAATACATACGGGTTCAGTTAAAGCTAATAGCTAAAAACTAAAAGCTAAAAATATCTAACCCATGACTTAATCATCTTCTTCAGATTGAACTGGAGGTTGACCGGATACAACTAGAAAACCCACAGAATCTAGTCTAATATTAGGATGACGAATTCCTTGCAAAATTGCTTCATTCAATTCGGTTCGACTATCTATTTCTCTAGCTAGTAAAGAATTAGACATTTGTTTATTTTGGGAAAGTTGTGTCAAACGCATCTGCATCTGATTGATACGGTTTTCTAACTCTTTTTTCGCTCCTGAAGCTCGCTTTTTACATAAATCCACAAAGTCTGGGCGATTTGCAAGTAGTTCTTCAGATGTCTGTCTTGCTTGACGACAATAGTTTTCCCATTCACTAGGAGCAATAAACTCATCTATTGCTGTTAAACGGCTTTTTGCAAGGTTATAATCTCGGTTATTTTTATTACCTTTGCTGAAGTATTCACGCTGCAATATTTTTAGTAAATTTTCATCTTTGACCATAGTCATTGGTTCGGATTTAATATCAAGAAATACTGTTTCAACTAATGGAGGAAATAACCCTTCAGCACGTCGCTGTAAACTTTTGTATTCTTTAATATCTAAGCCGCTTTCTTTTAAAATCTGCTTGGCTATTTTCAAATTGGCTTCAACTACGTAGTCAAAACGGAAACCAAACCATTCTGCATCGTTAGCAGTATCCCAAGATTCATCGGTGCGCCATATTGCAAATACTTGCCCCCGATCGTCCCAACGGATATGAGATGCGATCGCTTCGGTCAATCCTTCTCCAATTCGGTATAATTTTACGCCTGTATTTTGGGTCGCTACCCTGCGGTTGTAGGTTCCGGAGTGCTTGAGATGCTTCGCAAATAAGCTTTTAATTTGATTGGCAGGTATTAGGGTGCGGGGAGTTGCACTATAATTGAGAACTTTATCTATGTTGATATCTTCTCGCTGCTGTAGTTGTAGTGCTTGACAAATCCAACCTTCAACAGAACGTTGAATTTCTTGATGACAAGCATCATAATCGTCTAAATTCTGAAAATATTCGTTGGTATTATCATCGTAAACGTCTATTTCATCAAGAATGTTTTGCTCATCAATCTTGACAAAGGCTTCGGCGACTTCTGCTTGAATTGTTGGTATAGTTTCTAATAATCCACTAGCTCCAGATTTAAAGACCACTGTTTCTAGTTCTAAAAGTTTTTCATCTAGATAGAAATCCAGATTGGCGATAGATTTTTCAAAAATATTGAAGCCATCTTTTAAGATTTGATACCAAGCATCGTGAGGGCTATCGTCTACTTCTGCTCCAGCAAAGATGGTGGATTCTATCTGAAATGGACGACCAATCCGGTCGATTAGATTAATTCTATGTTCGAGTTGATTGGGGTACCAAGGTAGATCGAAGTGAATTGTCCATTCAATAAATTGAAGATTGCGATTTTCTTGGGCTGAAGAGTCGCATACAAGAATGAAACAGTTTTGATTCTTTTTAAATCGTCCAATATTTTCTTCCACCTGGACAGGGGATTGTCCTACCAAATGGCTTGCAACTGCTTTTTCCCCAAAGCAACTACTCATGTAGCGAAAGATTTCTGCACCGGAACCAATAAAGCTGGTAAATACTACTATCTTAGGTAACTTATCACCTGCGGTTGGTCGTTTTAGCCTTTGCTGTACCATTGAAAGCAGCTTTTTGAGATCGCTCCGCCAAGATTGTAGACCAAAGTTTTCTGAAAGACGGTAAAGAATCAGTATTTTTAATAGTTCTAAGCGATCGCCGTCTTCTGAGGGTTGTCTGATTATTTGCAGTAAGCGTTGCAAAATTTCTTCTTCACCGGGGAATAATCCTGTATCGGTTAAGGTTTTGA
Source organism: Cyanobacteria bacterium P01_A01_bin.84 (assembly GCA_039030795.1). Taxonomy (GTDB): domain Bacteria; phylum Cyanobacteriota; class Cyanobacteriia; order Cyanobacteriales; family Nostocaceae; genus JBCCDM01. The sequence continues at coordinate 9,273 of JBCCDM010000138.1, forward strand.
TATTTTCCTCACCAAATTCACGGATTAAACTTTCAGAAGATTTTTTCCCCAACCGTGCTGTAATTAGCTGTCTTAAAATCCCCACCCAAGTGCTTCTAGCACGGAAGAAAAGTTGGAAAATTTGCCCGTATAGTTTACTTTTGGGAGCAGAAGTTCGCCAATTTTCCAGATATTCATGAATATCAAAGCTACGCTCGTCTAAATCGTATTCTAGCTTTGGTTCAATATTACGGTTGAAAATTACATCCTCAACTGCGCTGCGACGGTTGCGAAGCATTCGACGGTGCAAACGGTAAGTATCCCTGATGTAATTACGAATTTCTCGGACAATTTTATCTGTGCGATCCGTATCTTGAGAATTCTTTTGTAAATTACTTTGCAGTTCTTCAGCCAAGTTTAGGAAATATTTGTCTTCAGCTAGGAACTCTTGAAGTTTTTTCAGATTTTGTTGCAGAACTGATGATTCTGCTCCTTCTTGGAAGGAAAGCAAAATTCTACCGATAGAGGAACGTTGGGCAATTCTATCTCTGAGACCTTCCAAATCATTATGACTATAAGTTGTAGGGTCGAGCAAGTGCATCATTGTCAAAAAGTCTTGCTCGTGTCCTAATACCGGAAGGGCTGAAAGTAAAAGTAAGCGATCGCTATCTTGAGCGAGCTGTTTACACATCTCAAAATCTTCTTGTTGGGAAGGTTGAGAAGAACGCGCCATTGCAGCCAGTTGATGAGCTTGGTCTATAATTAATAAACCATACTCAGTACTGAAATCGACTTTATCTAAGTCTTCTATGGCAAACACCTTCACCCGGCTGGGAAAATGAGAAATATAAAACTTACTTTCTAATTCTTGCTGCCATTGCGATCGCAAATATTGGGGTACTAAGATTAAGGCTTTTTCTTTCGACTCATCTAAAAGATATTGGCGTAAAATAACACCAGCTTCGACAGTTTTACCCAATCCGACTTCATCTGCTAATAAATAACGTTGGATAGGATCGCAAACAACTCGACGAACCACTTCAACTTGGTGGGGATAAAGCTTAATGTTCGCCGAAATCAGACCCGTCATTCCTCGACTAACAGCACGTTGCTTAATCAAACATTCCACTAAACTCAATCGCTTATTGTGGAAATAAGGGGTTTCCTGACCCTTCATCACCAAGGTCTCAATGGGGTCAGCAACGATGATATTGCAACGGACATAAATATCCTGTTCCCTAACAGAAACTGTCTTACTATCAGGTAAATCTATCTGGTACGCAATGCTATCTTCATCCCATTGATAAATTCTACCTATGTACCAATTTTCTTGCTTTTCATCCCAGATGTAGCATCGAGCTTGAGACTGTAGCTGAACTTGGGAAAGCGAACTTAAAGGTAAAGACTTTTTGATGCGTTGTGCAACGGAACAAAAGTATTCCACAATTGCTTGGGAACCTGCAACTTGGACTGCTTTCCCTATTCCCAAGCTATTAGTCTTTGAACGCACCAATGAACCGATTTGTATCATATTTATAGCCCCATCAGTGCAACTGAAACATCAAAATTTCTGCAAAAAACATTTTTGCAAACGGTAAAACGACAAAGAAACAATAAAAGAGAAACAAGTCGATTCAAACCAATTCTTACTTCTTTTAGCAGCCTCGACATCAAAAATAAATATGTATTTCTGTTCAAACGTCTACTGTCTAATTTAATACTACAAACATCTTTCCTATATGGTAGAAAGTCAAATGAATACTTTACAAGCTTGTTCAATGGTTTATAAAATGCTACATTACTCTTCCTTGCGCCAAACATAATAATATCTATATAAATAAGACACGATAAAAGACACGTTCGAGTCCTAACGTGAAAAATGCTGGCTGTTGTGAATTCGCAATGTAAAAAAATAAAACTTGTCACAGTAAATCTACTAATGTTGCACCCAAGAGCAATAAATAAACATATCTATATAACTTACTACTATATTTCCTAGTAAGCGAAAAAATGTAAATAATAATTTAGTTTTTCAGGAGCAGTTATCCTGGCGGCAAAGAAACTGTAACAGGTTTTAAAGTGTTTTTTAACTATTTAAGGTTTTGATATTAGCAGTTTTAAACAAGATTGCGATCGCCGCACTAAGAAACCTCATGATACCAAGATTTTTCAGTTTTTACCATTCACGATATTGGCGGGATGTAATGAGAATTCGAGTCATAGATTGTGTATGGTTTTTGATTGCAAAAAACTAATCAAGTAAACAACCTAGTAGTTTACCAAGCGAACTTTGCGGGTTGTTCGTGAAAAGAAAAAGTTTCTTCTCCCCCTGCTCCCAACCGCTTCCTCTGCTTCCTCTGCTTCCCCTGCCTACCCTTACCCGGCAATTTTGGCTTTCACGAGTACTAGCTTGGGGCTAAAATCATCAAGGGGGGGTGTCGGGTTAAGATATTTGTTTAAAAATTGGGATATTGCCGTGTTTGATTAAACAATGCCAATCCGAGAACGAAATTCAGGAACCCCTCTAACATTAGCTGGTAGCTGAAACACCGAACCAGCACCATATCCTTCTTGGGAGCGGTTATATCCTCCTGCGGTAGTGATGTAAAGCTGGCTATAATCAAAGCCACCAAAGACCATGCTAGTAACTTTCCGGGCAGGTAATTTAATTCTTAACACTTCTTCACCCAATGGGGTGTATCGATATAAATGTTCCCCATCCCAACGAGCTGACCAAATATGACCTGCGGTATCAACAGTTAAACCATCAGGAACTCCTTCACCTTTAGGAGTAACGATATGAACTTTCTGATTGCTGATATTACCAGTTTCAATATCGTAGTCAAATCGATAAATTGTACGCTCCTCGGAATCAGTAAAGTATAAATATTGCAAATCTGGAGTAAAACCCATACCGTTGGGGATAGTAAGTCCTTCTAAAATTAGGTGAAGCGAACCATCCACGTCAATTCGATATAAACGTCCTGGACTTTTCGATGTAGCCATTGTGCCGCTAAAAGCTCTACCTCTTGGGTCTGCGATCGCATCATTAAAACGAGTATTTCTTTCTTCAGGGATTTCAGAGATGATGGTAGTAACTTTTCCTTCATACCAGGATTCTACTTTTCCTCTTTCTTTAAATAACAATAAAGAACCGTCAGTTTGTAAGGTCAAACCACCTATTACTTCTCCAGAGTAAACTTGTTCTGCATTTCCATTCTTTGCCCAGTAGCGAAACATCATACCTCTGGGAATATCCGTCCAGTAAAGACACTGTTGTTGGGGATGCCAAATTGGACACTCAGCATTATGACATTGGAAATCAGCAATAATGGAAGGTTTCATTTACATTATGGGTGTGTAGCGGTAATTACTGATAGCTTCTCGACAAGAGACTAGTACAGCAGGGTGTAAGTAAGAAGACCATTCATAATCGATAGGAGCATCCCAAGAAAGAATAAATATTTTTTTTAAATATTTCGACTCTCGCTCAACACAAGCTGAGCGTAGCCGTTGACGTAGTCTCTCGCGGAGAAGTTTTAACCCAACATTCCCCGAAGGATAAAGCTATAAAAGCAAAATCTACCTTCGTGGCTAAGAACTATGGGAGTCCCAGCCTAGAAACCTGCGGGCGGCTTTTTGCAAAATTGGGATGCTCCCCAATCGATTAAAGGTCTTCTACATAAGCATTTTGAATTTTGAATTTTGAATTTTGAATTTTGAATTTTGAATTTTGAATTGGAGCGCAGCGACAATCATCCCTGACCTGACCATGGGTCTTGAAAGTCTGGGTAAAGGGTTAGTCCACCATCAACGAATAAAGTTTGACCAGTAATATAAGCTGCTTCATCCGAACATAGAAAACTGGCGATCGCAGCCATTTCTTCGGAGGTTCCTACCCGACCCATGGGGATATGACTTTCTACATTTGCTTTCTTCTCTGGGTCGTTAGTCCAAGCGTCATTGATCGGGGTTATTGTGGCACCGGGAGCGATGGCATTGACACGAATTTTTTTTCTGGCATACTCTAAAGCTAGGGTACGAGTTAAGTTTTGTATTCCACCTTTACTTATGGAATAACTTATGTATTCGGGTCGAGGAATAATTTGATGGACGCTGGAAACGTTGATAATAATACCATTTTTATCTTCACTAAGAAATTGCTTTATAGCTTCACGGGCACAAAAATAAGCACCTTTGAGGTTGACATCAATAACTTTTAAAAAATCTTCTGTACTAATTTCATGTGCAGCTCCAGCTATCTGAATACCTGCATTGTTAATTAATATGTCTATTCCCCCAAGTTCTTCCTTGATTGAGGCGAACATACCAATAACATCTTCTTCTTTAGACACATCCCCTTGTACTAATATTTCTTTACCTCCACATCCGCAACGAGCATCCGTGCAGGCTTGGTAAATCATTTTCTCCGTATCGCTAGCATCTTCGGGGCTTTTACGATAATTAATTGCGACATTGGCACCTTCTTTCGCAAAACGTACTGCGATCGCTTGACCGATTCCCGATGTCGCTCCGGTAACTAAAACATTTTTCTCAGCTAGACCTTTCATATGATGTAAGCTAATATTTACTACGCTAATCTATTTATTCTTTTCTGTCATAGCTTGCTGATTCTACAAAAAAATTTCTTCTGCAAACTGATATAGATACAAATAATCTTTTGGTATATATTTTTTTATACATTAATTTATTTCTTTACCTTACTTCTCATTTCCCATTGTCTCCTCATTTCACACAGTTATAAAAA
>JBCCDM010000139.1:0-14018 GCA_039030795.1 Cyanobacteria bacterium P01_A01_bin.84
AACTTTACTTAATAATTTTGATATGTCTTTATCACTTATGTAGCTTAAATCTAGGATCTCAATTTTTTTATCTTTGACTTTTTCTATCTGTTGAAAAATATAATCATTGAGAATATCTTTACTCATTTCAAGCTACCCGACCTAAATCTAAATTCTTAAATGATCAATTTATCATAATCATGAAGATTTAAGAAGTTGTAGGAATTTTTACTTTAGCTCACCAAGATAACTTTCATGATTATTTAATATTTGACTAAAGTTTCTTACCTTCAATAAATAAATTTAGTGAAATTCTTACATTTTGTCATTAAGCATTAGTAATATTATCCATCCCCAAAAATTTATAAAGGGAATAATCCACGAGACCATTATTGTTCGATGAGCATAGCGTCTCGCTGCTTCCGTCTGAATTACTAATTGTTTTTGTTTCTTAAGCAAAATAGAGGTTGAATTAACTAACCCTGTTGATATGACTTGTAAATTTTGATGCTCTCTGCTCAATCCCTCTAAAACTTGAATGAGCTTAGTGTCTAATTTCTGCTGATTTTTCTGAACACTATTTAACTGACCTTTAAACTGTGCTTCGAGCCAGTTTAAAGTACTAACTATCTGATTAGTATAAGCCTTCGCCGACTGATCAAGCTCATTCTTAGCCTCAACTATCTTCTCTCCAGAAGCACCCAATATTTCAACGGCAGCAAGATTCTGAGCTACGCAAAAATAAAAATCAAATAACTCATTATCGGTAAAATACTGATTGTCACTCAACCACTGATATACTCGCTCTTTAACTTTCGGCTCTTCATTTTGCAGTCGTTTGTCTACAAATTTCCGAAGCTCTTGCTGCTGCTGAAGTACACTTGGCTTTTTCAAATAACTCATTGACTTAGGCGTAAATTCTCCACATTAAACCCAGCACTATCCAACACTTCATATACTCTTCTCAAATAACCCCTCAACCCAGCCAACTGAGCCGTACTAAACTCCGAATATCTTCTGGCTTCAGTAAAACTCAAAGCATTCTTATATACCGTCGTCGCTGTATCCAACCTTAACTTCGGTAGATCAATTACCTTCAACTCATATTCAGCAATAAGCTGGGGAGTAATAAACTGTTCAAAGCTTGACCACTCCTCGCAACGACCCAAATTTCTGACCAAAATATGCTGGGCATGATTCCCTAAAAACTCCAACGTCCTGAGAAACCCTTCATAACACTCAGCCGAATCATCAAGCACATACCAGTTCTGAATCTCCACATCCAGATCCTGTGAAGCCTCTAAAATATCGCTACTACTCAACCAATGATTAAAAGCTTCTTCCACATTTCCAGGTAAATCAACTAACACCAATTTCTCTAAAGCCAGATCTAAAATCTTATCTGGTATCTTCAAATTCTTATCTAGCTCGCTAAAGCGAGTTGGTAATGCAAAATCAGGATAAGCTTTGAGAAAACTTTCTTGTCTGTCAGCATCTAAAGCATAAAAATCTAAATTCGACTCCAAGCAGTAAGCAGCCTTTAATTTAGACAGTAATGTCTTCCCAACACCACCCTTTTTACAGTTAGATATCTGAATACCTTGACGAGTCTGTATTATTGCTTCTGTCTTTTCTGTTTTAACTTTGACCATGATGATTTATTTCTGAGAAAACAACTTATCTACTGCCGACTGCTTTCTATCTGATTTATATCTCCCCTGCTCCATAACTTCTGGCTGTTCGGGAGGCAATACAGAACTGACTCTACTAGATTCTTCTTCAGCTTCTCGATTCAAAGAACGACGATATTCAGTGTGATATTGCTTGAGGGTAGCAGCACTAATTTTGACCCCACCTTCAGTTATCGACTCAGCCAAGTCATCATATTCACATCCTCTAGCTATTGCCGCCTCAATCCTTAAGTGCAACTTAGCCACTAAGGTTCTCAAATATCCTGGTTTCGATGCCTTATCTTTCGTCTTATCAATCTTACGGGCGATCACTTTCTCTAAGGGACTTAGTTCAGATTGATTCATTTCTAATTTGTATCTAAACTTATTATCTCATTCTGACAATTTTTTACCATTAATACAACTAAGATTGTCTGAAAAATATTCACTGTTAACGACTAAATTTACATATTACCAATCAAATATATACGTCTTTAATATCCACACCTGATGCACCCTTAATGCAACTCAAATAAAATAAGTCTGGTTTTAAAAATAAATATTACATCGGTAAGAATTAAGTTGTGTATATTTTTAAGCCAAGCTGTTTGCTAGCAAAAAACCTATATATGCCTGAAATTACAAGTTTTTTTGTAACGAAACTGCAACATTAGTTTTGATTAAGCTCTATCAATTTTATAGGCGCTACTTTTATGTTCTGTTTTTTCTGAAAGCGATATATTTGAAGAGTTTTGAAAATCGAATAGCGAGTAAATTTCAGCTTTTTTTTGAAGTAAATTATTCAAATTAAATAATAAAGGAAATATAAATATTGCTAGCAAACTTAGCTTTTTTTATTACTTGATTTTTTTTGAGCGACCACACAACAATAAAAAGCATCATTTAAAAAATAAGCAAAACAATTTCTTATGGTTTGCTCAATTGGTAGACTCTACGCCAAGGTAAACGATTATGCAACCGACAATTACTACACCCAAAACCAGGGATTAGCTAATAGTTACTGGTATGGCAAGGGAGCAGAAATACTTGGGCTAAACGATCAAATTGCAAGGTCAGAATATAACCATGCCTATCAAGGGTTGGATAAGCGAGGAAGTCCTTTACGTCAAAGACAGTCAGGGAAAAAATATAACCCAGGCAGGGATGTAACTCTGTCTGCACCCAAATCTGTCTCTCTGCTGGGTTTAGTCAAACAAGATAAGACCGTAATCAAAGCTCATCAACAAGCAGTAAAAACTACTCTTAATTACATCGAGAGAAACTGCATTTTTACCAGAATGGGAAAAGGAGGTATAAATCACCTCCAAACAGATAATGCTTTATTTGCAGTTTTCCAACACGACGATAATCGCAATCAAGATCCTCAACTTCATAGCCATTGTGTGCTATTCAATCTCACCCAAGGAGCAGATAGTAAATGGCGGACGATGGATAACCGCGAACTCTATCAGCAGAAGATGACCATCGGTCAGGTTTACCATCATGAATTGGGAAGGGGACTGAAAAATTTAGGATACGAACTCGACTGGAATCGCGATGGTACATTTGAAGTTCGAGGATATAGTCAGTCACAGTTACAGGAGTTTAGTTCTCGCAAACAAGAGATAGATCGAGCTGTTGGGCGCGAAGCTAATGCCAAAACTAAAGCCAAAGCCTGTACGAAAACTCGAAGAGATAAAGTACATCAGGCAGCCGAACAAAGGCAAGAATTACAGCAGTTATGGCGACAAAGAGCCGAACGGCTAAATATCCAACATCCTGAAGCCAATCGTCAATATCAACAGACAATAAATCTCCGAAATAAAAGTCAGTTAGTAATTGAAGCGACGGAGATATTGAGCGAGAGACAAGTAGCTTTCCCCCAACATATGCTGCTCAAAGAATCTCTCAGACAATCTCAAGGAAATTATCTTCTTGAAGATCTAGAAAGAGAAATAGAGCAGAACCCAAGTCTGGTAAAAACTCAAGATGGCAGGTTGACTACAGTAGCTGCTATCGAAAGAGAAAAGCAAATTCTTAATTTGGCTAGAAACAATAAAGGGAAATATAGCCCCTTAGGAAATACAGAAGTTGCTCATCAGCAAGCCCAACAACTAGGACTAAATAAAATACAAGCTGCTGCGTTAAAGGATTTTGTAAATAGTCGAGATGGAGTAATTCTTTGTCAAGGTGATGCGGGAGTAGGGAAAACCTATACCGTCAGAGCTTTAAAAGAAACTATCTCTCCCAAGATAAAAATCAGGGGTTTAGCTCCTAGTGCTGCTGCTGCGAGGGAACTAAATAAAGGAGCAAATATTAACTGTCAAACACTCGATGCTTATCTAAATATTCCGATAAAGTCTCTGCCTAAAAATGAATTGATTGTGGTGGATGAAGCGGGAATGATTAGCAGTAGCCAAATGAAAACCCTGTTAGAGAGAGGCAAACAAATAAACTCTCGAATCTTGCTCATTGGCGATACCAAACAACTGGCTGCGGTAGAAGCAGGTTCGCCTTTTAAACTGCTTCAAGAAAAAGCTAAGTTACCAACGATAGCAATTAATAAAAATGTCAGACAAAAGAATCTCCAACTAAAAGAAGTAGTAGATCTTTTATCTACAGGAGAGATAAAGCAGGGATATCAAAAGCTTAAAGAGCAAGGCAGTATCAAACAGATACCCATAGATAGTTTGAGGTTAAAGGCTGTAGTTCATGACTACTTAGCGAGAGACGATACAACTCAAACGCAGACATTGGTTCTAGCTGATACTAACAAAGAAAAAGATGCCATTACCAAGCAGGTTCGCCAAGGCTTAATCGAACAGGAGAAATTGAGTGTAGAATCTCGACAGATTAATATTCTCAAACTCAAAGATCTAGATAAATTTAGTCTTACTCAAGCTAGCAGCTATGAAGTAGGAGACGTTATTAAATTTGGTCACACTACAGCCAGGTTTAATAAAGATCTCTACTATCGAGTAGATGAGGTAGATAGACAGAATAAAACTTTATTTCTCAGAGACAGCCTGGGTAATAAACAAAGTCTAGAACTTAATTCCTACAAAGATCGACAAGTATTTCAATCGGAAACTCGCGAGCTTCGTCTGGGAGAGCAGATGAAGTTTACTCGCAATCATTATCAAAATAGCAAAAAGCAAATTAACGGACAACAGTTTACAGTTCTCGGCTTTACTCCAAAGGGGCAAATAGAAATAAAAACAAAGGGAAAAACTCAGACAGTTAACCCCGATGCTCTGCTTTATTCCGATTACCGCTACGTAGATACCGTCCACAGCAGTCAAGGAAAAACCGCCAACTACAGTATCTATGCTGCGGGTTCGGGTAAATCCCTCACCGTAGGAAAAGAAAGTTTCTACGTAGCAGCCTCCAGAGCCAAACAAGAATTTAAAGTCTACACCGCCAGTACTAAGGCTTTAGGACTATCAATTGAAAAATCACGAGGGCAAGAGAATGCTCTCAGTCTAATTATGAAACAACAGCAACTAAATCAAAAACTCTCTGTTCCATCAAGAGAACAAGAGTTTAAATTGCTCGTGGCAGCTAAGTATCTCGTTGAACGTCAAGGAATATTAGATCGCAATAATCCCCACCAGAAGATCTACAAATCACCAGATGGGACGGAAATCAAACGGAATAAAGATCTTCTCTCCATTACCCATCAAGGTAAAGAACTAGTCTTCAATCGAGATAACACCACCATCAGAAACACCTTTTCTGCTCAAGAAATAGAACTTCAAATAACGGATAGAAATCTGGAGATGGAGCAGCACCTGAATCAAAATCGCACTCAAACTCACTCTAGAACCATAGGAAGATAATGAAAGCCAAAAATAACAATCTCAATGGTGTTCTGATAGCCACAATCATTTCTCTAATTGTGCTTCTGCTCTTTTGGTGGGCAATCAATAACAAAGAAGTAGCCTTATTCCTGATCGAGCACCCCATAGTAATCTTGCCCTATATAGTAGACAAGATTGGCTATCCTCGATTAATTTTAGGTGGAATTTTTATTAGTTTAATCTCTTCACTACTTTTCATCAGACCAGATAATAAGATCAACGAGCGCAATCGGAATGTCGTTCGAGGGGCAATGGTAATACCAAAGCGCAAACTTAAAGCCATATTAAACAAACAATCAAAAGCAACAGAACGAATAGAACGAAAAAAAACACAATTACCCCAGCTAGAAATTGGTGGCATTCCCATTCCCAATGATTATGAAAGGCTGGGCTTCTTTACTTTTGGCTCTCCTGGAACTGGTAAAACTCAAACTATTAGTCAGATGATAGCCACCCTGAGAAATAGAAGAGATTTTCGGGGCATTATCTTTGACCGTAGTGGAGAAATGCTAGAGAAATTCTATGATCCTACTAGAGATATTATCTTCAATCCTTTTGATGTTCGCTCTGTCGGATGGAGTCATGTTAATGAGTCAGCTAGACTTGAAACTATGGCTAAAGGTTTAATTCCTCTGGAGTCAGAAAGAGAACCTTTTTTCTCCAATGCAGCCAGGGTAATTATCGCCGAGTTATTTCATCAAACTAAGAGCAATCAAGAATTGTGGTCGTTATTGATTAGCGATACCAAAGCCATACATTCTTTTGTAGCTGAAACTTTAGCTGCGAGATATACAGGGGAAGAGAAATCCGCAGCTTCCGTGCTTTCTACCGTCTCCAACTATTGTCAGTTTTACAAGTATTTAACCGAGACAGAAAAGCAAAGTCAGAATCAAAAGCAAAATATTAGTTTCTATGACTGGGGGAGGAGAGACTGCTCGAACTGGATCTTTATTACCATCGAAGAAAATGATGCTGAATTACTTAAACCCCTCCATACTTTGGCTTTTGAGTTAATGCTTAGAGGTTTACTGTCTAATAAGCATCGCCAAATGAAAACGGCAATTATTATTGATGAATTAGGGGCATTAAATAAATTACCTGGTCTTTCTGACCTTATGAGTGAAGGTCGTAAATTTGGAGGCTGCCCGATTCTTGGTACTCAAACTCAGGCTCAACTTACTAAGATTTATGGCAGCGAAGACACCGCGACTATTTTGCAAGGTACTCAAACTAAATTGATCTTGAAATCTGTTGATCACGAGACAGCAAATTTAATGGCGGATATTATTGGCAAGCAGGAGATTAAGAGCATTACTGAAAATTACAGTCGTTCCCGTCGTGGTGGCAGGAATGGTAATGGTAGAACTGATGGATTTAACGAACAATTTCGAGAAGTCTATGCTGTAATGCCCGATGAGATTAAAAGCCTGCCAAAACTATCTGGTTATCTTAAGATTGATAAATACTGCGCTCCAGTTCAGTTGAAGGGAAAGAATTTTCCTCCTTGTGCCAGAAGCTTTGTTCCTTTGCAAGATCATAAACCACAAAGTATTCAAGAGCAGTGGGGGGATTGGTCAGAATAAATGGTTGCCAGTCGTCGGGCTGCGATGGTTCGGTAAGATATGTTTAGGATTTGAATTATCTTGTCGCCCGCCCGATTCGCTGCCCCGACTGACTTAGATAGTGCTAATCTTTTCAATGTTCAATAGCTGAAACTATCAAATTTGGGTTATTTTGATTGAGATTCCTTCTATATTCAGGGCGGATATTTTCTGTTCCAAATAGACAGAAAATGTCAGAAATTCATAGGCTGTTATTGAAATTGCAAGCGATTGCTCTTCACCACTTTCTGGTCTGAAGTTAATTCTCTGAGTTGAACTATCTACATTACGAGATTTAGCAATATGTTTTGAATATTTATAAGATGATTATCATATATAGCTGATCTAATCATTTCTAACTGATTATCAATAATTTTACCTCTGACTATCTCTGTCTTGTCTTCTTCAAAACCATTGGCTATTTCACAAATAATTATTTCATTATCTAGTTTTTCAATCGTAGTATTTTGATTGGCAAAGTTATTCTTTTTAGTTGAAGCGAGTATTTTTTTGGCAATTGATATTGCACGATTAAATTTTTGTTTTTGTTCTTTTTGTATATATTCAAATGTTAGTTTTAAAACATCTAAATCTTCGATGCTGAAAGAACTTTCTACTAAATTATTTTTTATCTCTAGAATCTTTCTTCGCTCAGGTGTACCTGACCCTTGTAAATTTCTCGCATTGTAGTCGGGAAGGATTTCGGTATACAAACAGTTATCATCTTTGAAAATATTCACAAAAGGAGGAATTATATTAAGTCCTCGATGAGTTGCAAATAAACTAAACTTTTCCTTGTATCTATAATCTCCGTATTTATTTACGAGAATCTGAGAATATTTAACAATTTCAGTTTCAAGATTATAGTAACCAACAAATTTTTGAGTAAGAAGAGGATGATAACGTTGTAAATAAGTATATTGAGCTTGAGCAAGATTATTAATTGGAATCCCTTCAAATCCATCTGGAGATACAAATATGTTATCAGTCTTTATATCTTCAATATTAGTTTTAATAAAAGTAGAACCATAAATAGAACATTGACTAAGTTTAGCTTTTTTCAAAGAAGCCTCATTGAGATTTGCCTCTCTTAATTTTACATTAATAAATTGGGAAGATTCTAGATTTGCTTGTTTGAATTTAGCTCCTGTAAGATCGACTTTAGTAAAAACTGCCTTTTCCATATAAGCTTTTTCAAAAGTTACTTCTTTGAAATCAGAATAATAAATATTAGCTTTACTTAAATTGGTTTCTTTGAAAATAGCCCGATCAAAACGAGTATCTTTAATATCAATTTTATTTAAATTTGCTCCTGAAAAATTTGAACCAACAAAAGAACCACCTTCAAGTTGGGCTTTTTCTAAATTAGCTTCAACCAGATTTGCCTGCTTAAGCTGTATGAAATTTCCCTTCAAACCAGCTAAGTTAGCCCGTTCCAAATTGTATCCATCTAAGTTATAGAATTCTCCTTCTCCAGCAAACAAATGAATGCCAGATAGTTGAGGTATAATATTTGGATTTTTTTCTCGCCAATTATTCCAAGTCCTCACTCCTTTTTTTAGCATTGATAAATGCCGCTTATTGTAAGTGAGGGTTTTATTCTCTATATCTAAATCTTCAATTGTAGATGTTGGTTTTTCAATGAATTCAATCAATTCTTCATAAGACAAATTAAGTAGCGAAGCTATTTTTGGGAAATGCATCATGTCGGGGGTCAGTTCTCCCTTCTCCCAGCGAGCTACTGTTGACTGAGTAACTGACGGTTTGAAAATTTTTCCAAAATTTCCTTGAGTCAAATTATTGGTAGTTCTAATTCTTTTGATTAACTCTCCCAAAAGATTGTCACTCGGTTTTTTAGAAGTATTGGTCACTGTCCTTTGCAACAAAAGCTTATTTATGCATTTTTATTCTAAGTGATTATTATCATAGCATTTACATCCTATTTGGAATAAAAAATGTAAATTACATGCTTTTTATGATCGCAGAGAATTTTTCTGTTTCCATACATGAAATTGTGGTATCTTGAAACAAGATTCAACAATTTGAACACGAACAACCAAATAAAAAGAGTCGAGGCAAAAGGGTTTACCGTCCAAAGTAAACTTTCCCTGTAAAGCTCGACTCTCCTTAAGACAGCTTTCGCTGTGCTATTTATATTTTACTCGACTTAGTAAAATGTAACTTAGCTCAGTAGGCAGTTGACTACGGAGAGTCATGTGTTATGTGTCTCGGCGCACTACAACAAGGAGAACATCATGACAATCACTACCAAAAATCAACTTAACCAAATATCAGAACCTGAAGTCTGTCAACACTGGATCAACAAACATATTGCAGCTCAGATTCTCGGAATTTCTACTCATACACTAAAGCTCTATCGCAAAAGACATTGGACTTTAGGAATTCATTTTCAGTATTTAAATTCTCGAACTATTCGCTATCACGAAGGACTGATACGTGATTGGTTTGCTAATATTTGTGATCCTCAAGCTCATCAATGGGCAATTCAGGTATATTTAGCCTCTTTGCTTTCTAACCAGAAGAAGAAACAAAATAGTAAGTCTAAGTAAATTTTCATTTTCAACCAAGCAGTATAGTACCTTTTGAATTATTTCAAGAGGTACTGATTCGCCACACAACTTCATTCACGTACATCATGTCTAATAAAAAAGTTCAACGTAAGTTTTACCCACTTCAGCATCAAGAATTTCTTCATCTAAATCAACTCCTTACTCAGTCAGAACTTGCAGTATATCTGTGGCTGAAAACGAACGACCCTTTTGGAGGAAAATTCATCGAAGCTGATACTCAAAAGATAGCTGAAGATTTAGGAATTAGTCGTCGTAGCGTTCAACGGGCTCTGGTCAAGCTGCAACAAGAGAGCTTAGTTGAACTATTAATTAGCAAATTCAAGTATCGTCTTAAATCCAAGTCAGCACCCCAAAGTGAAAATGACTCTGAAATTAAAGGTGATTTACCAGTAGCAACATCAAGATCACCTGACGACAACAAGATCGTTCCGACGACATCAGTGTCACTTCAGCGACATCAGGATCGCTTTAACGACAACAAGATCGTTTCAACGACATCAATGTCGCCATCGTCGCCTGAAACTTTTTCAGAGCAAGGGTTTCAAAATTCTAAGATCTCTAAGACTTATCTAGACTTTAAAAGATCTCTCTCAGAAGAAGAGAGGGAGAATTTTTTCAAGTTTGTCAAAGAAGAAGCTAAAAACCTAAATCGACCAATAAACGATTTAGAAGCTTGGTTGGCAAGTAAAACCCAAGCTGGACAAAATCGTTGGGAGGTTTATTATCAGAACTATCAAGAACGAAAAAAAGCCAATAAACCTAAGTCTGAAATAAACTCAACATCAGAAGCTTTCAAGCAAAAAGCGATCGCCAAGCATCAGGAATATTTAAAACAACAAAAATCGAGATGCGAAAAGACTGAGCGAAATCAAGGCAAAGAAAAAGACGAGTTAGAATCTCTGCTGAATAATCCCAATCTCCAGATTAAAAGAATCAATAAACTCGAAAGTAAGTCCCCTAAAAATTCTCAGCCTTTTGGAAAATATGTTTCTGAAAGCTACGAACATTTGCGGAACTTAAGAATGATAAGCCTCTTTGCTAAAGAATCAATTCAAGGTGGTATGGCGTGAAAGAAGCAAATTTACCTCCAGCCAATATCGAAGCTGAGGAAGCTATTTTAGGCGGAATTTTATTTAATCCCAAAGCAATTTCTCAGGTTGAAATCTCTTTACTTCCTTCTGCTTTCTATGTTTCGGCTCATCAAGAAATTTATCAGACTGCCTTGAAGCTATATCATCAGAGCAATCCGACAGATTTTATGGCTATTAGCACTTATCTGGCAGATAGAGATAGATTAGACAAAGTAGGTGGAACAGCTAAATTAGCTCAATTGTTGAACCGTACTATTTCAGCAAGCAATATTGATCGCTATGTCGAGTTGGTGATGGATAAATTTCATCGGCGGAGGGTCATTGAAGTTGGGCATAAGATCGTCGATTTCGGCTACGATTCCACTTTGGAATTAGAGAAGCTTTTGAATGATTCTGAACAAGAAATCTTTAGCGTCACCCAGCAAAGGATAAGATCGTGTACAGACCATAATAGCGAAATTGCTATGTCTGCTTTCAATCAATTAGAAGAAAATAACCCGATTTATCCTACAGGTATTCCAGAACTGGATCGACTGATGATGGGATTTGAGCCAGGAACATTAACTATCTTGGCTGCTAGACCATCAATGGGCAAAAGTGCGATCGCGCTTTATCTGGCTTTACAACAGATGATTCAACACGATTTGCCTGTTGCTATTTTTTCCTTGGAAATGACTAAAACTCAGATGGAATATCGGCTCTGGAGTTTAATCAGTCGTCTGGATTATTTTCAGCATTTAGGTTTAACTGCCATTAATGGCGACCGCATTCGTAAGCATCGAGCTAAATTATCTTCTCTAAACGAGCAAGAAATGGAAAGCATTGCGAAGATTATCAAGATTGCTGTCGATCTGCCTCTTTACATGAATGACATTCGGGGAATTAATGTAGCGGGAATTGCTTCTTCCGCTCGTCAAGTGAAAGCCAGAGAAGGCAAATTGGGTTTAGTTGTTGTAGATTATCTGCAAATGATGGCATCAGATAATGGTGGCAATCGCAGCTATGAACTTGGTGATGTTGGTAGAGGTTTGTATCAACTAGCAGGAGAATTAGAAGTTCCAGTTTTGGCTTTGTCTCAAGTCAACAGGGGAGTAGAAGGCAGACAGAATAAACGTCCGATGATGTCAGATCTTTCTCAATCGGGGATTCTGGAAATGGTAGCAGATAATATTATTTTTGCTTATCGGGATGAATACTACGATGTTAATACTTCTCAACCAGGAGTTCTAGAATTGATTTTGGCTAAAGCTAGACATGGGGATACGGGAACAGCAGAAGTGCTGTTTGATAAGTCTTGTGGAATGATTCATTCTCTTAACAAGTTTGCTTCTAGCTAGTTAAATTTTCTGAGGGGAAGGGTACTTCCTCTCTTGGTAAAAATATTCCTTTAATACAGTTAGGGTTAATAACCGCTATCTGAATGTGATTCTGTTTTCTAAACATTGAGCCTGGATACCAAGGCTCTCCTTCTAAAAAAGCTGCTCTGACAGAATCGAAATATATACCTTTTTCCTTTGCTAGTTTAGATGATGCAGCTAAAAGCTCTCTAATTGAAACACTGAGATTAGTCGTCACTGCTGCTGACAGCCGTGATAAAGAAAAACTTTTTTATCAAGAAAAGATGGCTATTTTAGATAGCTAATTTTTTAGATAAGAGTTCAAAAAAATCAGTTGGTTTATCATATCTTCTGAAGATTTGACAGCTACGAGTTTGAGCAACCCTGTTAACTGACGACCAATAGAGTATTGCTGTTGTGGAGCAAGAATAATTCCTCCATGAGTTTTTCCTTCAACCATATAATCTCGATGTAATTGGCAAAAATCACCTATATTAAAGCTGTAAATTACTCTCTTTTGTTGAGTTGACCAATTTAACTGATCTTCATCGGAACGTCCTAACATTCCAGCATCAACGACAGTAATGACATCTAGATCGGCGTTTCGTAAAGCTTTAACCAATGCACTTTTGATTGTATCTTCGTCTAGGTAGAGACAAACTGGGTTCACTGCTAATTTCCTGTCGAATATTCTGCTGCAAGCTGAACACATTCGCGATCATAGTTAGCGAACTCAGCATCTAAAGATTTCTTGTTATCGTAATAATATGCCAAGGCAGAATATATACCAGCTAATGTCAGATGAGGTTTATCTTCTACAATTTCTTCTGGAGTATTTCCAGCTTTGATTTCGTTGATAATGTACTGAACCGTAATACGCGAGCCATCAATTCTTGGTCTTCCTCCACAAATACCTGGAGTTAATACGATTAATCTATTGATATTGACTGCAACTGTCATTTTTTCAAATTTACGGATTTTATATTGTAATTATAGATTAGCCACCTCATTGTTTGAGATCGCTGTTGCTGTGGATTAAATGAGCAGCATAGACCTGTTATTCAATCCACAGCTATAAAATTGAAGAAAAATTACACAATTGCGCCCAGAAAACTAAGTTTATAGAAGACACGGTGGTTCAAGATTAGCAAAATTAGTAGCTCCATAATGTTTATCGATCATTTTGGCAGATGTTCCTGTCCATCTCCCAATTGCAGTACTGTTATAATGCGCTTCGACGCACATAGTAATAAAAGTGTGTCTAGTCTGATAACTCTTTCTATACGGAATTCCAGATTTCTTTAAAATTGACTTCCAAGCTCTGTTAGAGAAGTTATGATGGTCTAAAATTTTACCTTTACGACTGGTAAATATGAAAGAATCTGATTTCACTGAATCAAGTCTAATTTTCTGGAGAATTTCTTTTACTTCAGCATTTATAGGAAAATCTCTCTTCTTTTGAGTTTTCAATCCTTCTTTACAAACCAATCCAGATTCAGACATGACAATAGCTTGTCGAAATTTAATTACACTATTAGTAATATGTTTCCATTGCAGGGCAATTGCTTCTGAAGGTCTACACCCAGTAAAGAAAAGAAACTGTACATAAGGCGTATAGTAAGAATAGTAGGGATCGCTTTCAAAGGTTTGAATAATTAAATCTCTTTCTTGTTTGGAGAAAGAATTAACATCTGCGTCTTCATCTATGCCTTTCGGAAGTGAAATCGTCATCAAATCAAACGGGTTTATTTCAATCAAGCCCTCTTTAATAGACCATTTACAGCAAGCTTTAAGTTGTGTTAGACATTTTTTAGCCGTCTTGACAGTTTTATTGGTAAGCAACCAGTCTCGAATAACGGATGCTTCATCTAAAGAACGAGTCGGGAAAG
>JBCCDM010000140.1:0-13970 GCA_039030795.1 Cyanobacteria bacterium P01_A01_bin.84
CAATTCATTCATCTCAAAGCGTTCAGCGTTTTTCAATAGCGTTGTACCCAGTAATACCTTTGTCCTATAAAGCCATAATTCAAGGTTGACAAGACTTCTAAGTCTCTGTAGTACATATGCTCCGGGGGAACTTCAGTTTAAAAATATAAAAGCGATCGAGCAACCTGACAAAAAGAAAGGATTCTATACCGAAAAAACAGTAACTTGGTGCGATCACAGGTTACAAGAAGTACAAAGATATAAGAAACAATTTTCCACGAGATATTTTCCAAAACTAAGCGGGAAACAACTAGTATTCAGCAGCTTACTAGTACCATTTTTGTTACTATCACCTTTATTTACTCCTAAAGCACAGGCAAACATCCGATTTAGATTCTCCACAACGCAAGGTGTAAGTTCTTCAGGTTTTAGTAACAGTGATGGTGAGGTTGAGGACTATAAAGTTAATATTTTAGCTCAATCCTCCAGCAACCCATTAATTGGTGTAGCCAAAAAAATCGTAGAAACTAATGGTACGGAAGTAACATTAGACTTTGCAATTGAAAACTTTGGTGATGTCACCCTCAACAACCTCGATCTTACCGACAACCTAGATACAACATTTGGTGCGGGTAATTACAGCATTACTTCTGCTCCCAGTATTCAAGTAGCTCCTTCCCAAAGTAGCACCGTAACACCATCTAACAACTTCAACGGTTCTAGTAATACTAATTTGTTAGACCCCGCAAATAGCGAACTGAAGACGGGTGAGACAGTTGCAATTCGTATGATTGTGAAAGTAACAGATACAGCAGTTGGGGGTGATGGGAATGGTAATTACATCAACAACGCCACAGTATCAGGGGATGCACCCAATGGTACGACAGTTACCGATCAATCTACTGATAGTATAGACCCCGATGTAGATAACTTTGAAGATAATAGTAATGGTAATCAGAATGACGATGGTGGAATGGGGATAAATGATGGAGATAATAACCCCAACAACAATACATACCCCACAATTATTTCATTTGTTGACCCGAATCAAGCTAATGGTGGTTTTTGTAGTTCTCCCTATGGTCTGGTATATTCAGGTAGTTCTAGTGGTATTTACGCAGTTCATGCAAAAACAGGTATAGTTAAAGCTCTGACAACAAACGCTTTAAATACAGTCAACGCAGCAGCTAGTGACCATATTAACAAATTAGTTTACTACTCCGCACGTAGGAATGTTTACGCTTGGGATTCTACCAATAATCAACATATTACTATTACAAATAATATAAATAGCTTTCCAGGAACTGGTAATATATCTAGTTTAAGTAGTGGTGGTGCAGCTTTTTACAATGGTTCTCTCTACACAGGAGTAGATAGAGGGAACAGACAATTTGAGGTTTATAAAATTGACTTCGTTCCGGGTTCCCAAGGTCGAACAATTCAAAGCGTCACAGCCCTTGGTCTGAATCAGTATATCACTGATGGAGACTGGGGAGATATGATTATTAGTGATCAGGGTGTAATTTATGGTAGTAGTCGAGGTACAGCTAATTTTTGGAGTTATGACCTGAATACAAACACCTTTACTGATATCTCAGAATCTATAGGTGGTTCTCAACTTGCAAAAGATGGAGAAGGTAATTTATGGGCTTTTGTTGATGGACGTTCAAGGGTAACGCAGATTCAAATTGTTGGTAACTCTATTCAAGAGGTTGGTACAGGATCATCCATCGGTTCTCATTCTAGTTTTGATGCAGCAGAATGTGTGATTGGTGAATCTAGTATTGGGGATAGAGTGTGGGAAGATACTAATGGTGATGGTATACAGGATTCTAGTGAGAATGGAATTGAGAATGTCACTGTTGACCTCTATTGGGATGTGAATGGAAATGGGACAATTGATTCTAATGAACCAGTTTTAGCAACTCAAACCACCGATGCTGATGGTAACTATGACTTTCCGGGATTAATATTTGGTGATTATATAGTCAAAGTCACAGATACCAACGGAGTACTTACAGAAAAACAATTGACCACCCCATCAGACACTATTGCTGTCAATCTACCAACTGGGATTGTAGATTACAATGATGCTGACTTTGGTTATAGAAGTGCTAGTAATCCTAATGTCCTACTAATCAAACGTATTACAGCAATTAACGGCGATACAAGCAGTATTAACGGTGATAATTTAGCAGGTTACATTGATGAGACTAGCAATCCATATGATGATAATGACATTACAATTGCAGACCCGGTTAACCCTGGTGATCCACCAAAAGATACTGATAAATGGCCCCTTCCTCTAAATGATACCCTCAAAGGAGCTATCAATGGCGGTAAAGTAGACCCAGGTGATAAGTTAGAATATACAATCTATTTTCTCTCCACAGGTGATGACGAAGCAAAAAGTGTATTATTATGCGATCGCGTTCCTTCAAATACAACTTTCATCCCTACAGCTTTTAACAGCGAACCTAATCAAGCAACTGGTGGTTTAAACAGCGATCGCGGTATTCTGTGGAATTATGATGGTAATATTGAGTCTTTGAGCAATGCCCAAGATGGAGACGTTGCCCAGTACTTTCCACCAGGAGTTGAACCTTCTAGCATTTACTTTGACCCTAACTTCCCTAATAAAAAATTAATTGACTGTGGTGGTGATAATATTAATGGGGCTGTAGTTGTGAATTTAGGTAATTTACCTAATGCTACTGCACCGGGAACCCCGACTAAATCCTATGGTTTTATTCGTTTTCGAGGAAAGGTAAAGTAATTAAGCGAATATCTGCGGAAAATTGATTAAATATGTTTTTCCCAGAATCTTTGTAGAAACGTTCTTATAAGCGGTCTCTACAAGAATTCTTTGCCGAAGATATTTATTAGTAAAACTTTAATAATTATTAAAAGTAATTATACATCGATTATGTAGAGGCGTAGCATTGCTACGTCTTTTTTTTTGATCCAATCGATCGTTATTAAATCAATATTAAGTAGGAGGGTTAGTGTAGCGTAACCAATACAGTCAAAGGGTTTAATAGTTATTGATAAGGGGAATACGCATATCCCTCTTCTGTTGCTCTCCGGTAAGAAAAAACAAATGTAATTTATAAAACCTAGACTAGGGCTTTATTTTATAACATTATTAATGCCATCATTTATTTAAGCTAACATTCTCGTATATTAAGGGTTTCAAATTTTAATCTGGGGGAAAGTGACGTTATAGGGATATTAGAAATAATTACACTCCCGTAAGGAGCTGTTTTCAAAAACTATAGGCAGTAAAAATTGGAGCATCTCCATGCAGGCAAATTCACGAAAATATACGTTGTCATTACGTATGAAACATAGCATAATCTAACCCTTTTCTATCACTCTCGGAAAACAAAAATCGAGCTAAAAAACTGTAAGCCTTGTCCAGTCTATATTTAAGGTTTTATTTCCTAACATTGTTAGAATGCTAAATATAAAAATCTGAAACTCGGTCTCTGAAAGCCTTACAGCGATTAGCTTTCCAGAAGTGACAAAAGAGGGCTAAGTACGAACACGCGGAAATGCTTACGGAGCAAGGACCCTAGCTAACGCAATAACAAAATATGTTTTTACACCTGACGGGATGCTCCCGTAAAAATACTGTTTTGTTTAAAATGTATGTGATGTTAGCCTATGTACAAGTTGTATATGAATACATGAATTATATACAATAAACCCTATACATAATAGTTAACTTTTTATCAATCAGTTCAATCAGTATATAACTCAATTAGTTTTCTACAGAACCCAACACTTAAAAAACATCATATTTACGTTTCTAAATCAGTTAAAAAACATCTGTAATACTTGAAAATTACATTATTAAATATTTTTTTAACCTCAAGAAAATGGCTAAAGAAAAGCAACGTAGAATCTACAAAAAGCCTGGTAAATTTCGTAATCACATTCACAACATAAGTTTATTACTATTGGCTTCAAGTTGCCTTTCTCTACCAGCTTATGCAGAAGGTACCCGAGATATGTATCCTAGTGGTGCCCAAGGAGATAGAGGTAACATTCTGTGGACAAATGAGACTTGGGGGGGGGTTCAAAATTTTAATAATCGGACTTTATTAAGGGTATTTGCTGAAAAAGACGAATATATTCTCATGGGTTCTAGTGCTGTTAACGTAAGCAAAGGGGATATCTTAGTTTATGACCCTGGAAGCGTCAGTGGAGATGCTGCCAAGGAAAATCTTCCCAACACTGCGAACTTTAGCTGTAAAGCTCAGGGGGGAGGGAGAGGAAAAATTAATAACCGTACTGAGGAATTAGCAGGATCTGAATCGGTTGATGGTACTGCTAACACGGGTGGTTACAAACCTTGCTTTTATCAAGCACCGACTACGGGTATTTATTATATAGCTATGTATGGTCCTAGTGGTGGCAATAGTAATGATAATGCAAATAATAGTATAAAAAATAATCAAACTATTGAAACAATTAATACTGGTACAGATCAAAATACAAGTATTTCTGCTTGGGATGTAACTGTACGCAACAGTGACCAATCATCTACAACAGATATTACAGGAAGGCTATTTACCTTTCTGATTACAATGAATATGGGTGACAATGGTAAAAATCTCCATTCCACCCTTTATCCTGTCACCGTAGATGGCTATCGTTACAAAGTCACGATGAGAGGATTAGACCCATTTGGGTTCCGAATTTTTGGTAATCAGTTAGGTAATCTCGATAGCGATGGTAAAACTCCGCTTTATCGTAATGTGTTGGGTACTAATGGTAATATTGATAACCCTGAAGGCGGTACAAGTACAGCCCCACCACAGTTTCCAATGTTTTTCAATGAACCTTCTAATGATGCGTTGAATGAAGTCACTCGATATGATACTCAAGGAAAAAATACTGGTACTGGTATTCCTCTTATCCCTATTACCCCGGAAGTAACAAATCCTAGCTTTACAGGTACAAGTTCGGGTAATACTAGTACAGTTAATACTGGCGGTACCTTCACTTTCAATACTAATGTTCCGGCTAACTATCAAATAGTTATTAGCCGGGATGGTACAGACTTTGACCCTAGTAATCCACAAAACCGAGTATTACGTGGAAGTATACCTACACCAGGAGCACAAACAGTTAGTTGGAATGGTCAAGATAACAGCGCTCAAGCTTTTCCTGTAGGAAATTATTCTTATAAGGTTCAAATTAATTCTGGGGAGTATCACTTCCCTATGAGTGATGCAGAGAATAATGTCTCTGGTGGTCCGACTATCGAGCTACTAAATACTAACAACCCATTAGGTAATTTCACTGCATTTTATGATGACCGGATGTACACCACTATCGGCGGTACCGAGGTAACAGGAAATCAAACATACGATCCAGATAAAGCACTTTGCGGTAACAATCCTCCCAACCCACCTTTTAGTAACCCTTTTACAGGTGGTGATTCCCGCAATAGTAACTTCCGTAATTTTGGAACCACCCGTGGAGGTAACACGAATAAAAAATGTACGGGGTCTTTTGGAGATACAAAAACCTTAGATACCTGGATTTATGTTCCTTCTAGCCCTAAACAGGAACAATTAAACATTATTGATACTGGTTTTGATGTTTCTGGTACTCTTTACCAAGACAGCGATGGTGATGATAATTTTGATACTAACGAACCACGCCTTCCCAAGGATATTACTGTTACTTTGTACAAGGATGCAAATGATAATAATGTCATCGATTCGGGTGAAGAAGTCGCTACTACTAACACCGATGATAATGGTAATTACATTTTTGCCGATGTTAGTGATGGTGACTACAAAATAAAAGTAGATACCAATGATAATGAAGTTCCCAGTGGATATACTTTGGGGACGCTGAATGATTTAGCGGTAACAGTATCTGGTAGTGCAGTAACAGATCAAAATTTTGGCTTTGATAATACTTCTAAGAATCCTAATATAGTTCTAGTCAAGCGTATTACGGCAATAAATAGCGATCGCACTAAAAACCCTAACGATGATACACCTTTAAATACCTTCGTTGATGACACAGTTTCTCCTAATAAAGATGATGATAACCATCCTAATTGGACGAGCAATTACTTACTTGGTGAAATCAATGCAGGGCAAGTAAAACCAGATGATGAAATTGAATATACCATTTATTTTCTCTCTACAGGAGATACTACTGCAAAAAAAGTCTTTATATGCGATCGCATTCCCTCAAATACTAATTTTGTTCCTACAGCTTTCAATACTCACCCGGATAGAGCAAATGGTGGTTTGAACAGCGATCGCGGTATTCTATGGAATTATAATGGTAATATTCAATCTCTAACAAACACTCAAGATGAAGACGCTGCACAGTATTTTCCACCGGGGGTTGAACCTTCTACTGTTTACTTCGATCCTAACTATCCCAGTAAAAAGGTAGTTAACTGTGGTGGTGATAATACCAATGGTGCGATTGTAGTTAATTTAGGTGACTTACCTAATGCTACCGCTCCCGGTACACCTAATACTTCCTACGGTTTCGTTCGGTTTAAGGGAAAAGTGAAGTAGATAAATCAGGACGGGAGCAACAATAATGGAATTTCGTCATTGCGACCACAGGGTTCCCTCAAAGGGTTGTCGTAAAAACTAGCAATCTCAAATTCTTTATTTTCGTCACGAGTGCGTAAGTCCTAATTTTTTGTAGAGACTGAGTCTTAATTATTTGTCACATCTAATAAAGTGCAAGAGAATTTAACTTGTACAGGACTTACGCAAAATCAACGTAATTCCGTCATTACGTTCGCGTAGCGTGTCCGATAGGACAAACGATAGCGACGTAATCGCAAGGTTTATTGCGATTGCTAGTCTACGACAACCCTTTCAGGGAACCCTACACTACGTGACCGTCGCAATGACAAATCTTCGTTGCGTAAGTCCTGTTGTATATAAGGTACTCGATAAATTCATGTTAGTACTTTTGATTACATACATAGAATAGCTTTTATAAAGGGAATATATTAGACACCTCCGTATTTATACTATAAATAACGGTAATTATATTGTTATATATTATATTTTTTGGTTCTTTTTACTGAGACTAAATTGAACTAAAAAGCTGAAAATTTAGTTAGTTTCTTTTAATTATATAATCACCAATAAAATTTTATACATTGAGAAGCTGCGTATTTAACTTGTAAGTATGAAAAATTATATTCTTATTGACCAAAAAATAAACAGAATACAAGCCCTCGGATAAATCCTTGGTAAAGGAAAAAAGTATTTTCCTTATCGGGACTTTGATATTTTTATTTTTGGAGCTAAAAATCACCTCAAATCCAATTGGGGTAAGGAAAAGATGTCAAAAGAGTAAAAATACCTGAAACCTAGATATATCAATAAAATAGGTAAATCGATGTTAAACACTTGCCAGATAAACTTTTGAAGTTACTTTTAACATATTTTTTGCCTCAGTCCTGTTATTTCAAGCCCCTCGATTTATTGATGGGGTAACTGATAACGCCAAATGACCTTCTCAAACAAATCATGAAATTTTTACTTAATTACTTAAAGAAATTTGAACAAAGTTCTTATCTAAAACTTGTAGCTAAATCTTTAGATAGTGAAAATAGCAAAATAGCTCGCCAAAAAACTAAAAAAACTAAAAAATATAAAGAATGCCCAGAACCTAAACAAGTTTACTCCTGGATATCTATAGTTACTTGCGCTGTTAGTAGCATAGTAATATTTACAGGGGAAGCTCATGCTGCAATTTTAATTAACAAGGAATTTAACCCAATTACAGTTACTGAGTATGAGAAATCTACACTGAGGATAAGGTTTTTTAACAATAACTCTGGTACGGCAACTGATGTTAATGTTACAGATAACTTACCCGATAACGTTATTATTGCAAATCCTGCCACTATAACTAACAATACTTGCGGCGGTACTGTGACAGCAAATGCTGGTGAAAGTACAATTACCATCACAGGTGGTACTATCCCAGCAGCCTCTGGTGGAGCTGGTGAATGTGAATTTAGTGTAGATGTCATAGCGACGAAACCTGGTACTTTCGTCAACCAAATCCCAGCAAATAGTGCTTCTTCTTCTGAGGGTTCCAATGCTTTGAAAGCAGAAGCAACATTAACAGTTAATCCTGCTGCACCGATAACTGGTAGTAAGTCATTCTCTCCAGGAGTTCTTCATGGTAATGGTACTCCCACAACCATGACTATTACTATCAATAATCCCAACGCATTTACTACTAATAATCTTAGCTTCACCGATAACTTACCGTCAGAGTTAAAAGTTGCACCTACACCTAATGCTTCCACTAATTGTGGTGGGACGCTAACTGCTCCTGCTGATAGTACTTCAATTGCTTTGAGCGGCGGTACAATTGGCTTAAATAGTTCTTGTACTGTAACTGTAGATTTAGTCGCAAGCGACCCAAGTAATTATTTAGATGATGATGTCACTAATACAATTGCCACAAATGGTGTAACTACTGATGAAGATGTTACCAATACTCAACCAATTGAAGGTACCCTCAAGGTACAAACTGGTGCTTTTGTTAGTAAAACTTTTTCTCCCAAAACTATTAAAACTAGAAAGACATCAACATTAACACTGACTCTACGCAACTTTAACACTGGTGTGATTAGTGGAGCTAACCTTACCGATATTATGCCTGAAGGTGTTAAGGTAGTGAGTCCAATTTTATCTAACAGTTGTGGTGGAAGCGTCAATATTGTTGATAATGCTGGAGTCAACGACGAAGTTCAATTAAGTGGTGGTACAATTCCAGCTGCACCTACAGGAGATGGTGCAGGAACTTGTGAAATTAAAGTGACAGTAACTGCTGATGAGGAAGGTAATTACGATAACGAGATTCCCCCAGGTAATTTTAACGGAGTTAATTATCCTGGTGATAGTGACATCTTAAAAGTTATTAGTCCTATCTCTTTAGGGAAGAACCTTTCACCCAATTCCCTTATTCGGGGAGAAATAGCTACTGCTACTTTGACGCTTAGCAATGATTCCGATACAGCTGCGACTATCACCTCCTTTGTAGATGATTTAACCACAATGGGTACTGGTTATACTGTTGCAGCTAGTCCTACTCCCTCTACAACTTGTCCTGGTGGTATTATCGATGCTCCTGTTGGTGGTACAACGGTTTCGATGCAGCCGAATACAGGTCAGATTCCAGCAGCTAGTGGTGGAAATCTAGGTCAATGTACTATTACCTTTGGAATTGCTGTTGGGGATAATGCTGTCGGTGGTAATAGAAGGAACAGAGTTCCGAGAAATGGTTTGAAAACTAATATTGGTAATAATTCCAACAATGCTAACGCTAGATTATTTGTTGAAGGTAAAGCTCAAGTTGACAAAGCTTTCTCCCCAGATATTAGAACTCAGGGACAGGAAACAACTCTAACAATTACATTTACTAATACCCAAAATAGTGATGCAACTATCACTTCCTTTACCGATGATTTAAAAACAATGGGTACGGGTTTTGTTGTTTCTAGTAGTAGTCCACCTACAACAACTTGTGCTGGTGGTACAGTTAATATTTCTGGTGATGGTACAGTAATTACAATGAATAGCGGTGTAATTCCTGCTGCTAATGGTTCAGACTTTGGAACCTGTACAATTACCCTGCCTGTAAAGGTAGAAATAAATGCTAGTACTGGGAAAAGAGAAAATAAAATTAATATCGGTCAACTAAAAACTACCCTTGGGGATAACGCACTTGCTGAGACTTCTGACTTAACAGTGAAAAATGCTGTTGTTCTTAGTAAAGCATTCTCTCCCGAAAGTTTGCGAATTGGGAGCATTACTCGTTTAACAATTACTGTTACCCGTGACAATGCAATATCAAACCTGACAGGGATTAATCTCAGCGATAGCCTACCTAATAATCATACAATTGCTTCTACTCCTAACCCTGCTAACACTTGCGGTGGTACTGTCAATGCACCACCAGGAGGTAATACAATTACTTTAACTGGCGGTCAGTTACCTTCGGGAAGTCCACAAAGTTGTGAGGTGAGCGTAGATATACTCGGACCTTCCACACCCACAAATGCTACAAACACAATTCCTGGAAATACCTTAACCACAGACCAAAATGCAACCTATGAAAAAGATGTAAATGCAAATGTAAGCTGGGTTGATACCTTTGTGACTTTAAATAAAGCTTTTCAACCTAACAGTATTACTTTGGGACAGGACTCTACGCTCAAAATTATAATTATCAATAAAAATCCCAACACCATAAATTTAACCAATGTGCAATTAACTGATATATTCCCCTTGGGAATGTCAGTTGCGAATACTCCCAATGCCAGTTTTACAGGCTCTGGTTGTAGTGGTGGAACAATTACAGCAAATCCTGGGGATACTGAACTTATATTCGCTGGTGGAAGCATTAATGCAGGTAAACAATGTACGATATCAGTTAAAATCACTTCTAATTTTGCAGGAAATTTGACTAATGAATTACCAGAATCATTAGTTGTTTCTGCTGAAGGGGTAACTAATACCAATAAACCATCAGCAACTTTAACTCTACTTGGTACTGCTGATATTGTTTTAGCGAAAAAAGATGATGGTCGGTCTTCCATGCCTCCGGGTGGCAGCACAACTTATACTATAGAAGTTAAAAATAGTGGTCCTAACAATGTTGCAGGTATTGGAGTCGAAGATATTGTTCCTAATGGAATGACTATTAACAGTTGGACTTGTACTGCTACAACTGGTTCCACTTGTAATGAAGCATCTGGTACGGGGAATTTAAATACCACTGTTGACTTAGCTAACGGTGGTGTCGCAACCTTTGAAGTCGAAGCCGAAATTGATGAAGGTCTTACTGGCAAGATTAAGAATACAGCAAAAGTCACCGTACCACCAGTTGTTAATGACCCCGATCCTAAAAATAATGAAGATTCTGATGAAAACTTAATTGGTTTACCAAATATACTTTTAGTCAAACGGATTACAGCTATCAACGGTGGAACTCAAACAGTCAATGGTAATGATTTAGCAGCTTATGTTGACGAAAATGATAATCCCTACGATGACAACGATATTACCGTAGCTGATCCTGTAGATCCCGACGATCCGAAAAAAGATACTGAAAATTGGCCTGATGATGATAGTAATGGTAAACCAGATGAATTCTTAGTTGGAGGTGTATACGGAGGCAGGATTAATCCAGGAGATGAATTAGAATATACTATCTATTTCCTATCGTCTGGGGATGATACAGCCAAAAAAGTATTATTCTGCGATCGCGTTCCTTCAAATACAACTTTCATCCCTACAGCTTTCAACAGTGAAACTAATAAAGCACCTGGTGGTTTAAACAGCGATCGCGGTATTTTATGGAATTATGATGGGAATATTCAATCTCTGACTAACGCTAAAGATGGAGACGTTGCACAGTATTTTCCCCCTGGAGTTGACCCCAAAACCGTATATCCGAATGTCAATTGTGGTGGTGACAATAATAATGGTGCAGTTGTAGTTAATTTAGGTAATTTACCCAATGCTACTGCACCTGGGACACCCACAGGTTCATATGGTTTCGTTAGGTTTAGAGGGAAAGTGAAATAATTTTTAGGAATTTCCTAAATTACCCTGCCTACAGACCTAATATTGCTAGTTTTTGAGAGAAGTTGCCAATACTAAAGTTTGATGAATACATAACCACATCTACAAATTTTCAAAATTACGAATGGGTATGTTGATTTACACCATACTGTACTAAGTTACTATGTTATATTATGTCCGGTTAAACAGTTGTCATATCTGTGGGGACTAAGTAATGAGTAAGGAGTAAGGAGTGGGGAGTAAGGAGTAAGGAGTAATAAATAGCACTAACATCTTTTCAATAGCGTTATATCGTAACTAATTAAGCGGACTTGATATTACTAGTTACTATCTATTCTATAATTTTTCAATTTCTTCAAAGGTTAAACCTGTAGTTTCGACAATTAGATTAGTTTCAATACCTTTTGATTTCAAAGATTTAGCTATTTCTAGTTTTGCTTGTTTTCTACCTCTTAATTCTCCTGCGACTTCTGCACTTTCAAGAACACTTGTTTCATATCTTTTATCTTCAAGATATTTTTGATATGCAGCCCTTTCTACTTTTGATAAATTCTCAATCCGCAAGTTATCTTTTGCTTGTATCAATCCTCTAGCTTTAAATTCATCTTTGATTTCGCTATTTTTTAAAAAATATATCCATTCATCTAAACTATTTTTTGCTACGTCATTAAAGTTATTAACCCTTAAAACATAATATTCTGGAAATATTTCATATACTTCTTTAATATTAAATAACTCTTTCTGCATTAATGAAGGTTCTAATTTATCCTGAATATGGATCCCACAAAAATCAATTTTACCTTTGTAAATATAATCTTTCCCTTGCCCAAGGGAAAAATAAACAATATTAATTGAGTAGACTTTTTTTACTTTACTATAAGCATCTCCTTTATTTAGATATTCAGTAATTAATGCTGATACTCCATACAACATACGGTGAAAGTAATCATTTTCGGCACTATTTTGCACCTCAATTAATAGTAACTCTCCTCTAATATTCTGGGCTAGAATATCAACTCTATTCAATTTATTTTCTTCCGTTAGTCGATTACTTTCACTTTCTAAGATAGAATCAATTTTGATGTCCTCTTCGAGCAATTCACTGATAAATCCTTCCAAGACAATGTAATTGGCTTTATCCCGCAATAGCTTTTTAATTGCCCAGTCGAAGCGAATGTGTGTCTGTGCCATGATTATTCTTGCTTTTTCAAGCAGAATACTATTTCAACTATAATTGTAAAAGAAAAATCTAGTTATTGCTGAATTATACTGCTTAATTATACAGATAGATTTTAGACATTGCTACTAAACTAGACATCTCCAGGACTTACGCAAAACCTACGTAACTTCGTCATTACGAGCGATAGCGACGTAATCGCAGAATCCTTGCGATTGCTAGTCTACGACAACCCTTTCAGGGAACCCTGCACTACGTTCCGGTCGCAATGACATTTCGCTACCTGCATTGGGATGCTCCCTTTAGTACCTAATTGTGGGTTGTGAGAAAGTAATTTCTTCATAGCGATCAAATAATTACAGTATACTCAAGTCTTGCACCTATAAGTATAAATGACCAAAAAT
Source organism: Cyanobacteria bacterium P01_A01_bin.84 (assembly GCA_039030795.1). GTDB lineage: Bacteria > Cyanobacteriota > Cyanobacteriia > Cyanobacteriales > Nostocaceae > JBCCDM01. The sequence goes on from JBCCDM010000140.1 coordinate 13,170, forward strand.
AAAATTAAAGGTAATTAATAAGACTCTTTTTGCAGGTTTCTTCAGTCCTCTAAAAGAGGACTTTGCCTATAAAACTGGGACTTTTAGTCCAAGGCGGTCAGGAGCACTGAGTATTATTTATTCAAGCGATTTTCTTGATACAAGATGTGTATATAGCGACTAATTTACCCACCACTTACAGGAGGAATTAATACCACTTCATCTTCATCATGTAAGATAGTGTCTGCTTCTACAAACTGAAAGTTGATACCAAATCTGGTGACATTCCGTAATTGTTCTAGTTGGGGATGTTGAGTGATTAGGTGTTCTCGAATTGCTGATACAGGAGTGTTTGCGGGAAATTCTAAAATTAGCTCTGGTGTACCATAAGCTTCTTGATAAGCGGCAAATAATTTTACAGTAACTTTGATTGCAGACATATTTAATATAGTTTTTGCTAATATTCAAATGATAGATACTACTTGGTATTGCTGAATCAAGGTATAAATTTGGATTTCAAAAGCTAGGGGTGCTAGGTTTAGGATTAGTATTTAGGTTATCTAAAACATCAATTTTATAAATTGTTGTCAGCAACACCTACTACTTTAGATCAAATAAAACATCTGTGAAAAACTTAGATATAAAATTTGCTCTTCTTGACCTTTAGTATTGTCAGGTTTCCTCAATTCCAGCTAATGTCCGGAGGTAGAGGGATATAAATACCTGAAACACCTAATTTATTATCGCAATTGCGTAAATTCTAACTTTATAATTATAAACTTGATTGTGGTTGAGAACTAAACTTATTATCAAATTTTATTA
>JBCCDM010000141.1:0-13956 GCA_039030795.1 Cyanobacteria bacterium P01_A01_bin.84
CGACTTCAGATTTTACAATGGTTAAAAGAGCCAGAAGAGAATTTTCCGCCCCAACAAGTAGACCCTTGTAGTATTGGCATATGTGTTAGCAGTATTCAGAAAAAGTCAGGTTTAGCTCAGTCTACAGTATCTCACTATCTAGCTATGTTAGAAGCTGCCGGTTTAATAGTGTCTACTCGTCAAGGACAGTCAACATATTATCGCCGTAACGAAGAAGCATTCTCTAAATTTGCTGCTGCGATCGCTCAAGAGTTATAAAAAACTTGATGTCAATTATGTTATCTAAATGATCTACAAATAGTGCTTTTACCAGTTCATGGGTAAAACTACCGGAAATAAAGCCCATTTTTGTAGACGAATCATCTACCACTTCATATCAAAATCGTATTAGCTGTTAATATTTGTCCATTTGTGACACTTTGTATCGAAATCAATCGATATTTATCATTGAAAAAAATTATGGTGTTAAACTATGAAGGTACTTTAAATTTGTACGTATATTCTTCAAAAAATGATTTTTATCTCCTAGGAATAAGAATTTACATCGAAATATTTCGATATCTCTAATGCATAAGCTGCCGTAGCGCGTGGGTGTGAGAAAAACCGAGCGTTTATTAATTCGACCGTTTATTTAAGGAGAGACAAAATGTTAGAAACTTATTTGTTGTTATTGCTTATAGGGATAGCTACTATTTGGGGAGGAATAAAAGTACGTGAGGAAGTTTACCGCATTGCGACTGTCTTAACTGGGGCGATGTTGGTAGTACTAGGATTTATTTTATCTCCCTCTTATATACAGTTTTTGGTAGTGCTTTTCTTATTGGGGTTACATCGTTTGTATGCAAAGCAGTTTAAATTTTAAGGTCAATTCCATGGCACTGTTGACAAAATATAAATATGATCTTTTGTTTAAGACAATTGTTTGAAAAAATTAAAAGCGAAATATTAAGAAATAGAGAATATCTAATATCAAGTCCGGTTAAACAGTTGTCATATCTGTGGGGAGTAAGTAATGAGTAATGAGTAAAGAGTAAGGAGTAAGGATTAATAAGTAGCACTACCATCCTTTCAATAGCGTTATATCGTAACTAATTAAGCAGACTTGATATAACGTGTTAGTTATGCAAATATGTTTCATAGAATGCTCCGCAAAATTTGCAATGGAGCAATTTTTGTAATGCTTGATTCGATCGGAATATTTAGTAATAACAATTAATAAGAAAAAGCTAGAGAATATTAACCTATCGACAACCTAAACTTTCACGAGTAGAAACACCTGTGACTGGATTGGTACCATCAGCGCGATCGCACATTAATTTAATTTCATATGTATCTATAATCGCATCAGAAAAGTCAGCACCATTAATTATAGAGTCGCGAAACTGGCTACCACTAAGCATTGCATCTACAAAAATAGTATTGGTTAGGTCAGCTTCATTAAAGTTAACTCGATCTGAGAATGCTTGTGATAAGTTACTATTTTTCAAGTCTGCACGCAAAAATGAACCTTTAGTAAGAATACTTCCGCTCAGATTCGAGTTTTGAAAGTTTGCTCCAACCATTTCTGCACCAGCAAAAGATGAACCGGATAAGTCTTGGTTGGAAAAGTCACGGTTTTGTAAGTTTGTGAGAGTGTAGTTAACTTTACCTTCTTTAGCTAGAGTTATAGGGGTATTTAAAAACCAGCTATAACCAATAAATATCACTACAAACAGGATATTAAAAATTGACTTTACGATCGACTTACTTTTGGGTTTTCCAAACATAACTTAAAAAGTTTTTACTGTTACATCTTACTAATCCCAGTATATTCCAATCGGGTGTAAAAATTTATCGGGAGTGATGGGGAGCAGAGACAAATAGCTTTTTCAAACTCCCATATTTAGTTTTTATCATCAATAAGTAACTCCTAAATTAGTCAACTACTTAAAAGCTCAATCATTCAATTCATATAATTTCAATTTTCTTCAATATTTGAAATATAAAATATTCTAATCAGGACTTACGCAACAATAACGGAATTCCGTCCGAAGGAACCGTAGGGTTAGCAATCTCAAAGCCTTATTTTTCGTTACAAGTGCGTAAGTCCTACTAATAACTATTTATTAACTATGTGCCAGTTATAAAAGTGAATTCAGAAAACATTCCGAATCAACTTTTAAGTCTAAGTTATAACTAATACATATAAATTATTACAAGAGAATAGTATGAATGCTGCATATATTAATGGTATAGGTAAATTTTTGCCTGGAGAATCTATCAGTAACCAAGAGATGGAAGATTATCTTGGTAAGATAAATGGCAAGTCTTCTAAATTAAAAAATCGTATTCTTAAAAGTAATGGAATAAAACAGCGTTATTACGCTATTGATAAGCAACAAAATACAACTTACTTAAACACCGAAATGGCAGCTTATGCTGTTAGAGATGCTATTTCTAAAATAGATTTAGAGCCTAATAGGATTGATTTATTAGCTTGTGCTACAAGTTGGTCTGACTTACTTGTTCCAGGATTTGCAAGTATGGTACATGGGGAATTACCTGAATTCTCTCCCCTAGAAATTATTTCGACCCAAGGAGTTTGTTGCGCTGGAGTTACAGCCTTAAATTATGCTGTTTCCCAAGTAAAACTAGGGAAAAGAAAAAACGCGATCGCTGTGGCTTCTGAATTCGCTTCTCGTCTTTTTAAGAATACTCACTTTGAAGCAGAATTAAGCCAGAAAAATGAAGATAAATTACCATTTGATACAGAGTTTTTGCGGTGGATGCTATCGGATGGTGCAGGTTCTTTGTTAATTCAAAATCAACCCCATACTAATGGTATAAGTTTAAAGATTGAGTGGATTGAATTAATTTCCCATGGGAATGCTTATCCTTTATGTATGTATGCAGGTACAGAAGATAGCACTGGGAAAAAAAGTTGGATGGACTATCCATCTTATGGTGATGCTGCTACTGCTGGTGCAATAAATTTACGACAAAATATTAGATTACTTGATGATGTTATTAAACTAGGTGTAGAGGGGTGGTTAAAGTTAATTGCAGCCGAGAAAGTTCATCCCCAAGAAATTGACTGGTTATTGTGTCACTATTCTTCTCACTTCTTTCGTAGCAAGATAGTGGATCTTTTAGAAAAAGCTGGGTGTATGATTCCGGAACACAAATGGTTTACTAACCTTTACACGAGGGGTAATACAGGTTGTGCTTCTATATATCTAATGTTAGAAGAATTATTTAATTCTGGTAAATTACAAGCTGGTGAAAAAATATTTTGCTTTGTTCCAGAAAGCGGACGCTTTACAACTGCTTATATGTTGTTAAGTGTAGTTGAGACTGGTGGGGCTGGTGATGTAGTAAAAACAGGAATTTCTATTGAAAAAGAATCTACAGAAGATGATTCTCAGATTGTAAGTAATCCTCCAATATCTTTCCCCTCCAATTCTTTACTTATAAGTTCTTTCCCCATAAATACTATTCAAGCAGAATCAAATAACTCAGTTGCAGCCGATTTATTACGTCAATTAACCGAGCTTTGGCTGGAATTTGAGCGGGAATTGCGTTCAGTTCCGATTATTCGTAGATTACATCGGGGTGAATTTACTTTAGAAGATTATCAAGAGTTGTTACAAAATCTACGTCCCCAAGTCGTAGAAGGTGCCCGTTGGATAGCACGTGCAGCTTCCAATATGATTGATTTTAACCTGCGTTCTATCTTTATTGGTCACGCACAGGACGAACATCGGGATTATCAGATGCTAGAGAGAAACTATGTTTCTGTGGGAGGAACATTAGAAGATATTGTGACAGCAGATAAAAATATTGGTTCAGAAGCATTATCTGCATTTATATTTCATCAAGCATCTAAGGAGAATCCCTTTGATTTAATTGGCAGTATATTTATTATTGAAGGTTTGGGAAACCAGTTAGCGGGAAGATGGGCTACTTTAATTCAAGAAACCCTTAACTTACAAAAAGAACAAGTATCATTTTTAGCTTATCATGGCGCAAATGATGAATCTCACATCGGCAAACTGGAGTCAATTATTAATGCTGAATGGATGAGTGTCCAAATAGCTCAATCCATAGTTAAAACAGCTAAAGTAACTGCTCGCTTATATCGGTTGCAATTAGAGGAGATTCAATAATGTTAAATATTCATGATTCTCAAAAAGATTCTCCAAGGATAGAAAATAACACCACGTCTCAATTAAGAGAAAAATATATAGGAGAATACAATAGAAAAAATCCTAACACCTGGGACATTCTTTATTTAGATGATGCGATTCCTGTTGATTCTATAGCAAAAGCTTACATGGTTGAGGACTTGCAAAGTCCAACTCGCAACTATTTACTAATTCCAATTAAGATTTTAGCGAATATACTGCTGGCATTAATTATGACATTAAAGCGTTTGCTGCCGTTTCAGTTTAACGCTTATGGTTTGATGCATCATCTTGCAGCTTTTTTCCTAAAGCATTTTGTCTCACCCCAAGCTTCCTATTTAATTGTGCGTCATATATGTATTGGTTCTAACATTATTAATTTTCTTATAGATAATGGTCCAGACCCCAGTATAGAAAAATCCCAATTGTACCCCCAAAGTGTGGATGATTTAGCTAAAAACGCTTTTTTAGAACATGATTTAATTCTTTATAACTTTGTCTTCGACTACAATAATGCAAAACAAAAATATCCCGACTGGTTAGAAAAAGTAAAATCAAGAGGAATCGACTACAGCAGCATTAAACCCATAGAGATAGACATTGATGTTCGCGATCGCTCATGTGGGAATTTTACCCATCGTTCTTTTCTACAAATTCTGGATTTAGAATCAGCAATCGAATTATTTAAAGTTTTTTACTCTTTATTTTTAACTAGTGATGAATTTGCAAGAGCAGTTTTATCATTACAGTTTGATGAAAACTTTGGTGTTTACATCAGCACCATCACAGGTGACTATAACTGGAATCATGTAATTACCAACCGTCATCCCCTAGCACCAAATAGTCCTTTTCAAGCTGCTAAAGATTTGATGTTACACGGTATTACAACGGAGTATTTACACAAGTATTTGGAAATTAAGGGGGGTAAATAGCGTAGGTTGGGGAGTCACTATGTTGTGGGGATGAATCCTTCGGATGTACGGAAACGAGTCCCCCCATTCTAGTAAGTGACGTTTAAGGAACGTGAACTAACATCATCAATCCCGAGTGTTGGGTTACGCTATCGCTCAACCCAACCTACATTTTTCTTTACTGAACCATATTGGGTTATAAAATTACCTTACAGAAAAAGCTTCGCTGAATCTACGAGTGATGGGTTCAACAAGAAAAGTTAAAATTGACTTTTTACGAGTTACTATCTCACCATTTGCTGTCATTCCGGGAGTAAAAGCGACTTCTTGTCCTCGTACCATAATGGAGTGTTTGTTAAGTTTGATTCGAGTGGGGAAAACTAAGCCTAAATCTCTGTCTACAATTGCATTAGGACTAATTTCTACAACTTCACCATTTATAGTCCCGAATTCTTGGAAAGGGAAAGTTGCTAACTTAACTTTGGCTTTCATTCCTTTTTGAATAAAGCCGATATCGCGGTTGAGGACTTTAACTTGCAGAAATAGTTGTTCTCCTTCTGGCAAGATGGAAAGTAATTCTTCTCCAGATTGGACTGGACCTTTTGTTGCTTTGATGCTGTATATGGTGCCTGCAACTGGTGCTTTCACGGTTTCAGAATTCTGTCTTTTTCTGGCTAATTCTAGTTGACCAATGATATTAGTCAGTTCTTCTTTGCGCTTGTTAATTTCGGTCAATATCTCGCTTCGACGCTGGGAACTCAGACGTTGTACTTGATTTTTAGCAGCTTCGTATGCTTGTTTTGCTTGGAGAATTTCTTGGGCTTGAGCTGCGCTATCTTTTTCTAAAGATGTTACTCTATCTTGGGCTTGGGTAATACGGTTTTTGGCGTTAACAATTTGGTCATTAGCTCTGGTAATTTCTGTTTTCGCACGATTCAGTCTTTCCTGAGCTTCGAGATAGTCTAAGCGAGGGAAAGCACCATCAGAAAATAAAGTGCGTAAACTTTCTTCCCTTTGAATTGCAATCTTCTTAGATTCTCCAATTTTTTGGCGTATGTCTTGGGAGTTAGCATAGCTAACTTTGGCATCCTTTAAGCTGATTTTGGCGTTATTAAAGTTTTCTTGTAAGCGTTTCAAACGAACTTGAGCTTGTTTAAGGATTGCTTGTTGACGATTTGCTTCTGCTTCTGCTGCTGCTTGTTGAGATTGATAATCTTGTAGACGAGATTTTAATAATTCGTTTTGTAAAGTAGTTCCAGCAAGCTTTTCACCCCGACGTTCGGCTTGCAGACGTGCTAAGTCTTCCCGAATCAGTTTGGCGCTTTTAGCTAAGCGCAGTACTTCTGTTTCTTTTATATCGGGGTCGCGCTTAATTAAAACCTGGTCTTTATCAACAATATCCCCTTCCTTAACTTCAACTTTTACAATACTTCCTTCACCAATAGAAGTTATGGGACGAACTTGTGTTGAAGCTATTAACTCCCCTGGTGCTGTTGCGACTTCATCAATTTTAGAGAAATTTGCCCAAGCGATCGCACCAAATATAATGATGCTAATAGTTCCTGCAAGAGCTCTTGTATAAAGTGGTGGTAACTCCTGTACTGCTTTACCTAATTCGTAAGATAGCTGGTCTTCTGGTTTTGCAAATTTCTGTCTGGTTTGACGAGCTTGTACTCCGTTGGCAACAATGGAAGATTTCATACTGAATTTAAAATATAATTTTTCTTACAGGTAATTGGTAGTTGATAAGTGGTAATTAATAAGTAAGTGGGTTGAATTAAATGTAGCATGGGTTAGCGTAGTGTAACCCATGCTGTCAAAGAGTTTCATGCTTGATAAAATAAATCATAAATTATAAATAATTACACCTTCCTACTTAATTGATAATTAGTAATTGGTAACTGGTAATTGAGGTTTAATGAGAATTAGTTTTTGGCTTTTAGCTGTTGAATTTTAGCCTTTCAACTCTTGGACAACAGCAAAGCCGCTTTCCAACTTCAACTCTCAACCCTCAATATGTAATAGGGTCGGGTATGCTGAAATTCCAAGGTTAGCACCACAAAAGTCATCTATACAGACAAGTGACGGCGTAAGAAGTTTTCTAAAGTTTCTAATTTAAAACCAAATATTGTTTCTAACTGAGTAACTTCTTCAGTTGTACAGAAAAATTCGTTAGCTAATAAAGTACGGAAAGTACCCAAGGCTTTTTGTTGTGCTGGGCTAAATAATCCTAAAACATTGCGGACTCCATCAACTAAGAATAGAGATGGATTGATTAAAATAGGTTCTTTGTTAAAAATTTTACCCATTATTTTAGGGATATCTTCACGAGTTAATACTTCTGGACCTCCCACTGGTAAAATACGCTTATAAGTTGCCTCTAAAAATATACTATCCACGATAATTTTTGCTAAGTCATCTGTACTAATAATTGAGGTGCGGTTTTTGGGATTGCCAATCAACAAATAAATTCCGTTTTGTTGGAAGCTCTCTGCTAAACTTAGTAACTTAGATGATAAACCTGCTGGACGTAATATAGTGTAGTTAATGCCAGAGTTTTGTAAATATTTTTCGACTGCTCGTTTAGCTTTAAATATGGGAGCGTCTTCATAGTCTCGGTCTGCACCTAAGACTGAAATAAAAATGAAGTGCTGTACTCCATTTGATTTCGCTTGATCGATTAGCTCAATGTTAGCGCGATAATCAATCGACAAAGCATCACCACCAGAAGCATGGGCGCTAATGATATAGTTTACTCCTTGACAAGCTTTCTGAATGTCTCTATGCGATCGCAAATCACCAATGAATATTTCTGCATTTCGATGTTCTAGTTCAGCATAATGAGAACTGAGACGGACGAATGCTCTCACAGACATTTCTCGCTCTCTCAAAAGTCTGACTACACGTCGTCCAATATCTCCTGTTGCACCTGTTACTAAATACATAGTCCTTTTTGAATGGGGAATTGGGAATAGTTTTGAATGATCGATAATGAATGATTTAGCCAGACCTTGACAGTAGCAAGTCTTATCTTCCTCTTGGTTCTGCTTGATAATCAGAAATTACCAGTCCTTGGAAAAGTCTTGTAGAGTAACTGTCCCCTTGAGCGATCGCAGTTATTGTAGGCTACGACCGATGAATAATTTAATTAGTAATTGAATTACTAATTCAATTACTAATTATTTACCTTCCCGTGGTTTATGTCACCTTTCCTAAAAATTTTCCCATTTCTCTATTTTTGATTTTTTCCACTAAATACTGCTTGTTGATACAATGTGGGCAGAAATAAACCAACTATTAACTACTTTAGGTTAAAGATAAGGGGTAAAGAAAGATAGAAATAGTTGGCTCTTGAGGGTAATACCAAGAAATAAATTCTCCTATTTATAAACTAAATTTATAGCTAAGCCTTACTGTTTACTCTTTTCTCCTACATAAGGATAAACGCACCGGATGAGTTATTTTATTTTATGGAAGTCTTAACGCTTTGCAGTACTAAAGTTCTAAAATAACAGGTGCATGGTCGCTGGGTTTTGTCAATTTTCTAGGAACTGTATCAATTATGCAGCTTTGAGCCCGTTCGTATAATTGGGGAGTCAGGTAAAGATGATCTATTCTCCACCCTCTATTACGACGGAATGACGCTGCTCGATAATCCCACCAACTATAATGTCCACTTTCTGTTATGAATTTACGAAAAGCATCTTTAAATCCTAAGGACAGAATATCCCGTAAAATCTGACGTTCTAACTCTGATGACATGATGTGATTTTCTGAATTGACATCATCATGAATATCTTTATCTTCCAAGGCAATATTAAAATCTCCACACACACAGATCGCTGAATTGGAGTACAAGTTTTGACGCAAATAATCTTGCAGTACTTTTAACCAGCCTAACTTATATTCATATTTCTCGCTGCCTATTGCCGACCCATTCGGTACATAGAGATTAATTACTCTTATATCATTAATTGTTCCAGCGATCGCTCGTTTCTGCTCATCCCACTGGGTATCTATATCTGATAAAACGCAACTGAAACCAGTTTTCAATTCTTGAAGTGGCTGACGACTAATTATTGCTACACCGTTATAAGATTTTTGACCATAACAATAGACATGATAATTTAATTCTTCAAAACTTGAGCGAGGAAAGTCCTTATCTACAACCTTCGTTTCTTGCAAGCAAAGAACATCAATAGAATTATCATTTAACCAATTTATTACCTGCTCTAGACGAGTACGAACAGAGTTGACATTCCAAGTAGCGATTTTCATATTTGACTGTAGTCAGTGTTTTTATGAGAAATAATCCTAAGAACCGTTAACCTAAGCATGGAGGTCGCCCCCCATACTCGGCTTCAAAACCGGACGTGAGAGTTTCCGCTCATCCGGCTCCTTGCCGCTAATCCCCCAAACTATTTCTAGTATTGGTTTCTAGCGAACGATTCGCACCCGTGAATTTATTCCGGGGATGAAAATACGTTAACCTACTGGAGAATTTTCTTAACAATTAATTTGCTCAAGTTTGAGAGACTTAAGCTTGCAAGAAATTGGGGTTGATAGCAGTGGATTCCCAACCTGTGAAATATTATATTTCTCGTTGCCTTTGTACAAGCCCCATAGCTTATGCTTTGTTAACTAAATAGCTTTTCAAAAAAAAACATATTAGATTAAATAATATATTTGACAAATATAATATGTTTAAATTATCCTTCATCATCACGATTAATAACTAATAACTGACATATAAATAACTTTTGAATATATCCATATTCCGTAGGTTCCTCTTGACATGGGAATCTGTATACCAGGCTACTAAATAATAAAAAAAGTAGCATTTTCTACTATCCTTGAGATAGATGTAACAAAATTACCACCCCGTATAACCTGACAATGTAGTTGCTTAACGAAAAGTTTACATACATTAAGTTTTGAGCAACATTGTTTACATCTAGTTAAACTCAAAATTAGGCAAATTTAATTTCGTTCAACTAAAATGTAAACAAATGAGTATTTATACTCGTTTTCAATTCAGATAACAATTAAAGACAGATCATAAATCCTATATTTATTAGGATTTTTTTAACAGACTGAAGTAAAACAGCTTATGAAAATTGCTCAGGTAGCCCCGTTAAGGGAAAGAGTTCCACCCCCAACTTATGGTGGGATAGAACTTGTAGTGAGTCGATTAACCGACGAATTAGTTCGTAGAGGACATGAAGTAACTTTATTTGCTTCTGGCGACTCACAAACTTTGGCAAAATTAGAGGCTATTTATCCTCGCGCATTACGTTTAGACCCAAATGTCAATGACTACGACCTATACGAAATGCTGGAACTTAGCCAGGTATGTCAAAGAGCGGGTGAATTTGATCTTATACATTCCCATATAGGAATGATGGCATTGCCAATGGCAGGTCTAATATCAACACCTACAGTTCATACCTTACACGGAAGTTTCACCCCAGATACCACTACAGCTTGTAGCTACCACAAACAACAACCCTATGTGAGCATTAGTAATGCTCAAAGGATGGTGGATCTGAACTATGTTGGTACTGTTTACAATGGTATCGATATAGGAGACTATCACTTTTATCCAGAAGCATCAGAACAACCTTATTTGGCATTTTTGGGACGTTTCTCCCCGGAAAAAGGACCCCATCACGCGATCGCCATTGCCAAAAAAACCGGTTGTAACTTAAAGATGGCGGGTAAAATAGATGAAGTAGACGTGAAATTCTTTGAATCAGAAGTCGCTCCCCACATTGATGGTAAGCAAATAGAGTTTTTTGGTGAAGTTAGTAACGCCGAGAAGGCTGAGTTAATGGGTAAGGCATCAGCGACTCTTTTCCCAATAACTTGGCGGGAGCCTTTTGGATTAGTAATGATTGAATCCATGGCATCTGGTACCCCTGTAATTGGAATGAATTTGGGTTCTGTACCTGAAGTAATTGACCATGGAGTTACAGGATTTGTTTGCCAAAGTTATGATGAAATGGCACAAATGGTATCCAAAACCTTAGAACTAAGCCGTCATGATTGTCGAAAGTATGTGGAAAATACATTCAGCGTCTCTCAAATGGTAGATGGGTACGAAGAAGTTTATAGAAAATTAGTTAAGCAACGTCTTCAGTCGAACGGACATCTTCACGCGGCAAAAATTAGATACTAATTCATTTTCTTTTTCTAGAGAGCAATCTTTAATTAAGAAGCTTTGTTATTTCAGATTTAAGGAGGATATCAGTATGAGCATGAGAGGAAATAACTGTCCGTGTTGTGGTGGTTCTCTCTTACGCCATTTTCGCCAGGGTGAAGTTTACTGGTTTTGCAAAACTTGTTGGCAAGAGGTTCCTTCTTTGAAGGTAAGTAGCTTGCCTAACTTAGAAGCTGCAAAGAAGTCAGGACTTGTCAAGCGAGTTGTTGGTCTATAGGCTCTGATGATTCCTAGTTTAATAAATTAATAAGCATTACGCCCCGCCTGATAAAATTAGGTGGGGCGTAATATTATGTCGATTATGGGTAATGAGTGATAGTTAGTAATTGGTAATAGCTAGCTATATGGAACAGTAATTAACAACTAATAATTGTGTTAGCAGCAATACTTTACGGTCAAGAGGATTTACGCTTAGAAAACGTAGTAGATCCTACTCCAAGAGAAGGAGAAGTTGTAATTGAAGTCGGGGCAGCCACTACTTGCGGTACTGATTTAAAAGTATGGCGACGTGGAGGTCATGCACGGATGCTGACACCGCCAACTTTATTTGGTCATGAGGCTGCTGGTAAAATTGTAGCCCTAGGAAAAGGTGTTTCAGATTGGCAAGTAGGTATGCAGGTTGTTGCAAATAATTCTGCACCCTGTATGAAATGTTTCTTTTGCCAAGGTCAAGAGTTTTCTTTGTGTCCTAATTTAACTTGGAATAACGGCACCTTTGCTCAATACCTAAAAATTCCTGCTGCAATTGTTAAACATAATATGTTGCCCATCCCTGATAATTTACCTTTAGAATTGGCGGCAATGACGGAACCTTTAGCTTGCGTCCTCCATGGAGTTGCTCGTTCTAACGTCAAACCCGGTAATAAGGTTGTTGTTTTAGGAGATGGGGCAATTGGGTTAATGTTTGTTGCCAAACTAGCTTGTGACCTGTCAGCAGAAGTATTACTTTTTGGTGGAAGTAATAGCAGATTAGAAATTGGTAAAAGACTAGGTGCAACTAAAATATTTAACTATCATCAAATAGAAAATATTCCTATCTTAGTTAAAGAACTAACCGCAAGTTATGGCGCAGATGTAGTAATTGAGGCAACAGGTGTTCCTAGTGTTTGGGAAACAGCTATATCTTGCGCTCGCCCTGGTGCTACTGTCAATTTATTCGGGGGCTGTCCGCGAGATACTAGGATTAATATTAGTACAGAAATACTGCATTATAGCGAATTGACTCTTAAGGGTGTATTTCATAATACTCCCAATTATGTCGGAGATGCTCTTTCCCTCATCGCTAGTCGCCGTATACCTTTGGAATTGTTAGTCAGTGAAAAACAACCACTTACACAGTTGCAGCAAGTTTTTCAAGATATGCTGCATAGGAAAGTTATTAAAGTTGCTATGATTCCACATTGAAATATATCCAATCTACAGTCATTTTATCCGATACTTGGCAACAAATTCTTGGTTAATAATTGACTGGTCTAAATTATTAGATTTCCACAATTTCGGTTCTGGAGAATTCTACTTCTAGACGAATTCTTGTACTCCTTAACTAAAAGTAACAATACTAAGAGTACCGATACTAAGAGCGCCAAAATACACATTGCTTCTGTTTGGGAGAAAATCTATGAGACAAAGCTATTAAATCTTCATTGTCTAATGAAGATTTACAGTAAAAAGGCATTTTGGGAGACCGAGATGTGTAATCATAAAAAATTGCAAATCTGTCATTAGTCTCAGGTAATTTACCACGATGAAAGATATTACTAGTCGCTGCCAATATTACTGTTCCTCGCACTCCCAAACATGGCTTATAACAATCGGATGATACGATTCTCTGCATTGTCTCATCTTGAATATAACCATGTTTATACTTCAAAGACCTAACAGCTTTAGTAGTTACATCTCGTGAAAGATATTCAAATGGACCACTTTTTTCATCAATATCATGAAGATAAATAATTACTTTTAATATCTTTCGGTCCTCTACATCTATGTGCCAGAGACGAGATTTATATTCTACCTGATTAGCAATATCTCGGCGAAAGTAAGCACCGTGATAAGCAACAGGTAAACCTAAGTAGGTTTCTACAATATTGAGCAATCGCTCTTCCAAACCCCATAAAAATATTTCTGGGTATGACATTATTTGTTGAGAAGTTGCGTGAACAACATACTCCCGATTTTCTTCCTTTAAAGAATTAGGAATATCTGGCATGATTCCTAATGCTGCTTCTAATAATTGCTCGCTTTGAGGAATCAACAAATCTGTTAACGAACTGATCGCTACACCCTCTTGATTAATCTTTTCTACTATTTCTTGATCTGTAACCGAAAGTTGAGGTAGATAAGAAAAGTGCTGTCTCAGGGCTGCTTGGTAAATTTCTTCTGCTGGATTTTTTACAAACCCAACTTCATAAATATTTTTTAATATTTGGTTTCGTATTTGCTTTAAGGTAATAGCCATTATAAGTACTTTATACTACTGGTATAGCACTGCTATCATTGTATCGATTGACACTGAGTAATTAGCCAAAAACCAATTAATAAAATCAAAATTTACTCAAAATTTATGCAAGCTTTATACTATAGTTTCCTAATATTTATATTGTTTTAACAACTAACATTATTAAAAGTAAAAACTACTAAATAATTTTATTTTTTATAAAAA
>JBCCDM010000142.1:0-13825 GCA_039030795.1 Cyanobacteria bacterium P01_A01_bin.84
AGTAATTTTGTGCGATGTTTCCACTGTCACCTTTTTAGGAGTATCGCGCTATTTCTTAACTTTCAAGAAACACATTCTAAAATTCTTACATAAGAAGAGTTTCATACAAGTTTAGGACTTACGCAAAAGTAACGTAGTTCCGTCATTACGAGCGATAGCGACGTAATCGCAAAGATTGTGCGATTGCTTCCCTACACTAGGTTTCGGTCGCAATGATAAATCTTCGTTGCGTAAGTCCTGAAGTTTAGAAAATGTGTTAGTTTCATGTATTGCTAGGGGTTTACCCAATTCCGAAATTTTGAATTTTGTTCACCAGAGGTGTTCCCGCAGGGTATGCCGGAATTTTGAATTCCCCTTGTGGGACGCTCAAATCTTGCACTACTTGTATTTACGTAGATATATTGCTTTTATATAAACTAAGTAGAACAAAATGTTATTGTGGTTTATCTATAAAGACTTATGATAAAGCTATCCTCTCAGCTGATATTTAGGATAATTTCAGTCAGCATTTTTGCCCTTGTGGCAATTCAAGGTGAAAAAATCACCACTGCCCAACCTGATTTATCACAAAACCCTGTTATGGATACATCTGAGGTAGTTACTGTAGATAAAAATTCATCCATGATATCTCGCTCTGTAGCTGTTAGCCCTGATGGTAAATTGATGGTAAGTGGTGATGATTCAGGAAAACTCAAGTTTTGGTCAGCACAGACAAAAAAGCTACTTTATACTATACCCGGACATTCCAATTGGGTACAGTCAGTAGCTATTAGTCCTGATAGTAAAATGATTGGGAGCGGTAGTGTTGATGGCACAATCAAACTTTGGGGAGCAAAGGGAAATCTACTATTAACTATAAGAAATAATAAACCAGTTTATTCAGTTACCTTTAGTCCCGATGGAAAGCTAATTGTAACTGGAGATAGGGGAGGTAAAGTCAAACTTTGGTCTCTCAACGGTAAATTACTCCGTTCCATTGACGCACATTCGGGTAATGTTGTCTCCGTTGCTGTAAATAACCAGCGTCGAATCATCGCAAGTAGAAGCTTTGGAGATAAACAAATCAAATTATGGAATATTAATACTGGAAAATTAATTATTAGTTTAGATGCTGGTGCTGTGGGTGGAGTAAATTCCTTAGCTATTAGTCCTGACGGTAAACTACTTGCTGGTTATTTCATCCCTGATAGTGATGGTAATGTTTATTCTGAAGGTAAAGTGAGAATTTGGCGTTTAGATACCGGGAAAATCCTCAATGATTTTGATGTCAACATGACTCGACCCCACGCAGTTTCTTTTAGTTCTAATAATCAAACTCTTGCTGTGGGTGGTTTTTCCAATAGCATTCAAATTTGGAATATTGTTACAGCGAAGAAAATCAATAGTTTATCTTCTCCCCATCATACCTACTCCCTTACCTTTAGTCCTGATGGTAACAATCTTGTCAGTGCAGGTAGTCCCAAAGGTAGTTCTATTCTTATCTGGTCACTTTCTAGGAAAGCTCAAATAAAAAATTAAACAATGGTTAGTGTTGTAGGTGCGATCGGAATTAGATATCTCTAGAAATTAATACTTGCTTTTCTTGAACCCACGTAGAGAGTTTAAATTTAACGTCTCTACATTATGAATGCTGTAAATGTCTACTATATCAACTTGTGATAGTAGGATAGTTGAGATTACAAATTTTTTGGATATCTATTAACGCAGAGTTCAAATATACTTGTCTTATATCTATTGATAGATCGGGATTATCTCGCAAATGTTCGATCCGATTTTGAATGCTCGAAAGCAAACTATCTAAGTTTTCACCAGGGACGACATCTTCTTTTGTGGAAACTTGATCTCTAGTATTTTGCTGATTGAAATATTCGGCTTTCTCATTTTCTAATTGAACAATGTTTTGCTGCAACGTTTCTACAACTCCATACATTTCCAGAGGATCAAATATTCGCAACAAACTACTTTGAGTCACTATACCCAGTTTTGCCCCCCAATCCCAAGATACCACTAACCTCTGTACATGGCGCTGTTGCATTTCTTGATGAGCAAACCATAAGGAATCCTTGGGTTCGAGTAAAAATAAAGGGGTGCTCATCACGACTTTCGCTTCAGTTTCACCCAAATTCAACCCCAAGGCTTGATATTGGACAATATCTCGTTCTGTAATAATACCCACGGGCTTAAAAGCAGATAAAATATCCTTAAAAGTATCAACTTTTACAATTACGATACAACTAACTCGGTTGGTTGCCATCATTTCTGCCAAACTAAGTACGGAAGCTGTTGGTGGTGCATGAATCACTTGGGTACTCATCACTTCCGATACACGTCGCATTTTCAATAAGTTACTAGGACGTAAGACCTGACGAATACTCTCTGGGGTAACAACTCCTACCATTTGCTTGTATTCATTTACGATCACTAAATGTCGAATCTGATAGCGTCGAAATAAAAATAGAGCTGCAAAGATGTCCTGAAATGATTCTTCTGATAGGGTAATTACTGGATGTGCCATGACTTCTGCAATTGTCACTGTTGTAAAATCTGTGCCTGCTGCGGTCATTTTTACAATATCTCGTTCTGTAAAAATACCGAGTATTTCTGTTGAATGCATAATTAAAACACAGCTGGAGCGGGCACTGTGCATAGAATCTCTTTTCGATGTTGCATCTACACCAGGTACAAAGCAACTGTTACCCCGCATTTGACTCATTAAGGTGACAACATCAGCCAAGGGAGTATCCGGTGAAACAACTAGTGGTTTTTTATCAATAGCATCCTCTAGGCAGGGCATACCAAACAATGAGTCATCAATTTGCATAGTTTACAAGCTTGGTAAATAAGTAGTGTTTGTTTTTGCCTATATAAACTTTTGTAAATTTTTTTTCACACATATATATTTTTTTATATAAAAATTTGTATAATCCGAGGGATGTAAAGGATAATTGGATACAAAGTTTATTTGGCAATGATTTTAGCCTATAAAGGTAATCAGAAGATGAATAATTAAAATCAATCATTTACAGCTTACAAAACATTATCGGGTTGTTTTAGAGAAAAAAGAAAGTATTTAAGATTTTGATTTTTAACTGGGTTTACAAATGAATTTTAATCGTCATCCATACCGGAGATTCTTTCTTTTTTGCCATAGAGTCTATCCAAAACCCGTTTGACTGAAACAGGTTGCCACTGTTTTCCTCGTTTAGTCTTGTAACCCTGTTGGTTTAGCCATTCAGCAATTTGAGGCAGAGATTTACCTGACTTGTGATGGCGGCGAATTAGTTCAATAATCTGTTTCTCCTGGGGGTTATCCACCAGTTCACCATTGACAGATTTCTGTCCAAAAGCGGGGGAACCATAGCCAGCATAGCCACCTCTGGCAGCTTTAGCAAATCTTGCTTTGTTAAGTTTTTCCCATAGATAATTATCTTTTGGGTTATTAGCCGTCATTGTTCTGCTTGTTTACTCGTCTATGAAGATATAGTACATCAGGTGACAAAAATTCAAAATTATCAAGTCAAAATCATTAGGTTAAAGCACATATGATTCGCACTCATTATAAATTTCCAATGGTTTGTATTAACTAACGTCGTTGCTCTGTAAAGCCTTAGTGTGCTTATCCTTTCTAAGGTCGCAACGTAAATACATTATCCGTGGATAAGTTATAAGAAATTCAAAACAAATTTAAAACAAATTTAAAACAAATTTAAAACACAAATTTACATTTATCTATTAGAGGAGCAAATGGCAACATATAAAGTCACATTAATCAACGAACAAGGACTTGAGAAAACCATTGAAGTAGCAGATGACCAATATATTTTTGATGCTGCGGAGGAAGAAGATATCGATCTGCCAATTTCTTGTCGTTCGGGTTCGTGCTCTACCTGTGCTGGAAAAATTCTTTCCGGTGAAGTAGACCAATCGGAGCAAGCATTTCTTGACCAAGACCAACTGGATGGGAAATTTGTGCTTACTTGTGTTGCTATCCCTATGTCGGATTGCAAAATTCAAACTCATCAAGAAGAAGCCTTATACTAATTTGTGTCAGAACTTTTGTGTCTAAGATGCATTAGCTCTTAGCTTGTAAATCACAACAAAGCCGCAATCTACATAAAACATAAATTCAGGAACAGGAATATCAAATGAAAACAGTTGAATATATCAAAGAAGAAGATTTCGATACACTTTCAACCAGCGATGGTGTGTTTGTCTTTGACTTCACTGCGACTTGGTGCGGTCCTTGTAAGATGGTTGCTCCTCTAATGGATCAATTAGCTCAAGAGCATGAGGATCGCGTGAAGGTAGTGAAGGTAGACCTTGATGAAAACCCTGGTCTGGCAAAAAAATTAGGTATTCGCAGTATCCCTTCTGTAATGATTTATAAAGATGGAAGCTGTATAGAAACGATTGTTGGAATAGCTCCCTATGAGAAATTCAACACAATCGTGACCAAACTACTTTAGGGATTATTAAAAGAGGAATTTACCATGCAGAGAACGCAAGTAATCCGATGTCCGAATTGTGGTAGTTCAGCAACTCGTCACTTTGTAAATGATGAGCAATCAGCCCACACTCAGCATTTTGGTGGAGAAATTATCCGGACTGAATGCCCTATTTGTGATTATTTGATGATAATGCGCTCTCTGGATGGGAGTATCGTTGAAGCTTATGCACCTGGTATCTCCTTTTGTTGGAATGAATCTTTAGAGAGTGGAGAGGAGACAGATATTTCCGGAGGTGAGGTAGCACCCAATTTCTCGAAGATAAGCGATGATAGCTTAATCTTAGTCCCCTCTGTAGATATTGGCTGCTCCGTAGCCTCTCCAAAGGGAAAAGAGGAGGCGATCGCCTGAAAAAGTTGCTCCCTAATTTATCTCTCATAGAGTTTTAGGTCTATTCAAATTAAACAAAATCAAACACAATAATTCTTCATTCAAAGGGTATAAAAACATGATGAAAGCTGAAGAAATCATGACTAAAGATGTTGTTAGCATTTCTGGTTCAGCAACTGTTGCAGAAGCTGTCAAACTAATGAAAGATAAAGGACTCCGTGCTTTGGTTGTGGAAACTCGGTCGGAAGATGATCCCTATGGAATGGTGACTGAAACCGATATTATTTACAAAGTTGCTGCATACGGTAAAGACCCCAAACAAATGCGGATCTATGAAATTATGACCAAACCTTGTATTGTGGTTAATCCCGAACTGGGTGTGGAGTATGTAGCAAGATTGTTTGCAAATACTCGTATTCGCCGCGCTCCTGTGATTAAAGGGAAATTGCTAGGGGTAATATCACTTACAGATATTTTGAGAAAAAGTGATTTTGTCGAAAAGCCAAAAAGCAATTTTGAGCTTTATTGTGAAGAGTTTCCTGATGCTCTAGAAGCCAGAATATATGAAGATTAAGTTGGTTTTCTAGCACTCAATTTTGTGAGAGTTGCAAGAGTTGCGATCGCTAAGCTAAAACATAATTAGTTAAATCTACATAATTCCTACAACTATTTTTACTACCTCTCCTTATTATGATGAAAGCTGAAGAAATCATGACTAAAGAGGTTGTCACCATTTCTGGTTCGGCAACTATTGCAGAAGCTGTAAAACTGATGAAAGATAAGAAATTACGGGCTCTAGTTGTGGAACCCCGTACAGAAGATGACCCCTACGGTATGGTAACTGAGACCGATATAGTCTACAAGGTTGCTGCCTACGGTAAAGACCCCAAACAAATGCGGATCTATGAAATTATGACCAAACCTTGTATTGTGGTTAATCCCGAACTGGGTGTGGAGTATGTAGCACGATTATTTGCTAATGCTCGCATCCGTCGCGCACCGGTGATTAAAGGTGGCTTGCTGGGCATTATTTCAATTAGCGATATTCTCAATAAGAGTGACTTTGTTGAGAAACCCAAAGATATATTTCTTGAGGATCGGATTGAAGCTGCACGGGAAGATGCTCGCGCTATTTGTGCCCAAAAAGGCGATTCTTCTAAAGAATGTGCTGCGGCATGGGATGCTGTAGAAGAGTTACAGGCTGCATCATCACATCAGCGAGTCATAAAAGAAAGCATGGCATAAATAATTAAACCATTCATAACCTCGGATGAGGGGGAAAGGGTAAAGGAAAATAGAATAAATGCTCTACCGACTTCCGCCGTATGGTATTATTACTTTACTAGACATTTCCAGAGAAGGTATAGAGACGTTAAATTTCTGGAGATGTCTAATGTTTTGGAATTTGGACAAAAAAATTAATGTACTCCCTTCTAGCTCCTTATTGGTAAAGAATGAGTTGGAAGGGAGTGTTGTGTCTGTTAAATTTATCGCAAGTTAATTTAAATCTATTTGACTATTTCTACCCTACATGGCTTACACGGGTAAATATTTATATTTTATACATCCTTGCAAATGCCCATGAAACCAAGCAAAATCTATTAGCCAGCGAGCAAAATTTTCTTTACTACGGACTTTTACCAAAAATTTAGCACAAAGCATCAACATATCTTTGATAAAGTCTTGCCATTTTATCAACTTAGGCATTCCTAATTGTTGATGCTTTCGATGTAAGACAATATCATAGCAAGCCAGCTTGCGATAACGTCGATACATATCTGCAATGTTATCACGTAAACGGATATGTACGAGTGCATCTGGTGCATTTTCTAATTTTACACCTGTTTGTTGTACTCTCCAGCAGTAGTCTACATCTTCAAGTAAAAGCATTTGGTTGTCAAAACCACCTACTGCATTGTGAATTGAACGCTTTATACCGAGATTATTAGTAGCAGCATAGGGATAATACGGAAAATCCTTCACGCCGTTTATCTCTCTATATTTACAAGATTCAATCGCCCAAGCTTCGTTGAGCTGAGAATATTCATTACTTCCAACGACAAAGTCATGCTCCGAAAGCGATCGTATCATCGCCGATACCCATCCTTTATCAACTTCATCGTCAGCATCGCAAAAAGCTAATGCTTCGCCTTTTGCAGCCTTAGCAGCAACATTACGAGCATAACCTGCCCCTTGCATTGAATTAGCAGAAACAAGATTTATCATAGGTAAATGCTGCTGATATTCCTTGACAATTTCTACAGTGTTATCGGTGGAATTGTTATCAGCAATTATAATTTCCCAAGGTTCGGAACATTCTTGTTTTGCTAATGCTTCTAACTGAATAGCTATTGTTTTCGCAGCATTGAAACAAGGTATAATTACACTTAATTTTATCACTATTAGTAAAATATAAATATATTTTTGTCTAAAATTATACCACTATTGCCAAAAAGATAAGTATGATATAAAACCATTATTCTACGGAGTATTACAAAGGAGTCTGAATTATATATCAGTACGTGTGTAAGTCCTATTATTGTGACGATGAGATAATTTCTAAATATCGTGATACTTTTAATCTGATAATTTTAAACTTACTTAATCTAAACTGACTATTTTAGTTCATTCTAGTAATAATAAATAGTAATTTTGATACTAGAGTAATGATGAATAATGAAACTTTGGAAACAACTAGCAAGACAAATGTAGTAGAGAATTTATCTCTTACCTCGGAGCAATATCGTCAAAAGATGCAACGTCGAAAAGAGATTCAAGACAAGCGGATGGCGCAAGCAAGTACGGAAAAAGGATTAATAATTGTTAATACTGGTAATGGTAAAGGAAAAACTACCGCAGCTTTGGGAATGATTTTACGTTCTTTAGGTCATGGTTATAAAGTCGCAATTATTCAGTTTATTAAAGGAGCATGGGAACCTTCTGAAAAAAAAGTATTTAGTCCTTGGAAAGACCAAATAGAATTTCATGCTATGGGTGAAGGTTTTACTTGGGAAACCCAAGACCGCGATCGCGATATTGAAAAAGCGATCGCTGCATGGGATAAGGCGTTAGAATATATCCACAATCCGGAATATAGATTAGTGCTACTTGATGAAATTAATATTGCCCTCAAAATGAATTATCTGAAAGTAGAATCTGTTTTAAGTGGATTGGAAAACAAACCGGATCTAAGTCACGTTATTCTTACAGGTAGAGGCGCTCCTGCTGCTTTAATTGAAAAAGCTGATTTGGTAACTGAAATGACTTTGGTAAAGCATCCTCTTAAAGACCAAGGTATTAAGGCACAGCCAGGAATTGAATTTTAGTAAAACTCAATAACTGGTATCCTATAATCCTGATAGCCTCCACAAGATACAAGTTGAATACTTGTTCTAAATACTTACTGCCTAAAGTAAAATATCTGACTATTAGTTTAATAGTCAGATATTTGTATGAATCTATTTAAATCTTAATCGATTAGATAACGATAAATCTATACCGCCATCTTATTAACTAGCCATATACTCTTTGACGTTGGCTCGACGACGACGCAAATGAGCTAAAGCTTGATGTTCTAATTGTCGAACTCTTTCTCTACTCAAACTTAAACGTTCGCCGACTTTTGCTAAAGATAGTTCGTTACCATCTTCTAAACCAAAACGTAGTGCTAGTACTTCTCGCTGTTGCGGTGTCAACTCCGCCAATAGATTATATAAATCCTGGCGCAAAAATTCTTGAGTTGTGTAATGCTCTGGAGATGGTCCATCATCTTCAAGCATCTCTTGAAGTTCGGTATCTTGATTATCCCCGACTCTGACATCTAAAGATACTGGTTGACGTGCCATATTGAGATATTCACGAATTTGTGAAGGCTCGAGAGATAGCTCTTTGGCGATTTCTGCTGGACTTGGGGAACGTCCTAATTTCTGAGCTAATTCTCGCTGTATCTTCTTGATTTTATTCAGCTTCTCTGTAATGTGGATCGGTAAACGAATAGTACGTCCTTGCTGCGCGATCGCACGAGTGATGGCTTGACGAATCCACCAGTAGGCATAGGTTGAGAATTTATAACCACGAGTTGGGTCAAATTTCTCTACACCTCTTTCTAAGCCTAATGTTCCTTCCTGAATTAAATCCAAGAATTCCATATTACGCTTCTGATATTTTTTCGCGATCGCAACGACTAGACGTAAATTCGCCTCAATCATCTTCTGCTTCGCTTTTTTACCATTATTTACAGCTTGCTTGACTTCTGTCTCTGAGAGACTAACTTCATTAGCCCACTCTTCTAAGGTTGGATCTCGCTGAATTTTCTGTGCTAAAGCCTCTTTAGCTTCAGTCAAATCCATCATCAATTTCACTTGCTTACCATAGACAATCTCTTCTTCGCGGCTAAGCAGTGGTACTCTACCAATCTCGCGCAGATAGGTTCGCACCATATCAGCCGTGAATTTGGTAGTGCTAGGTTCAGTTTGTATGTTAACAGTGGCCATTGGTGCGTTATCCTCTACTCCGTAAAACACGTTGAGCTATGACAGCAAAGGAAATCGGGAAACTTATGAAAATATCACTACCTCAAGGTCACTACTAAGTGTGAATCCCAATCGTGCCCAAGACTTTTAAAGACGGTAAGCCCCTGATATTGGTTCCCCTATCCTATATATTTTTAATCTTTTAGTTTCTTTTTGTTATGATTCTTGTCGTTTAAGCAAGTTTAAGCAAGTTTTCTTGCTCTATTCTTTGCCCGATTGTTGCTATTAGCAACGAAAAATACGAAGTCATTACGAGTTTTAATTACATATATAAATAATACGATAAAATTATCAGCTAGTAAAGTATCAATCTATAAAACTTTCCATTATAAACAAAAACAGTCTTTTTAGCAAAAAATATTTTGCTTTTTTTCTATTCTACGCTATATATTCACTATATATATAGTGACGTGAAAACTGGTTTTTCTGTTGCTTTCAAGTAGCCGGATAACCGAACTAATTGAGTTTTGTCATGGGTGGATGTCACCATAATTTTGTATCAGGAATCGAAGACGATAGGTTTGTAGTCGGTAATCTTTTAGCATTAGCTATTGTCTTCATTACCAATGGAAATTGGCTCTATCGAAAGATTGGTTTAATTTTTGTTCCATCGGATTTAGTAAAAATTACTCTTGATATGTAAAGCACACATATGGTTACATAGGATACATAAGAATGACAGAATTTATAAATAGCGTCCTTTTAACAAAATTAGATTTACTCGACACCACATATGGGAAACAAAAAGGTTAAATAATAATAAACAGTTAAAAATACTGTGGTATTTATTTAGAAATGCATAGTATAGTTTATTACATTGCTACTTAAAGTTTTTAGTAATTACTTGATGTGTTCAATATCTCATTTAAATAAGACGTTACCAGAATTTGTTTGAATGTCAAGCAAAATGTATACCAAAAGTTTGAATTGCATAACAACTTAGGCTATGTTTAATATCAGTTCTGGTTGAGAACAGACGTTCATTTCACCCCTAATTGCTCTTTTTTTCTAAAGAGAAAAGAGTACACTTATCTCCGAACTTACCCGTGAGGTTTCTAATAACGGAATTGATAATTTTGAATTCTGAATTTTGAATTCTCCCTTCGGGGGTTTACTCCCATATACTGAAGTCAAGCAAGCATAAAATAAAGGTTTCAGTTTATCCCAAATAATGATTACATTTATGTTTTGGACTCAAAACTCCTATAAATTAGGGTAATAGGTAATAGGTAAGATGTGATATGCCATAGATAACTAATAAGTGATAACTGAAATCACTGACTAAAATCCTAAATCTGCTTTTGCTAATTCTGCTGCACTGAAAACCTCTTCATCTGACTTTTCTTCCCAAGCTGGATCGCCAATTTCTTGATAAAACTTTTCATCATAAGGACGAGTTTTAACTACTACCGGCATGGGGACAGCATGACCTAAAATTAATGCTTGCTGCTTGGAGTCTAATTTTGCTAATACCGAACGTAGGTTGCTACCACCAGAGACCCCTGTAAATATAGCTTCAATGTCTTTTTCGTCATTGAGTAAAGCTGTGACTCGAGTACCAATTTGAGACATAACCTCATTATCAATACCCGACGGACGCTGATCTACTACCAAGAGGCTAACGAAATATTTACGCATCTCCCGGGCAATGGTGCCAAAAATAGTACTTTGAACAATAGCTGGATCTAAAAAGCGGTGTGCTTCCTCTATGGTAATTACCAGTTGATGGGGTTTTTCACTGGGATTACCACTTTGTAAAAATTGTTCTGATTTACTGACGTAATGATGGTGAATGCGTCGGGTAATCATATTTGTCACCAGCATATAAGAGAGCATATCAGATTGAGAACCAAATTCGATAACTACATTTTTACCAGCTTCCAAAGAACGAATAATTTGTTTGACATAGTTGTGTGGACAAGCTGAGCGCATATACTTAAGGTTATCCATGCGTAATAACTTGCGCTGTAGGGCTGTAATAGAACCTTGATGTCCCCGTTTCTCTTCGCAAAACAGCTTAATTTCTTCGTTTGTCATATTTAACAATTGAAGAATCCAAGATTTACCAAACTCAGCGTAAAGAATATTTGCGTTATCCAAACTTGCATCCGAGAGTCCCAAATCGCGACTACACAAACGAATATCTTCTACTTCAATTTGGTCGTAACTTAAATATAATTCCTGAGCATCCCGTACTCCGCGACGACGGGTAGATTCTGGGTCTAAAGTGTAAACTTCTACTTTACTAGGAAATAATTGTTTTAAACCCTTCACAGTACTGTACTGCTTTCCTTCACATACAGCCTGCCATCCATATTCAGAGTGCATATCAAAAATGAGATTGACCCCAGCACCCTTACGGATAATTCCTGCTAGTAACAACCTAGTCAAAAAGGACTTACCAGTACCAGACTTACCAAAAACACCATTACTACGTTCGACAAACCGATCTAAATCCATGCATACCGGTACATCCATATCTAAGGGTTTACCGATAGAAAAATTCCGCCGGTGTATATCATCTTCCCAACCAAATACCCGTCTAAAGTCTTCTTCTGAAGCATCATAAACTTGACTAAAGTGAGTTGGAATAGTTTTAACTGGTAACAATTCCATAGTTGTACTGGTCTGGGGTTGAAACGAAGCTAAACCTTTTGTTCCAGATTTAGTTGCAGATGGTACAAAAGAAGTCGTTGGATTACTAAAAGACTCATTATTTTCGGGAGTAAACATCAACATTGGAGCCAAATTAATTGTGCCGTAAGTACCGCTCCCAGCTAAAATCTCCCGCAAAAAAGTATCTTCCCAATTTGGAGGATTAACAACTATTCTTTGATTTGCAGTCCCTAAAGCCACATCTGTGAGCATACAAAAGAAACGCGATCGCATTCCTTGTACTACCAAAAATTTTCCCACACGCATATCTTCCACTGAGATATCCGGATGTAGTCTAACTTCTAATCCTCCTGTTAAGGAGCCTTGGATTACTGACCCTAGGGGCTGTCCCAAATTCATGCTAATAGTCACATATTTATTTTTAATACTAAGTGAATTTTAATTGTACATAACCAAAATTGCGACGTTAACTTAATAGTATCTGTATTTTTATGTTAATTGGAATATGGAATGGGTAAAAAAAGACTGGGAGACTTGGTGAGAGGGAGACTGCTCTGCTCCTCGTCATCAAGTCTCCTAGTAGAGTAAGGTTTAAATAAGGAGACAATTCAAAATCGATAAAACGTCTTCTACATAAGTATTTTGAATACCGGAATTCAAAATTCTGCTATGGGATATTAGTCTCCCAATTCTTAGATTCTTAATCGATTTGAATGCTTGTGGGAGAACCACCACCTGTACTACCACCGATTAATGGTTTGCGATATTGGGAGTATATGCGATCGCGCCATGCGAAAAATACTTGAAAGATAGGATCCTCTGTCAATATTGATACACCTTTACCCTTAAGACTATTTGGTAACTCTAAGTATGCTCCATCAGGAAACTTTAACAAAAGAGATACTCCAGCGACTGTCAAATCAGCCAGGGTCAACTGGTTCCCACCACATAAATAAGGACTATCTGTTAGTAATAAGCTTAGAGCTTCTAAATCTTGCTTCAAATCAGCGATCGCGCTATTTATAGCTTCATGGGAATATCCAACACCAGTACCTAAAGCTTGAAGTAAATCTCCAGGGACACCGGATATTAAACTTTTGAATATATCCGGTGTAGAGCTTGGTAATAAAGATTGACGCAAATTTTGGTCTTGACTAATGGCACCAAATAAAGCCTTACGACTCTTAGTACCAATAGACTCATCAGCCCATTCTTCTATCATCAAACATAAACCCCTTTGTTTGACATCTGTAGGGATTAATGGCTTTTCTGGATACTGTTCGTCTAAATATTTCGCTATTTTTGTAGAATCAGCAATAAATTTACTGCCGTCTTTGAGTACTGGAACTTGTCTTTGACCTGTCATCCGAAAAAGTTCTACCTGACCGATGCCAGGAGTTACTTCAATTTTCCGGTATTCTAAACCTTTGTAGTCTAGGATAAGACGTACTTTCTCTGAGTATTGAGATAGTTCAAACTGATACAGTTCTAGCATATCTAAGATTATCTAATTTGATTATGGTATTTTTGCTGTTTACTAGCCTATTAATTGTACAAGTTTACATTTGTTAAGAATATATTAATTTTGTAATTTAGTGATTGAATAATTTACCTTAATATGTTCTATATATTTACTTTCGGTATAATGCATCTACCTTTTATTTATTTATGATTCAATCAATATTTAACTATTTGACGATGGTTCATATCTTGCTTTTGGATTCGATAATTATGCCTTTTGAATGAGCTTTTTTTATCTAAAAAAAGAAGTTTATTATTTTTTGATTGCAGCGAAATTATTGATAAATATTTTAGTATAACTAACTGGACTAATTTTAGTCG
>JBCCDM010000143.1:0-13739 GCA_039030795.1 Cyanobacteria bacterium P01_A01_bin.84
ATAAATTATTCTTAATAAATAAATACAAATAAAAATAAGTATGTAACATAATCTAAAATAGTTTCAAATTCCTAGAATTGACACGTTTCAATAAGTCCTATACTCAAGGAAAATATTTATACCAATTCTAGGCAGAGGCTGCGCTAAATCCCTCTCAGCCTAGGCTGGAGCTACAGTTACGAAACACACTTCCGTGGGCTGAATTAAGCGCATCTTTATAAAGAAATGGTATAAGTGTCTATGGATGATATACCTCGAATTTTTTACACCAACTTCTTATTATTGGATATGTAACTTTTCATATTGCATTAATCGAACAGATAAAAGAGTTTCTGCTAACATTCTTTGAAATGCATAATACCAACCGTGCCATCCATCTAAAACTCCACCTTTAAAAACTAGGCAATAAATAGGAATAATAAAAGGTGCTAAAACCTTTTGTTTACGAATCCGATCGCCTAAACTTAGTTTATTAGTGGGAGTTTGTAATAGTTTTTTCACCTCCATAATAATATATCGGTCTTGTGCCCATAACCAGCGATTTAGAGATTTACGGTCATCGTGGTGTATATAATTATTAAGATTTGCAGACTTGCCGTTTAACTGTAATAGTTGGGTATGACCATCATCTATATATATAGCTTGGGATTTACGAAATAGTACTTGACGGGGAGGTAATATTGTACTGCGCAGAGGTTTACCGTTAATACAATATTTAAATTTAGCAAAATAGCCATCTATGTGAGAATTTTCTGATAGATTAGCGATTTCTGTAACTAGTTCATCTGTAACAATATAATCTGCATCTAAAGATAGCACCCAAGGGGTTTCAACTTGTTCTAGACCATAGTTCCACTGTTGTGTATGGGTATCGAATTCTCTTTTGAAGACTTTAATTTGTGGGTAATTTTGGAGAATCTCTAAGGTTTTATCATTACTATAACTATCAACAACGATAATTTTTTTTGCCCAGGTAAGATATTTTAAAGTACGTTCTATATTGGGAGATTCGTTATAACTGAGGATAAGTGGGGTGATTTGATGCAACATTTTTAATCTGATGATTTTATTCGGGATTTACTAATTTTGATTAATCTTTTTCTGATTTAGATTTTTCTGAGTGAGAATATCTCGATAAAGTTGAGTTAATTGGATTGCGATCGCCTCCCATGTATAATTATCTAGGATAAACTTACGACTTTTTTCTCCTGCTATTTTTCCTAGGTGGGGATTAGTTAAATAGTTCTCTAATGTTACTGAAATTGCATCAATATCTAATTGTGGGACATAACCAAGTTGATGCTGTTTGATAATTGGTGCTAAAGCAACACCGGGAGTAACTAAAGCCGGAACCCCTGCTGCTAAAGCTTCTAAGACCGCGACACCGAAGTTCTCAGAGTGGGAGGTTAAGACAAATAAGTCGGAACCTTGAATAATTAAGTCTTTGGTTTTTCCCTCTACAAAACCTACTACACGAGTGCGATCGCTTAAGTTGTGTTTTGCAAGTAAGCTTTTAACTTCAGCCTCATATTCTGGCGTACCGCTACCTGCCAAAATAAATGTAAACTTATGATGAATGAGTTTTCCTAAAGCTGGAATCAAGTAATCTAATCCCTTTTTCGGATGCCAGCGAGATAAAAACAAAATTATAGTTTCTTGGGCTGGAATATTAAAACGCGATCGCACTAGTTTATCAGCATTGGGAATAGTTTCTGGAGGGGTGAGTCCCAAAGGTAATACGTAACTTGGTGGGAACAGTCCTAAGTTAGCAACCTCTTGTCGTTCTTGTTCGGAGGTAAATTGGATAGTCTTAGCAGCATTGAGATTAGCCTTTTCAATTAAATTCAGATAAATTTGCTTTTTAGTAGCACCTTGCTGTAAAGACCATTCACACAGCAACCCATGGGGAAGCACAACATAAGGAACATTTTTCATCCGCGCGATCGCCATTGCCATTGTAGAAGCATAGGAGAAAATTGCATGGATATGTATTAGATCGTATTCATTGATATGGTTCCACAACCATGAAGTAAGTCCAGAAGAAAAAGCATATTCTCTGATAGCTCTGAGCTTGGGTGAAAAGCGTTCAAAAAACCAGACTGGAACGTGTTTGTACTCAATTAGTCGATTCAGGGGTACATCTAGCAACTCATCACCATTATCATTAGTAGTTGCAATCTGTACATCTACATTAATGCTGTGCAAAGCTTTCACTATATCCAACACCGCACGACTTGTTCCTCCCCTTACATCTGGTATGGAGGGAATAACGTGCAGTATCTTCAATTGGGAAGACTTATTAGAGTTATTAAGGGACTTTTTGTTGATTATTGAAGAATTGGTTTGAGAATATTTAATAGTCATTTTTTTAATTTTTCGTTGGGTTTTCCTCGGTTCTGCTATAAAAGAAAAATCGAATAATTAGGGTAGATTTTCTTCCTTTACCCCAATTGAGAGTAAACCCCCTCTAAATAAGACAGGACTTACGCAACGAAGATTTGTCCGAAGCGACGGTCACTACCTGTAGGAAAGCATAAGTCAAGCACGGACACGCGGAAGCGTTAACATTTAGGACGGAATTACGTAGCTTTTGCATAAGTCCTGTAAGAAATATAGAGATTTCCTTTTCCTATAGCACTATGAATATATCTACTTAATTAACTCACATCTTGATATTGACTATGGACTCTGTCTACATCTAAAAGATATTTGCCTAAAGATAAGTAAACTAGTAATGCCATCACAGGAAAGGTTAGATTACCTAATAAAAATGCTTCTGTAAAACTACCTACTAAGAAAGATGCTAATGCTGCAATCACAGTACTGACTTGTAAATGATATCTAGACTCCCTCCGATAAAGATTATCTAGTTTAAAGAGCATTTTGAGACATTCAAAACCAAACATCAGCATAGGTATAAATCCCAAAAGACCAGCAGTCGAACCAACCGCTAACCATGAATTTTCCCCAAATCCTAAACGTCCTCCCCGGAGTGGGGCACCAAATAATGGATAACTAATGAAATCATTCCATAAACCAAGCCAAGCACCTTCTCGGCTATTTCCTGCGGATATATATCGTTCCGTAATTGGAGCATTAATTGCAGTTGTATCCAAGTCAAGAAATGGTGAAACCAATACCGCGATCGCAAAGACTATAAATCCAAAACCAATTAACTTAGGGACTCTATGACGATAGAAACTCAACACTGAAATTATTGCCATGGAAACCCCAGTACGGGAGCCTGTTAAAAATAAAAAGTAAGATACTAATATTAAACTTCCGACCCAAACAAGCTTAGTTAAATTCCACTTTTTATTAGTCTCAATTAAAAATATAATACTAGGAATAGTAGCAGCCAAAAGTACAGCAGCGTGTTGAGCATTACCCGTAGTTCCCGAAAATCTACCGTGAGAAAAGGTAAGGGCACTCATATTAATCGATGCTTGAAAAGTGTTAATAATCCCAAAAATTACTCCCACCATCCCCAAAGACCAAACTCCCAAGTGAAAACTTTTACCATCTTGTAACCAGCAAGCAGGTCCTTTTATGACCATAGTTGCCAATCCAGCAAAAGTAAACCCAGCCAGGAAAGCAAATACAATATCGCCGTAAGCAATTATTTTGATAAAAAATACAACTTGCACCAATATCAAATATTTTACCGCCTCGGGGATAAATATCTGCCGCCATTTTGTTTTAGTCATAAACCCCAATAACAACAATACTCCCAGTAAAATAATTGTTAAAGGACGACCAGCACCTCGTAACTGCTCTAATGGAAAAACTAACGGAGGAGCGCTCACCCATTGGTCTTCATACTTATTTAAAGAAGCACAAAAACAGCATAGTGAAAATAATAACCAAGATAAGCGCTGTGAATGTTTAGCTTTCTCTAAAATTAGTAAACCAACGACCAAGCCTACAATACTGTAAGGACTGAGAATTAAGTTAAAAAGTTTACTAATATAATCAGAGTTCATCAATCACCAATTTAAGCCACATTCTGATAACTTCTCCTCTTCAAAAAATCTCCCTCAAAAAGTATTTCTTGCCAGCTTTGCGCCCAGATTTTTGTATCATAGGGTGCCGCTAAATGTTGCGATCGCTTTCCCCAAATATGTAAGTCTGCATGACGCTGGTGTAAGGTAAACAATGCATCGGCTAAAGCTTTGGGATTCTCTTTTGGGATAATTAAGCCGTTGTACCAAGGACGAATCACCTCTACGGCTGAACCGCAGGCATCTGTACATACAATAGGTAAACCTGATGCTGCGGCTTCAACTAGTGCCAGGGGCCATGGATCGAAACGACTAGGAAGAATAAATGCTCCGGCATTTTGCCAGATATCTATCATATCCGTAGGCTGTACAAAACCCATATTTTTAATTCCTGGATTTCCCTCTAAACGTTCTCCTAGTGGTCCTTGCCCACAACAGATTAACTGCCAAGGTTGAGAAACTTGGG
The DNA here is from genome assembly GCA_039030795.1 of Cyanobacteria bacterium P01_A01_bin.84. Classification (GTDB taxonomy): domain Bacteria; phylum Cyanobacteriota; class Cyanobacteriia; order Cyanobacteriales; family Nostocaceae; genus JBCCDM01. The sequence goes on from JBCCDM010000143.1 coordinate 4,468, forward strand.
AACTGTAAAGATGATACCCTTGAACCAGAATATCAACTGCTTTAGCCGAAGCATAGCGACCAACAAATAGAAAAGAACGGGGCCAATTTGGCTGTTCTACTCGACGTTGCCACAATGGGAACCAAGTATCATAATCAATACCGTAGAGTCCGCGAGAAATTTTTTCGGGTTCTAATCCTAACCGTAAAGCATATTGCCAACTCCGTTCACCAGTGACTACAACTTTATCAATACGTTGCAAATAGGAGCGCAATAACCAAGGTGCTAAATGCTGTTTTAAGGTACCCCACCATGGAGTATCCATACCCATAATTTTCTTAATGTTTCCTAGCTTTGGTGTAAATGCTAGTTGCCGATAAGGTTGATGAAACCATCCAGATAGATAGATAACATCGGGATTTTGTTGCCTTACTAAACTTTCTATCAGGCGCTCGTTATGTCTTTCCTCCACATCTAATAGACTACAGGGAATACCTTCCATCAACTGATCGGAAAATAAAGTCTCTGTACGAGCGGCAAAGGCAATTACATAAATATCAACTCCTGGTAACTCCTGTAATGCTCGCCAACAAGCAGCCATATAACCAGAAATATCAGCCCAACAAAATACTATTTTTCGACTCATGGCATTCAAATCATGCTTTTATGTTTTAATGTATTCGCGATTTTGTCAACACATTGAGACCAGGTATATTGTGAAGCATGATTTCTCCCCCTATATATATAATTTTGACGCAAGGATCGGTTATTTTCGAGTTGAATGATAATATCTAATATTTCTTCTGTAGCTTCTGGTTCTACTAAAAATCCTGCATCATCAACAACTTCCGGTAATGATGCCCGATTGGCTGCAATCACTGGAACACCTGCTGCCATTGCTTCTAAGGCTGGTATGCCAAATCCTTCATATGGAGATAGAAATAATAATGAGGAAGCTGCCCTAAGTATGTCGGGTAATTTCTCATCCCCCACAGGTTCCCTCTCACCATTGGTATTTATCCCACCCAGCAAGATAATATTAGAAAATGTCTGAGCTATTTTTACATATTCAGCTTCTGATTCTCCAACTACTACAATATTCATTTCAATACAGCGCTGCTTGAGAGCGATCGCAACTGCAAGAACAGCAGCAGCTCCTTTTTTCTCACGTAAACCACCAATCACTAATACATATGGTTTATTCCCGGGAATATCTAATGTTTGGGGGTCTTTCCCAGCCACATCAAAGAAAGATTGTTCTACTCCATTACCAACAACCACAATTTTCTCTGGTTTTGCCCCTAAAAGTTCCACCATACGTTTTTTAGAAAATTCTGAGACCGTAAATACAATACGACAATCCGCTAAGGTACGACGCACCCAGCGTCCCCATTTATATCGAAACCACTTATGTTTCCATGTTTTAGACCAAGGTAAGTTATTTTCAAAGGCTTGAATATCATGAATAGTAACGGCAACAGGACATTTTGATACGGGTATATAAGTTTCCATGGGGGCATAAAGCCAGTCTATCTTATTGGGTAAGTAATTATCCATCCCAGGGTAGCGAAATAATTTCCATGTCCTTTCAGTGGAATTTTCCCGGGTAGGGAAAGTACGTAGTGGTAGTTCTCGTAGAGGAGATTTTGGGTTAAGTTTATTATCCTTTCCTAACCATTCCTGGGAGAAAAATATTTCTAAATCTATATCTTTTTTTGTACTTAAACCTAATAAAACTTGATTCATATGTCTTCCAACCCCAGTACAAGGAAGATATGTGCGAATGGGGTGGATATAAGAAACTATCTTCATTTTTATAAAAAAATAAATATAAAGTAATTCTAGAGATATAGCACTACTGGTATATATTCGGACATCTGAATACTTCTTATCTGGAGTGGGTAAAGGGGTAGGTCATATCCTGCACCAAGAAAGTCATGTAAATAAATAATACTCAGTATTCTCGAGCGCCTACAACTGGAAGTCCCAGGCTTATAGACGAAATCCTCATTTAGAGGACTGAATAAAGATTGGATTTATAGTATTATTTGTTACTTTATATTTTATATTTGACTATTTATACGTATATGTGCAAGATTTGAGCGCCCAACGAAAAAACGCTCCCGCACCTCATTACTTCAAATCCCCGTATTTATACGTAGGGTTAATTTTGAATTTTGTTCGTTGAAAACGTTCCCGTAGGGTATTAATAATTTTGAATTGGAGCGTAGCGACTGACTTCTCCCCGGTTCTTCAGACCGGTGAGAAGTCAACTGTCAATGACGACAATAGTGGTAAAGGGAATAGGGAACAAAAAATACTCATTTTTCTTGCATCAGTGTGGGAGTATGTCACCCTACTAGTTCTTTCTGCTGCTTATATCTTTCTTTGAATATCCTCTGCTGCTTTTGATGGTCTACAATCGGTTCAGGATAACCAAGTCCCTGACGTTCTAATGGTGTAATTTTTCCGGTTAATATCTCTGGTGTATCAACAGAACGTAATTCTGGTACCCACTGACGAATATATTCACCCTCATAATCAAACTTCTGAGCTTGGGATGCAGGGTTAAAGATACGTATAGGTTTTGGATCCATACCGCTAGAAGCACTCCACTGCCAACCTCCATTATTAGCAGATAAGTCGCCATCTATTAACTTTTGCATAAAATATTTTTCTCCCCACTGGGGATTTAAGAGTAAATCTTTAGTTAAAAAACTAGCGACAATCATTCGACACCGGTTATGCATCCAACCGATTTCATTCAACTGACGCATGGCTGCGTCTACTATAGGATAACCAGTCTTACCTTCACACCAAGCCTGAAAGTACTCTTCGTTATTATCCCAAGGAAAGTTTTTAAAAGTTTCCCTATAAGAGCCATCCGCTAACTCAGGAAAATTATACATTGCGTGTTGGTAAAATTCCCGCCAAGCTATTTCTTTTTGCCAAGTCTGAATATTTGTTATGGTTTCATCACTACGACTATTGATTCTTGCATCTAAGGTTGCTTTCCAAACCGTACGAATACCAATTACTCCAAATTTCAAGGCTGCACTCAATTTTGATGTACCCTCAACGTTAGGAAAATTACGTTGTTCTTGATACTCATTAATTGCACTTCCACAAAATTCTTCTAATTTTTCCTTCGCTACATCTTCTCCTGGAGGAAGTATTAACTCTCCATCCCAGATGAATTCTAAGTCTTTTGCTGTAGGTAGGGGTATAACTCCAACCTCTTTTGCGGTTTCTTGCTCTGTTGATGTTAACCCTTGAGCATCAGCTAAAGCTTTTATAGGTAAAGATTTAGGTTTACTGCTCCACTTTTTCCAGAAGGGAGTATAAACAGTATAGGGTTGTCCTGCATTAGTGCATATTTCCTCTGGTGCATTTAATATCTGATCCCAATTTTTTTCTAAATGCTCGATACCTCTTTCATTCAAAGCTGCAATCACAGCTCGGTCTCGTTTCTGAGCATACGGTTCTACGTCCCAATTCCAGAATACAGCTTTTGCCCCTAAAGATGATGCTAATTGAGGAATTGCTTTAACTGGGTCATCGTAAAGTACTAACATTTCGCTACCTACTTTTTGATACTTTTCCTGGAGTCGCTGCAAGCATCCAATCATGTATGTTACTCTCACAGGTGCCACATCATCACCCTTGAGAATATTTGGATCTAAGCAAAATACACCCACTACTTTGGGAGTTTTGTCTCTAGCGATCGCAAGTCCTGTATTATCAGAAATACGTAAATCGCGACGATGCCAAAATAGAATTAAGTCGGACATAGGAAAATATGAGATAAATAGTTCTTATGTACCAAAATACAATAACAGTTATTGGTTATTGGTTGTAGAAGATCGGTAATTAATTATGAATTGATATATTTGCGATTTATCTATTAGATTTTTTTATGGTTTGTTAGGGGAACAGTTTTTTCTATTCTCCATTGTCTGTCCCCTATTCCTTCCGAGGGTATTATCTCGGTGAAAAAACTGCCTATCGGATACTGAGAATAACCTAAAAGTAATCAATTTATCTTCCTGCAAGTGGGAGTATTTTCAATTATTAGAGGGATTTGTAATCAAATAATTTCTGATTTTCATCTTTAAACTGCATAAGTTTCTATGACTTACATCTATTAAACAACATACAGAAGAACACAGATATTTATAAAAAATATAAATATAAGTGTTCAAAATGACTGTTCAAACAATTGACTTCGTTTTTATAGGAAAAAATCATGTCTATCAAAAAGAAAATTCTGCTCTCACTTGGTGCAATGATTGTTAGTAGTTCTACTATCTTAGCAATGAATCCTTCTGCTTCTGCTGCGCCATCAACCTTTTACAAAACCTGTCGAAGAATAACTATGCGAGGAAGTTTACTCACAGCAAGTTGCCGTAAAATAAATGGTGGTTATAGAGGCACTTCTTTAAGATTAATAGGAATGCATAATAGCAATGGTAGATTAGTATTCAGTAGAAAAATGGGTATTAAATCTTCATTTCAAAGAAGTTGTGGAAAAATTCGTATTAGAAGAGATGTGCTATCAGCTAGCTGCCGAACCAGAAATGGTAAAGTTAGAAGAACCTCATTTAGATTAGAGAACATTCATAATAGAAATGGATTTTTAAGAAATAGTTAATTCTGTTGGATATTATCTAATATAGATAAATATGTAGAGACTATTCCGAATAATGTTTCTACATATTTATATCATATATCACGCAATAATTAGCATGAATACGAAATGATAAAAAATCATCAAATGTAAACTTTAAAAATATTATTACTATTCAGAATTTATCAGCTACAACTTGTTGCGTAAAACTTTTACACTACAAGTTAAAATCTAATTTATTACAATTATTCGTGTAATCAATCATGGCAATTTTGCAACTAGAAGATGGAACAAAGTATACAGATTTGCAGCAGATAGCTCTAGAATTAGCATCTTTAGGTGTAGTACTTAATCATTGGAGTGTCGGAGATAATCCTCACATCAAGGAACTGTTAGCAAAAGAAGGTCTTAGTGATGCAGAAAAAAACGAAGTTTTACAAGGTTTAGATAGTTATTTCGAGGACTTGAAACAAAATTTTGGCTATGAGTCACGGGATTTAATTGTTTTACACCCAGGGATTCCTAATTTAGATGGTTTGCTCTCCAAGTTTGACCGCGTACATACTCATGCTGATGATGAGGTACGCTATATCGTTGATGGGGAAGGTATTTTCGGTTTTGTACGTCCCGATGGAACTCAAGTAGAGTTAACCATTCAACCGGAAGAATATATTAACGTACCAGCCGGAACCCAACACTGGTTTTACTTAACTCCAGCTAAGCGTGTAAAAGCAGTCCGCTATTTTATTACTACAGAAGGATGGGTTCCTGAATATACCAATACTTCTATCCGTTTCCATAGAAGTACTGTATTGAGTTAGATATAAAAATATTCGTTCTTGAATATCTGATAAATTCAAATGTAGAGACGCAATATATCGCGTCTCTAAGAACTGATGAGGTTAAAATTTGTTTAGTAATGAAGCAGTGAAACGAATAGTTTTTTGTGACTTCGATGCAACCATTACCATCGAAGAAACCTTTGTTGCAATATTAAAAAAGTTTGCACCGGAAGTTTCTGGACAGTTAATACCTCAAATGTACGCAAAGGAATTAAGCTTACGTCGGGGAGTGCGTCAAATTCTGGAATCTATTCCTGCATCTTGTTATCCAGAAATCATTGAATTTAGTCGGAATAAAACAATACGTCCGGGTTTTGTCAAGTTTCTGGATTTCTTAGATACTCATCATGCTGAGATGGTAGTTGTTTCTGGAGGACTGCGGGGTATTGTTGAGGTTGTAATGGGTAATTTGGTACACAGAGTCAAAAGCATTTATGCTGTTGACGTCAATACCACTCAACAATACTTGCAGATATATTCAGAATTTGAAGGCGATACAGAATTAGTTGCAAAAGTAGAAGTGATGAAAAAGTACCCAGTAGATGAGAAAATTGCTATAGGCGATTCAATTACTGATTTAAATATGGCACTGCAAACACCACTTGTATTTGCACGCGATCGCCTTTGTCATTATCTGGATGAAAGGAATAAACCTTACGTCCAGTGGCAAGATTTTTTTGAAATACGCGACTACTTAGCGCAAAAATGGAAACTAGAACGATAGCTTTAACTAAACCTCGTCCTGAATTGATGGCAGCAGCCCGTTATTTTTACCAACAGGGCTGGATGATGGGGACTGCGGGTAATTTATCTGCACGGATGCCTGATGGTAGTTTTTGGATTACTGCTAGTGGGAAATACAAGGGCGATTTACAGTTAGGAGATTTTGTCAAAGTTTCATCATTAGGTGAAGTAAGTACATTGGTGAATGGTTTAAAACCTTCAGCAGAAACAACTATTCATCAAACTATTTATACTTTATTCCCAGAAGTATATGCTTGCTATCATGTTCATTCTATAGAAGCAAATTTAGTATCTAATTTGGTGACAAACAATGAGTTACATCTACCACCTTTAGAAATGCTAAAAGGACTAGGGGTTTTGCAAGAAAATCCTGATTGTGTGATTTCAATATTTACTAATTATTCTCAAGTTTCTCGTATTGCCGAAGATATTAAGCAGCAGTTTAGTATAAATCCTCCTCAAATACCAGCTTTACTAATTCGCAACCATGGTTTAACAGTTTGGGCACCAACTCAGGAAAAAGCACGTAATTATATTGAAATAATGGAATATATTTTTCGATATATGATTGCCGCAGTAAGTATTCCCGACTACCTTGGGCTGAAAGTCCCAGGTTTATAAATAAGATCCTCTTTTAGAGGACTAAATAAGCGGTTAGAAAAACGTTATATCAATTCTAGGCGGAGACTGCGCTAAATCGCTCTCAACATAGAAGGCTGGAGCTACAGTTACGAAAACCAGTCTTTACAAAGAAATGGGGCTTTGTTCGAGTTAAAGAACTTTATTTAATTTAAAGAAATTGATTAATGTCTGAAATAACGTAAACAAGTTTATAAATAGACCTCTCCAAAAATAAGATATCGACCCTTACTATATAAGGCTTGCCTATTCTTTTTCGGAGATGTCTAATATAAAAATCAGCTAACAGTATAATAAGCCTTTCAGTTTATCCCGAATAATGGTTATTGATAGGTAACAATCTTAATGCATAGCAGTTTTCAAAATACTGTTATTAGAAAAATACTTGCTAAAATACGTTTCGTATGAAATTGAATCTAACATGAATTAATAAGTGTATAGTTTCTTTTCTATAAATAACCCGTTAAATCTAATAAAAATTACTAAGTTTATAGTTTCTTTTCTGTTACGTAACGCGGAAATAAAAAAAATATAAACTAAATATCTTCTACTAACCACAATCTGATAACATTTATCAATCTACAAATTAATGTGTTAAGAGATACTTAATATATGCCTCTTGCAAAACGTTGTTTAGCAGAACTTGTCGGCACCTTTTGGCTTGTTTTCGGTGGTTGTGGTAGCGCTGTACTTGCTGCTGCTTTCACCGCAGATTCAGCAAAGATTAGTGAGAGTACTTCTTACCCTCTAGGGATAGGATTGGTGGGAGTATCTTTAGCTTTTGGTTTAACAGTAATGACGATGGCTTATGCTATTGGTCATATTTCAGGCTGTCATCTTAATCCTGCTGTATCTTTCGGTTTAGCTGCTGCAAAGCGTTTTCCTAGCAGCGAACTTCTACCTTATATTGTTTCTCAGGTGATTGGAGCAATAGTTGGTGCAGGTTTATTGTTACTAATTGCTAATGGTAAAAGTGGTTTTGAACTAACTGGTTCTAATGCTTTAGCGACTAACGGTTATGGACTAAACCATTCTCCTGGTGGTTATGCACTCATCTCTTGCTTTGTAGCAGAGTTGGTTTTAACCTTCATGTTTCTGATGATTATTTTAGGTGCAACAGACGATCGGGCACCTAAAAGCTTAGCTCCTGCTGCTATTGGTATGGGATTAACTTTAATTCACTTAATTAGTATTCCTGTAACCAATACCTCCGTAAATCCCGCTCGCAGCTTAGGACCTGCGGTATTTGTTGGTGGATGGGCAATACAACAATTATGGCTATTTTGGTTAGCACCCATTTTGGGCGCAGTTTTAGCTGGATTGCTTTACTCTGCGGTATTTGAGTTATCTATGAAGAAGGGTGATTTGTCGGAATCTCCGGAGTATACAACATCTAACTAAAATGGTAATCAAATAGGTAATACCAATTCAATAAATGATTGCAACACATCCGTGGGTAGAGACGTTCAATTGAACGTCTCTACCCCAAATACATTTGTCGCATTCTTTTTCTAAATTGGTATAAGGTTCAAAAATAAATAATTTATTGAATAGTAGAAAGGGGCACAAAACAATGTTGTGTCCTTTTCGCTTTTGGGGTGTATGGCGCAGCACTATGCTTTGGGATCAGTGGCTAGGCTGTTGATTTTGTGCTTTTTTGGAGATAAAATTTCATACAACATATATGACATGACTTGTTCCTTGTCTCTGGCAAGAAATTCAGTCTTGAAGGCGGAGTCTCCACTCTGGATGAGAGGCAGAACCTCGCTCGGACAATGTGTTTCCAGCCAGAGACTAGGAACCAGAAAAGACATAAAAATTATAATAAAGTTTACAACCTAGTCCTATGCTCCATGCCCAGTGAACAACATAAAATCCAAAATCGTAATGGCTTTGAGATTACTTCCCTACGGTCGTTCTGGACGTAAACGCGTAATTGTGCGTAAGTCCTGATGGTTTTCAACCATGGGTTTTTGAATTCAAAATTGAACTCAAAAATGGTCAGCGATGATTGACGGCTTTGGTTTGGGGTCGGTCGATAAAATTGACTAAGACTGCTAATGGTAGCATCGGTAGCATTGGTAGCAAACAAATTAACCATTGATTTAGGGTTAGCGGTGCTGTTTCAAACAGCAAGTTCATAACGCTCCACTGGCTAAATATGATTTGTAAAACAACAGCACCAAGGATACCCACAATCAAAATTGGTGCATTTGTAACGGATCTGGATTTTCGACCTATATAGTTGAGCAAACTAATTCCTAATTGACTAATGCTCAGGAGATAGATGATACGAGCAGCAACAAGAGCTTGAATTGACATGGTGCGAGCAACCGCAATATCTCCAGTAGTAGATTTTGCCCATTCAAAGATACCAAAAATCAGAATCCAATTAAATAGCGAAACTATCAAAATTCGGCGTAATAATTTACCCGTAATTA
>JBCCDM010000144.1:0-13734 GCA_039030795.1 Cyanobacteria bacterium P01_A01_bin.84
TTCCGAACCTTCAAATGCTTCGCTAATTACTTTTACATCGCTGGTTACTAAATCTGATGGTTTAAGAGATTCAATTTGTACCTTTTGAGCTAGTTCGTTAATTTCGTCTCTTGGATACTCATCTATTTTATTTCCGACATCAGTTTTAACAATTATATATGCTTCACCACGAAGATATTTGGGGATTTCAAAACTTTCTGTAACGACGGTACGATAACTGTCTTTAGTATTAGGAATATTGCTACTAGTATTGGTATTTAATGGTTCTAATGCTGCACCATTTACAAAGCTACCAATTAAAATGTCGTCGCTACTAACTCTTCCATCTAAAGATAAATATACGTTATCCGTCCAGGTTCCAGTTGCTGCTACCGTTCCTCTGTTAACTACTGTAAACTCTATTGAATCTTTCGGAATTGTACCTCCTGCTGCTAATTTATCTGGAACTTTAATTGTGTCTAATTCTATTTGTAAATCGGGACGGTCGGGTAAACTGATATCTATGGTATTAGATTGTATTGCTGAATTGTTCTTACTACTATTGTTAGTATCAATAACTTCATAAAGAGATTTACTAACATTGGTTTCAACTACAACTTTGTATCTACCTTCAATTCTTTGATTTAATGTAAATGTTTCGGTACGTTTATATCTTTGACCCGCTCCGATATCACCATTGTATGTAAAACTTCCTAAATCACGAGTAGTAGGATTGGTTACTCCAACTTCTTCTAGATATATTCTATCTACCCAACTACCAACAGCATTTTTAATTGTACTTTGATTTAATACTTCCCAAGTAACATCTATTTTCTCTCCTGATATTGCTGTATTAACTACCGTAACGTCATTTACTGTTAAATCGGGAGCAGGAGCAGGAGTTATTGCTATTAAATTATATGAGTTATCTTTACTGTTATTATCATCATAAATTGATTCGTACAGATTGCTGTTGTTTTCTCCCGTGGTGACTTCAAAGTAATAATTACCTGCTTTTAACTCCAAAGGAAGTTTTATGTCTACTGTTCTAGAATATGTGTTTTCACCATCAAGGTTAGATAAAGCTCCTATACGGTCAAATCTTTCACTGAATACCCGATTACCTTGTGAATCGTATAGAACAACGCGATCGCTCCAGGAGTTGGTATTTGTAACAGTTCTTCCTTGATTCTCAACCGTCCAAGTAAGTTTTACGGTTTCTCCAGATTCTGCTTCTATAACTTCGGTTCTAACGTCTGTAACGATTAAGTCTGAATATTCTCTAGGTGCTACGAAGAATGGTTTATCAGCTTTATCTAGATTATTGTCTTTGAGTCCGTTTTCAAAGATTGAAGAAAATCCTGTTTCTACATAAAGGTTGTATTTCCCTTCAAACCCAGGTGGTAGTTGAATGTCTTCTGACCTAGTATAGTAAGAAGTTTCTGAATTAATAGAATTTGCTTCTAGGAAACCTGTGTGGTTGAAAGTTGCAATTATAATATCGTCTCTGTTACCGATTGTATCGTCAACTGATGCAATTATACGGTCTTCCCATTGGTCGGTTTTACCCTTTCCGGTTCCTGTATTCGTTACTTTCCATCCTACGTTTATTGTTGCTGGATTACCGATTGTTTCTTCTGTAACGGTGATGTCGGATACTTCTAAGTCTGCGTAAGGAGCTAGTTCTATATTTAGCTTTTGGTAAACGGTGTTTTCTTCTGCGTCGTTTGTAGCGTTTAGTTCACCTATGTTTCCTGTAGCGTCGGTGATTACGTATAGATATCTTTCTCCGCTGATGTCTAAAGGTAAGTCTATTTCTACATCTTTTGAATAGCTTTGTTTAGATGCTAATCCACTGTCGTGTTGAATTTCTTTGATTAAATCGCTGTTGTTAGCGGAAAAGTTTTCTGGAGAATCGTCTGATAAGTAAATTCTGTCTATCCAAGTTCCGGATGTTGCTGAGCTTCCGTTGTTTGTTACTTCCCATCTAATGGTTATTTTATCACCGGAAGTTGGATTTGTATTTACGGAAGTTATGGTTGGGATTAAATCAACACGACCTACAGTTAGTTTACCAGTTGATACTCCTCGGTTGTTGTTTTCTTTAGTTCCTTCGTATATTTCATCTCTTTCGTCTGTGACAATGATAACTCTATAGTCACCGTCTGCTATATCGGATGGTAAATTAACTTTATGATTGATAATTTCATACTTATCCCCAAACGGTATTGTTGCTGTATATGAAACAGTATCTAACGATATAGCATCATTCAAAGAATAACCATCTGTGGAAGAATAGTCTTTATCTGCTATCAAATATATTTTATCAGTCCAGCTACCGTTAACAGTTGTTTCTGTATCGCTGTTATAAACATTCCAACTAATAGAAATTTCTTCTGATGGTTTACCTGTTTTAGAAACTTCTACATCATCAACTGTTAAATCTGGTATTGGTGGTAAAGATAAATAAATAGCTTTACTGGTACTAATATTATTTCCTTCGTTTGATTCAAAAGAGGTGTTGTTAATATCAGTTTCAACGAAAATATAATACTCACCTTCTTTCCATTCAATACCATTCGGTAAAGTTACAGATGCACTACGGGATATACTACTTTCACCTGTTATGGAAGCGTAATTACTATCAGTAGTATTTACAGGTTGTAGTAAGAAATCTTTATCAGAATTGTAATTAGCATCATCATCTGTAGAAAGCCAAATGCGCTCATTTCCTGCTTTTGAATCTGCATCACCAATATTTTTAGTTTCCCAAGTTAACTCTATGGTTTCGCCAAATTCTGCGGTACTTACTCCATTTAACGATTCTACTTTTAAATCTGGTGCTATTACTTCAATCGGTATTTTAACAAAATTATTATCTTCGTCAGTTTCAATTTGATTTTTATTAGTGTCTGTAACAACTAAAATGTTATAATTTCCAATTGAATTTGGTAAAGTAACTTTTTCTGTAAATGTATAGCTTTCACCAGGTTGTAAAGGAGTTTTTTCTGCGGCTGATTTTATAATTACTGGTACATCAGATTCATTTATATTTTCATTAGTAGAAATATAAATAGAATCAGACCAATCTGCTAATGCTTGAGCGTTATCGCTTGTATTTGTAACGGTCCATGTAACTTCTATTTCTTCACCAATAACTGCTGTTGTTTTATCAAGTGGTTCGACTGATATTTCTAAATCTGGAATTAATTGAGATGAAGTGAGGGAGATAGGTCTGGTAATAAAATTATTGCTTTCGTCGGATTCTTTAATTTTATCTTCTATATCGGTTTCAAAAATTAAATTATAATTACCATCTTTCAATTTAGATGTGATTAAGTTCGGAGTTTCTAATGTGGTTTGTAAAGTATATTTTACGTTATTACGATTACTATCGAAATTACGATTACTATCGAAAACTTGGATATAATATTCTCCTTTATAATCTGAATCTGTGAAGGTATAAGAAAGTTGAGAAATTCCATTCCAGTGTTCATTTCTAGCAATAGACCTTCTGTTTTCTGTGTAAAGACGTAAATATATATTACTTATATCACTATCTTCACGAGGCAATATTTCAACTAAAATTTTATCCCCTGGTGAAGCATAAAACTTGAAATAATCTTGGTCAAAAGTATTTTCATTATTTGTTTCGCCATTTATTTCAGCAACGTAAGTATCTGTTTCAGTTAATTCAAAATTAGGTGATATATCGTTAGCAGTTTCAATTCTATTATTACCATCGCTTCCTTCAACTTCATTTCTCAATGCTTCTTTTGAGGAGATTGGTATTGGAATATTATTGTTAGGATAAGAAGAGCCAGAATTTATAGATGTTGATTCATTGTATTCTTTTGTAAATAACAAAGTGTCATCTTTACTTATCACTTCATCTTTGGAAATCCAAATTCTATCAGTCCAAGAACCATTGATATCCGCAGTACCAATATTATTTACTTTCCAATCGATTTCAATATTATCACCTATCAATGCTGTAGATGGTATGTCAACTGGTTCAATTTTTAAGTCAGGATATTTTACTTCAATCTGTTTTACAAAATAATTATCTTCGTTAGTTTCAGCTAGATTATTGTTACTATCTGCTACAAATATTAAATATGGATTTTCCCCTAAGTTATCGGTAATAGTAACTGATTTACCAAGGTTATATGTTTCTCCGATTCCTAAAGGTAATTCTCTTGATGGTATCCGAACTGAACGAAGTAAAATATCTTCGCTTACATTAAATTCTTGGTCTTTTGATAAATAAATACTGTCATACCATCTAAAAGCAGCATCTATACTTTCTCGGTTTACACCATTCCAGGAAACATTAAACGGTTGGTAATAAGTAACATCATTACCGTCATTAATATTAACGTCATAAATCTCTAAATTAGGCTTACCAGTAGAAATAGTTAGTTCATAATTTCCTGTTTCACCCTTATTTTCACTTGTAACTCGTGCAAAATATTCTACACCGTCTTCAGGAACTAAAAATGCTTGAGAATCAAAATAATTCCTTATATTAGAAGTAGATATTCTTTGATTTCCATCACCAGTATTTTTGATACCGTATACTTCTAAACTAGTATTAAAATTATCTGATATTGGTTTTAATTCAAGTTTAACCGTATCACCACTTTTTAACTCACTTAATTGGTACTCATCGATAAATTTTCCTTCTCTATCGGGATGGTATGCATCGTTTGTATTTAAATTACCTGACTGAACAGTATTTACAACTGAGATGTTTTCTAATACTTCAGCAGAAAGGCTGTAATTTCCTATCTTTCCATCTTCAGTTGTACTTACCCATACCATATAATTTGTATCTGCTTCTGGTGCAAATACTACACGTGCATTTTTATCAGAATAATCGCTATTTTCATCGATGGTATTAAACGAATTGTTATCATCAAATTCAATAATTTCTTGAGTACCTATGTTTATAAGCTTTAAGCTAGGATTAAATTCTTCCGAAGATAAATTAAAAGCAACAATTTGACCTTCTTGAAAACCAGTCAGTAAATAATTATCAACAAATTGATTTGAATAAGAAAGATTATGAAAATCTTTTTCTTCTAATTGACCTTGTACAGTTTGCTCGGGAGAAATTTCGGCAGTTTCTTTTATCTTAATAGTATAATCGCCAAATAAATCTTCGTCTTCATAAGCACTACCTCCTACACGAATTATATAGTTAATATCTTCCTTTGGAGAAAACATTAATTGTCTAAAGTCAAAACCATAGCCCGCACCCCCAATATAACCTTCTATAACTTCATTAGTATCTGCATTAATAAGTTCTATAGTAGTATATAAATCATCGGATAAAGCTTTAGCCTCAATCATAATAGGCTTGTTGGCTTCTAATTCATTTAATTTATAATAATCGATTCTAGTTTTTATTTCAGAATAAGTATTGTAGATAATATCTTGCTCGCTAAAATTAGCATTTATTTCGCTATCATTTGTTGAAATATTTTGTAATTGTTCATCTTTAATGTCTAAGGTGTAATTTAAATTATTACCACTATAATCATAGGCTTTTATTCTGATTACATAACTAGTCTCAGATGCGGGGATAAAAGCTAAATTGATAACATCTGAACTCGAATAGTATTCTTCGATAAGTTGTTCTTGAGTATTTGCATCAATAAGTGTTATCTCAACATCATCTACTCCTAAAGAAGCTATATTCAGCTTAACTAAAGAACCAACTTCTAAATTTTCTAATTTATAATAATCATCAATTTGTGTTTTTTCTTCTGGATGAGTAACTGAAATAAGCTCCTCGTTTGGTGAAACTAAACGTGGTGATGTAGCCTTAAGTTTATAGCTTCCTAATTCATCCTCATAATTACTAATAACCCGCACTGTATAGTTGGTATTTGAAGAAGCTGCAAATACTATTTTCTCTAAACCATCATCAGAATCAGAAGAAAAATAGTCATAAACATTCTCTTGAATATCTTCATTAAAAATTTCTAAATATGAATAATTATCGAAAGCAAGCTCAATCTTAATTAAGCTGCTATCGTTTGTAGTTGCTAACAAATATTCATCAACAAATGTTTCGGAACCATCAATCAGCTTTTTATCAGTATTAGCAAGTTCACCTGTAATTTCAGCCCCATCAACAACTAAGTTATTACTCTCAACCTGACTAAATTTCAACGGAGCAGCAACAGTTTCCGCACCACCATTATTCAAAGAATCAAACGCAGAAAAGTTGACTAATGTCCCATCACCAGTTTCCCCTGTCAGAAAATCCGCACCATCAACGTTATTACGAAAAGGAACCGGGGGAATATATGGCTGCTGATTAAATAATGTCGCCTGCTGAAATTTATTTACAGTACTATTTTCTTCGTCTTTACTATCACTTTCAGCACCATCTTTCTTAGTAATACGCTCCAATTCTTCTAAAGGTTCTGAACCGCTAGCTGTTTCTTTAATCTCTTTCGATACACCAAGCAATGAACTAGAATCATCCAAAGGTGCGCCTAAATTAGCGCTATCAATTAAAGATTCTCCTAATCCATTATTTCCGAAGATATCAGAACCAGCCATTTTATTACCCCTGTATTAAAGAATTGATTTTTATGAATTAAAAAAGTTTTATAAAATTTCCATGAAGAAGAGTTTCTTCATGTAACATAAGGACACGAGTCTATTTTTCGCGTCCAATCAAATATGTTTTTCTTTTAAAAGAGATTAATATTCAAAGTAAATGGGAAGAATAAAAAATAATTTAGAATTTAGAATTTAGAATTTAGAATTGTAATGGAGACTGTTACCTTTATACGCAATTATTACACCGTGCAACGGTGAGGAATTTAACGACTACCGCAAAAAGTTATCCCAGTTGAATTCTAAATTCTTTATTCTACATTCTACATTCATTTATGTTCTTCCCAATAAATGCTCACTCTACACCAAAGAGAATTTAGAATTTAGAATTTTAAAGAAGTGGATAAATCCGTTAACCTGAATTCACTTCCCTTGAGAACTCAAGCAAGAAATAAAAATCATTCTTGGTAATAATTCTAAATTCTTCATTCTAAATTCTAAATTCTTTATTTACACGCTCATTGCAAATACATCTTTGCTCTCTTCTTGCAATTCGGAAGCTACTTCTACAGTTGTATCCGCTGCTGCTTCTTCTGGTAAATTAGCTAAAAACTTGTTGTTAACTAAATCTGAATATGTAGCTACGTCAGTTTGCCAGTTTTCAATTACTTTGTGAAGATTTTCTTGCTTTTCTTCTTTGGTTTCTCCTTCTAGTTCGTAGGAGAAGCTACCGTTGAACATCACGATAGGAGTAGAAGTTTCATCTTCTTTTCTCAATCCTGCTTCACTGATATTGAGGTACATGGAAGCGTGTTCGTAGTCGTATACTAAGTTAACCGATGCACGCATTGGCTTGCTTCCTTCTGATTGCCATGCTGCTCCAGGACATAGTATGTTTTCTACCATGTATTTACGTGCTGCATCCTCTTCGCTGGTGAAAGAAACGTATCCACGAGGGTTGATTCCAACTGCTTCAATTTCCATGTTTGGTAAAGATGCAGCATATTTGGAAGCGATTGAAGCAATTTGTAGTGATGAGATTTCGCGATTTCCAACTGCTTCCATGAAGATGATGCGGTTGGTTTCCGATACTATGCTGATAACGTTGTCGTTTGAATCGGTGAAGGTTAGTTGTGAACTTTGTTGAGTGTAAACTGGCTGACGCGCTAATTTGTAACCTTGTGGAATGATACCGCTCAATTGAAGGAATTCGGCATTCGCTACGGGTTGAGAATTTCCAGGAACAGCTAATACTATTACTGTGTCTTGAATTGATAATTTCTTACTCATATTGTTTCCTTTAATAGTGGTAAAGTTTAATGAATTTAGAATGTAGAATTTAGAATGAAGAATGATATCGAAATTCGCGTTGAATTCCCCACCATTGCACGGTGTAAGAATTGCGTCTTCCATAACAACCCCGACAGCAATTCCACCATTATTAATTCTTCATTCTAAATTCTAAATTCTTAATTCTTAATTCTTTCTACTGTTCTGTTTTAATCCTCCTTTAGATAGATAAACATTAGGATATTTACCGAAAATTTTCCGGAAAAAGAAATTTACGTGAAAGTCGCGTTTATGTTTTTGATTTTTGAAGTTATTGTGAAGTTGAAGGGGTTAATGTGAGCTTGATGTGAAGCTTATGGTTATGAAAATGTTACAGTGATGCAGATTTAAAAAAGTTATTTTCTGCTCCTGGGTTTTAACTTATATGCAAAGTTCGTCTTCGTTGTGCCAGTAAATCTGATAAAGTCAGATGTCGCTCGGAGCAAGAATAAGCATGTCGAAAACACCTAACTGGCAACCCATCAGTCAATTACCTCTAATCGCTCAAATGATTGATGAGGAATTAAACGACACTCAAAGCCAATATCAAAATCTACAGCCTGCTGTAGCTCGTCCTCATATTCTTGATGATTATACTGTAGAGCGATTAATAAAGGTGTTTGGGGAGCGGCAAGAATTTTTTGGGATTTATGGCGAGCAATTATCTAGGTGGAAAGCGCTTAACTTGAATACGGAGCAGAAACAAGAATTAGAAAGGCTTGAAAAGCAATTAGAGAAACTTGTTGAGGTAAATTCTCAAATTGTGACTTTAGCTAAGCAGTTACAATCAGGAACGATTGAGAAAGTATTGGGTAAATCCGATTTAGAGCTTGGGTTAGAAGCTTTAAGGAAAATTAAGTTTTAGCTGCGTAAACTGCATTATCTTATCTCCCGTGAAGTCGAAAACTGTAACGAGAGATAAATCCCAACCAACTAACCGTCAGAAATTGAGCAATATAAACTCAGTGAAGGAAAATTAAACCAAATCGGCAATTATATCCGTCATCTTCTTCTGCAATTTCTGACGATTATCATCGTACTTAATAACTGTATCCGGTTTAGAATGACGGCTAAACCTTTGTGTTGCCCTATAATTACCATTGTTGTTATCTAATACTGTGGTTATGCTGCTATGTCTTACCCTATGTGGTGACATTTGTTTGCTAATGAGAGCTTTCTTACAGAATCCATCTACCAATCGACGAATTGCTTCTCCACTTAATCGTTTACCTTTACCGTTATACGCAAGTACCATGAACAAAGGTTTTCTACTTAAATGACTCCTATGAGAAGCGATTAACCAATCCGCAATCGCTTCTACTGTCTTGCGGCTCAAATCAACAGTCTCCTTCTGAGTACCCTTTCCCTTACCTAATATTGATAGAGTACCTATCTGTGCGTTAAAATCGCCTACATTTAAATTGCAAATTTCACTTCTGCGGAGCGCGTTATCCCATAACAAACGCAATATTGCATAATCTCGCTTACCCTTAAGCGTATCCCTATCAACTAACTTCAGAACTTTCGCATAATCGGATGGGGGTATACCACTTGTATCCCTATAAGATTCAACTTTTTCTCCTTTTATATCTTCTAAGGTATAATTACATAAGCCTAACTTTCGTCCCATCGATGCAAGGGATTTGATTGCGCTTAACCTACGATTTACAGTAGCTTCCGATAATTCCTTTTTTATCAAATGCGCTTTGTACTTTAAAACTAACGCTACTGCATGATGTTGCTCTAACTTTAGAAATTCCAATACCAACTCTTTGGATGGTAAACACCCAGCCACGAACAAGAAAAAATCTTTAATATCCTTTTCATAAGCTCGCTTAGTATTGGGAGAACGGGTATCGCTGAGTAATTGTTCGATAACATCAGGGTCGGTGTCAATAGTGATTGGGTGTGAGGAATGGGCGAGAGTCATAGGAATTGGGATAGTGTGGAAATATCCATTATCGCACTATTTAATCATTATTTGAATATTCAGACTTTTTGCTTCTAAATTGTCCTTCTCCTCCCAGGTTATTGGTCTTTGCCCATTTCTTTCACACATTGATTCCAAATTCTAGTAAATTTCTTCTTCTCCTGGGGAGTTTTGTATTGTTCGACTATTTTGATATAAAATTTCTCAATTTGCGATCGCCATAAATTTTCTTCCGTTTCAATTTTATTCAGTTGACTCAAAATCTTCTCCAGTAAAGAATTTGGAACTACAACATTAAAATCAATTGCTTGAGATTTGAGCCAATCTTCCTTTACTAAATTACTTAGTTCGGACTTGGTATATTCTTCTGTTAATCGACCTTTAGCAATTAATTCTTTTATTGCGCTCAATGGGACACGAAAAGATACGATTGGTGATTCATTACTCATAAAAGTTTAGATAAAATTCGTGTGTAAATATTTTTATTTTTCCTTGTTCAGAAGGCTGTGTACACTGTATACATTAATTATATTCTAATTAAGGGGGTGCAACGTTTGATTATTATCGTTTCCAAACAGGCAACCGCTTTGGAAATTGAGCAGATGCTTACTGAGCATAAATTTTACATTAAAGTGGTAGTAGACATTCAACGCCATATCCTCGCTGGCGGTGGCGAAATGCATTACGATTGTGAACAGATTTTACTAGAAAATGGCTGTCAGCAACAAAACCTTTGGGGTGCAGGTTATATGCCTTTAACTGGAAGCGTAACATACGATTCGTTAATAAATATCCGCCCACGTCAAAATCGCTCCATGGAAATTCTTGACGTTAATATAAGAGAAAAGGTAGCTCAAATCATAATCGAATTGCTTGGAACATGAATACAGCATACTTTAATAAAGAACATTTTCAACAAGATAATATTTCAACAAGATTAAGCCATTTGGCAGCACACCTTACTCAAATTCAATCACTTACCTTGAATAAAGGAGAAGAAAACGAAATTGTTAGCTATATGCGCCAAAGTTTATATTTTATAGAATGGACTGTTCCTGAGTTAGCCGAAATTGATATAGATAAAGCTGCTTTCTTAGTAGATTTAGGACGTACTGTAACTAGGTGGCAACATAATTGGAATAAAATCCATAAGTCATCGGATTCTCGCACTGAAATTGCTGATATTGCTGGTGAGCTATCGAAGCGAGTTGGAGAAATGTCTGCTGACGGTCTGGTATGCTAAGGCGTAGATAAATTGACAATTAATAATTAAATAAAAGATTCCGAAAACATTTATCTATACGGCATTAGAAATCGGATAATAGTTTTGTAAATTTATATTTTTAATAAAAACGAGAATATAAATTGGAGAGCGAAAAATTTCGGGGGAGATGGGGTAGAGAAAGCTGTAAAATAACCCAATGTCTAATTCTTCCGAACCAGTCATTTACCAGTTAAAAATATTACTACTCAGTATTACACCGACAATTTGGAGAAGAGTACTTGTCAGCAGCGAGCATACGATAGAAGACTTGCATTACACAGTTCAACTAGCGATGGGGTGGGAAAATATACACCTGCATCATTTCCTAATTCATGGCAAGTATTATGGGATTAGCCAACCGCGTTGCACCACATTTAGCGACCGCGCAGAAGAAGTAAAACTCTCATCCCGAGGGCTTTAGAGAAAAAGAGAAATTTTTATACGAATATCACTTTAGCCGCAGTGCAGCAATGGGCGCATGGCGTTACTGGTGGCGGCATCAAATTAGAGTAGAAGCAATCTTAAAACCAGATAAAAACAAAACTTATCCAATCTGCACTGGTGGTAAAAGTATTTGTCCTCCAGAAAACTGCGGTGGTCCTTGGGAATTTATGGAGCGAAGAGAAGAGTTTTTTATTTCAGATGTGTTGAGACGTTTTGCTGATATGTTAGAAAGTCAAAATTTTGACATAGATAGAGAGGAAGCCCGTGAACTATTAACTTGGCTTTCAGTTTATCAAAACCATTTTGACCGTCAAAAAGTTAACCAACATTTACTACAATACTTTACGGGAGATAGAGAATCGTTATTTTTTGAATAGGGGAAAAGTGTGAAATTAAAAATTCAAATAGTTGTCGAATCAGATAGTGGCGATACCCAAATTATCCAAGAAGTTACGCAGATTAACCGCAATTGCTTACAGCCTGAAAATTTAGGACTAAGTTTAGCGGAGGCAAAAATATTACTGCAAAATACTCAGAAAGTCTTAGTTGAGCAGCAGATAACTGAATATGAAAAACAAAATTCTGAGTGCCAGCTATGTGGAAAGAAGCTACTGCATAAAGATAAACGTTTTATTACATACCGAACACTGTTTGGTAAGTTGCGGTTAAAGTGCAATCGCTTGTTTCATTGTACCTGTACCGAACAACAGACTCGAACTTTTAATCCAGTAGCAAAGTTATTATCTGAACGTACATCACCGGAACTGCTGTACCTAGAATCAAAATTTGCATCATTGATGTCCTATGGGCTTTCCAGCAAATTATTACAAGAGGTGTTGCCCATAGAGGGTGAAATAAACGCTGCATCAATACGTAACAACCTGCACGCATTTGGGAAGCGTTTGGATTCGGAGTTACCGGAAGAGGCGGGGGTACTATTTGAAGGCTGCCCAAGAGATTGGGAAGATTTACCAAAGCCAGATTTACCATTGGTGGTTGGCATGGATGGAGGTTATGTACGTTTCTATGACAGAAAAACATCTTTTCGCGGGACACTTTCAAGTAATTGCAGGTAAGAGTATAAAAGCAGATAAAACATCTAAGTGTTTTGGTATGGTTTATTGCTATGACACCAAGCCCCAACGTCGTGTATTCGAGGTATTGAAATCTCAGGGGATGCAAATGAACCAGCAAGTTACATTTTTATCGGATGGAGAGGAGAGTATACGTGACCTTCAGTATTACCTCAATCCCCATGCAGAACACATACTCGATTGGTTTCACAATGAAAAATGCGAATAACTGTAATGAAACAAGTTGCCAAGGGCATAACTAAAGAAGAACCACTAGGGGGTATTTCGAGCAAATCGATTCAAGAGAAATTAAAGAAATTGAAGTGGAGTTTATGGCATGGCAACGTATTTAAAGCATTGTCAAAAATTGAAGATTTAATAGATGATGCGGTAGTTTTAGGTTCCGAAGATTATGATGGGGAACCAAGTCCTGAAGCAAAGAAACTCTGGTCACATTTAGAAGAATTTGAAACCTACATTTCAAATAATTCACAGTATATTGTAAATTACGGTGATAGATACTATAACGGAGAACGAATTTCAAGCTCATTTGTAGAGTCTACAGTCAATCAAGTTATTAGTAAACGCTTCGTCAAAAAGCAGCAAATGCGCTGGACTCCCGAAGGAACCCATCTTTTAATCCAGGTGCGAACGCAAGTTTTAAATCAAGAGTGGGCTAAAAAATTTCAATCTTGGTATCCCGGATTGAACTTGGAATCTACATCAACTCTATACGAGGCGGCTTAAAGTATTTCTTATCTGCACCCGTCCGTTGTGGATTCATGGATTGTAAGTGTTGTATCCACGTCTTCTAGGCACCTCTCCCGATGTCTGAGTATCAAAAGTATGTACATTTATATTTAATTTTCAGACCCAAAATACTATAGTTTCTGGCTTAAAAGTATGTATTAAGTCTAAAAAAACGCTTATTCAAAAGTTACTTTTTTGTGGATAAAAGTATCTACGAGTGTGAAGCTATAATCATTATAAGTTAAATCATTAAAAGTTAAAAATATTACTCTAATAAACAGATAAAATAAAAAGTAATTAATTAAAATTTGTTAAAAGTAAAGATTAAATCCTTTCAAATGTCTATGAAATAAACAATTTACTACGCAACCGTGCTAATAAAAATAAAA
>JBCCDM010000145.1:0-13725 GCA_039030795.1 Cyanobacteria bacterium P01_A01_bin.84
ATAGATTTATGTATAAATCAACAAAACAAATAATGTTATTTTACCCTAGATTATGGTAGTTTATAATTACATTAATGCTGTTAAATATGTTACATAGTTTTGAACAGCAGACTAAAAAAATAGATATCTTGTAACAAGAGTTATAGCGAGATATATATCTATATAGTGACTATATAGGTACAGTTAATAGAAATAAAACATATAAGCAAAAAGTGAAGTTTCTCTGTGATATCAATGTATACCAGTGAGTCGGCAAATTATCCTGGAACAAGGGATATAGGACAAACTAACCGTATTCTCTTAGTGGAAGATGAAGAACTAATCCGAGATATGGTGGTTTTAGCATTAGAAGCGGAAGGTTATGAAGTTTTAGTTGCTGATGATGGACGTTTTGCTTTAGATTCTCTGAAATGTTTTGAGTCTAATTCTAAAGAAACTTCATTTGACTTGGTGATTTTAGATTTAATGTTACCCCATGTGAATGGTTTAGACATATGTCGTTTGCTACGTCATCAAGGGAATCCGGTACCGATTCTGATGCTAAGTGCAAAAGGTAGTGAAACTGATAGAGTTTTGGGGTTAGAAGTTGGAGCTGATGATTATCTGACAAAACCTTTTAGTGTCAGGGAATTGATTGCTCGCGTCCGGGCATTGCTTCGCCGTCAGAGATTATGTAGCTTACCACAAACTCCAGTATTGCAATACAAAGATATTTCTCTATATCCTCAAGAATGTCGTGTTTTGGTACGTGGTGAAGAAACAAACTTATCCCCTAAAGAGTTTCGCTTGCTAGAAGTATTCATGAGTTATGCAAGACGAGTCTGGTCAAGAGAGCAATTATTAGACCAGGTTTGGGGACCCGATTTTGTTGGTGATAGTAAAACAGTAGACGTTCATATTCGTTGGTTACGAGAGAAATTAGAAGAAGACCCTAGTCGTCCAGAGTATATTATCACCGTTAGAGGTTTTGGTTATCGTTTTGGGTAATAGTCAATTGATTCTCGAAACCCCTTGTAAAAGTCTGGATAAAGTTACCCATGTCTAAACTTTACGTTTGTAATCTTAGTCCAAAGGTCTAAAAATATAGGAATAAACGGCAATTACCCTATTCCCTCAAAAACATCAGGAATTACTTTTCTTACAATGTTCATGCTGCCATTAGTGTCAACATTAATTTATACCATCGGAAGTCTTATACAAACCGTGTTAATTATTTTACCAATATACTTGGTTTAAAAGGCTTGAATATATTAACTTCACCGGATTGTTGGCACCAATGAGTCATGGTTTTGCTCCTATTGATCGCATATTAAATATTTTATTTTCAGTCGCTTTTCTACGAGGGACTACGTCAACCAAAGCAAGATGTAGAAGGCATTTTTAGGCTTGTATACATCTCTATACTTATATCTGTGGGGAGTAGATTACTGTTACACGCTGACGGAACAACGGTGTAATATTAATCCGTGTTCCCCAATCAGTTAACAAACTTTTGATGTTGATAATAGGATTGGTAATTGGTTTTGGCTTAGGTCTAGTTTTTTGGCTGTACCAACAGGTGCAGCTAAGTCGTTACTTAGGATTATTACCGCGACTTGCTGTTCGATGGATCGATAGTAATGAACTACCATTAATCCCACGCTTACAGTATGAGATTCGTGCCGCAAAACGAAAGCAAGAATTTTTACAGAAACAATTACATATTTGCCAAAATATACTAGAAGTCGCTCCCATCGGATATTTACAAGTAGATGAAGAGAATCAATTGCTTTTTTGTAACCAGCAAGCACGAGAAATGCTCTACTTGCAAAAATGGCATCCTGGGAATCTACGCTTGTTACTAGAAGTCGTACGTTCTTACGAACTTGATAATTTAATTGAGAAAACCCGTTATCTTCAAAAACAACAGGTAAAAGAATGGATATTTTATCCTGCTTGCGAAGATGCAAATGCAATATTACAAACCAAGTCTCAGGCTTTGAGGGCAACCAGTATACCATTACCTGCGGGGAAAGTAGCAGTCTTTCTTGAGGATACCCAGCCTTTATTAGATATGACTAAAGCACGCGATCGCACTTTCTCTGACCTGTCACATGAGTTGAAAACCCCGTTAACTTCTATTCGTTTGGTAGTAGAAACTTTAGAAGAGCGTGTAGAAACTCCCTGGAAACGTTTAATTACACGTTTGTTACAAGAAGTTGATAGATTGATCGGGTTGGTAAAAAGCTCCTTAGAACTCAATCACCTCGAAACTGAAATCGCACTACAACTGAATTATCAATCGATAGAGCTATGCTCTCTAGCATTTCATGTCTGGGAATATCTGGAACCAATTGCCCAGAAAAAAGATGTAAAATTATTACATTCTGGTCTTGATAGTTTATGGATTGAAGCTGATCCGGCTCGTATGCATCAAGTTTTTTTGAATTTGTTAGATAATGCTATCAAGCACAGTCTTCCTCATACTGATATTTCTTTGGAATTACAAGTCATTACTACAGATCAAGCCGGATATCAAATCGCAGAAATAAATATTATTGATTCTGGTACGGGTTTTGCTCTAGCTGACTTACCTCATATCTTTGAACGCTTCTACAGAGGAGATGAATCGCGATCGCGTTCCCCTTCCAAAGATATTGATTCTACCTCAAAGAGCGATGGTAGTGGTTTAGGTCTAGCAATTGTCAAACAAATAATTCAAGCTCACAATGGCACTATTAAAGCAATGAATCATCCCCAAACTGGGGGAGCATGGGTGCAAATTCAATTACCAAAAGTCATAGATAACTGAATACAGTTTGGCGAAAATAAACTTCTATAGCTATACCGAATTTAGTGGTAACGTATTATTAATTAAATTAAAACTATCTCTGGTAAGATTACATAAAAAAATATATAGGATATAATACTCACTTGAACAAATATCATAAGCTTGATATTTAATTGTTAGTGACATCATATGCACTATATTTGTGGTCTCATATGCTTTTCTCTTAGTCGCCAAGTAATCACAATACTGTCTGTCATATCCATTTTTTCTGGAGAATTCCCAGCAAGGCAGATCGACTAGATGGATAAAAGCTAAATCTTAATAAAAAATTCATTAAGCTCATATATCCTAACCGTCTTACCGCAGATTAGGGAAGATTACTTAACGCAACTTTATGATGTTAAGTCACATTATAAATGAAAAAATTAGAATAATTGTTTTCAGGTATTTTGATATATATCAAAACAGCAGGTTATATTAAGAAAATTAAAGAAAAGTTAATTATTATTTGACTGGGTATATTCATTAGACCTCTGCGGGTAATGAGATGTTGACCCTGACTATATAAGGCTTTTATATTCTTGTTGGAGATGTCTATATATGATGATAAATCAGGGAAGACCTCAATTGACGAGGGATATAAGGCGCATTGAGCGCGATATATTAAGAATGGGTGCTTTAGTCGAAACATCATTTCGTCTTAGTCATGAAGCCTTAATTGAGCGTAATTTGGCTGCTGCAAATGAAATTTCTAGAATCGATAAAAAAGTCGATAAACTATATCGCCAAATCGAAACTGACTGCATTGCGATTATGACACTACAAGCACCCGTGGCTCAAGATTTGCGTTGCTTAAGTGTTTTTATGCAGCTAGTCAGAGATTTAGAACGTATTGGGGATTACGCTGAAGATATATCTGAGATTGCGATCAAAATTTTTCCCTATGAACCTCATTCCACATTGCCAGAAATTGCTAGAATGTCTCATCATGCCCAAGCAATGCTCGCAACCAGTCTTAAATGTTTAGCTGACATGGATGAAGTTTGTGCTAAAGAACTGAAACAACTTGATGATGTTGTTGATAATGCTTATGAGCATTTATACAAAACTTTAGCCAATCAGGAAAATGTTGATGGAGTCATTGAGCCGCTTCTGTTGCTAGGATTAGCTATTCGCTTTTTAGAAAGAATGGCAGATCATGCGACTAATATTGGTCAGCGAGTAGCATATATGATTACTGGCGATCGCTATTAATTTTATTCAGATTTTAGCCAGAATTAAATTAAAAATTTGGAAAATTTGAATTGAAACGATTGATAAACTCTCATATAATCAATTATCAATTATTCTTAGTATGAAAATAAAATATTATTGTGCATTCCAAATTAACGCTTAAAATACTTATCATATATAGGGATCAGTAGAGTCTAAAATTGCTCTAAATGAACTTAGGTGTTGTTTAACTAACATACATTTTAATAAATCCTTACCTATTCTTAAACTTTCACCTTTAAAGTATCAAAGGCGATGTAAAAAAGTTTGCCAAAAAATGCATAATTGATATGTAGCCAACCAAAAAGAATGGGTCACACAAACCGTAGAAATTTCTTGTTTTTAATGGCAGGGAGTGCTGGAGCTGCGGCTCTTGGTTCTCTCGCTGGTTGCGATCGCAAGGTGAAAAATTCATCTATTGATTCAGCTAAATCATTATTTTCTTCATTTGAACCTGTAAAAGGTCCTATTCCAATAGAAACATCTGGGTTTAAAGTAGAAGAACAGCAAGAAAAGTATCGCGACTATAAAGTAGTTGATGATTTAGTATTACCATCTGGATTTGAATATCATGTCATAGCTGCTTGGGGCGATAAGGTTGGTGACTCTCGTTTTGGTTACAATAATGATTACTTATCATTTGTGCCGATATCAGAAAATGAAGGTTATTTATCCGTAAACTTTGAATATATAAGTGCCATTCCCTGGACTCAAACTTATCAGCAAGTAATAGGAAAATCTCTGCCTTTTGACCAAGTCAAAACAGAGCTAAAGAAAGACTCATCAGGTAAAAACGAAAAAAATGCATATGCTTTATCGGATAATGACCCGATTAAAGCTAGTATTGTAAATATTAGTGCAGAAGCATTGTTAGATCAGGGACTCGGTATAATATCTATACGTAAAGCATCGAATGGTCAGTGGGAGCGCACTAATTCCCCGGCTGATAGGAGAATAACAGGAATATCAGGGTTGAGAGATGACCGTTATTTAGGATCTACTGGACCTGCAACCGTTGTCTTTCGTAAAAAACAAGGACTCGGCTACATAGATACACACAGCGATCGCATAATTGGCTCATTCGCTAACTGTGCAGGTGGAACTACACCTTGGGGAACTGTTTTAAGTGCGGAAGAAAATTTTCAGGCACAAGTTCCGGAACCAGTTTATGCAGATGGTACATCTTTCGATCCTAGTACAAGACCATTTGTATTTACAGATAAATCAATTTCTGGACAAGGTAATGTTTTTGGTCTGGCGGGTAACAAATACGGTTGGATAGTAGAAGTAGATCCATCTAATCCTCAAGACTACGGTACCAAACATACTTGGCTCGGACGCTTTCGTCATGAAGCTGTCGGAGTACGGGTAGAAGTTGGCAAACCAATAGCATTTTATTCAGGGTGCGATCGCAGGAGCGGACACATTTATAAGTTTGTCAGCCAAGGCAAAGTTAGGGATCCTAAAGATAAAAATAACTCTCAGTTACTTAGTCAAGGAATGCTCTATGTCGCCAAATTTGACCCGAATGGGACAGGTCGCTGGATAGCTCTAAAAGCTGATACACCAGTAGACCCAGATTTGCCGAGTAATATAGTTGGTAACTTAATTCGCTTACCAAAAGGTCCACCAGAAAAAAGTAATAAGGATGATGAAAAGCAGACTCTCTTTCCAATTCCAGAAAGAGTAGAAGGTGGTGACTTCCCAGTTACAGATGATAAAATGATAACCAAGTATAAACAAAAATATCAAACACTTGGGGAACTTTATATAGGTAACTCAGAAGAGAAACAAGGCGCAATTTTAATTGACGCTCATTATGCTGCAAATGCTGCTGGAGCTACTTGTACAGCTCGTCCTGAAGATACAGAAATTGCTCCGAATGGAGATTTGTATATCAGCTTTACTTCTGGGTCTCCAGATAAAGAAGGTGGTCCTGATGCTCGTATATTCAAAGGTCCCAAAGGAGAAATACCTTATGAATATGGCTGGATAGTACAACTTACAGAAGATAAGCAAAACCCAACTGCCGATACCTTCCGTTGGCAAATCTTAGCTACCGGTGGTGAACCACAAGCTGGAGGTCATGGTTTTGCAAATCCAGATAATTTGTTACTAGATAGTCGCTCAAATGTATGGATGGTGACAGACATTTCTACGGGAAAGCTCAATAATGCTGTAAAAAGTCGTACTAGTGACAAAGGTAAAGTTACTAATTCATCAGGTATATATGGCAATAACACCATATGGTACATACCAACTAGTGGCGATCGACAGGGTAAAGCATTTTTGTTTGGGATAGGACCTATGGAATGTGAAGTAACCGGTCCTTGTTTTAGCCCCAATGAAGATACAATATTTCTGTCGATACAGCATCCAGGAGAAGCTAACGGTATTCGTGAAAATCAAGCGTCAGAGACGAGAGAGTATGCAATTTACACTACTAAAGGTGAAGAATTCATCCAAACTCGTCAGGTTCCTATAGGTTCCAACTGGCCTGGTAAAAACAGTAATGCGTTACCAAAGCCTGCTGTTGTTGCTGTAATTACTACAAAAAATAGTTGACAAATATTATCAATTAGTTTAATCTGTCAATTAGCTTACACTAATTGTAAGTTCACTAGCTTAGGACAATATATTTACTTGGGTGCAGTAGAATCAATTGTTATATGTAGTTAACGATTACTGAAGACCACTGCAAAATTTTTATGGGGATTATTAAACAGCTACTCTTTACCATTATTAGCTTTGTTATATGTAGAGTAGAAATGTGTTATTGAACTTGTGAATCTACTTTGTTTATCCTTTGGTATTAGTTTAGTAAAAGCACCCATAAACGTGCATCTATCTTTTGGCTTAGCAAATGTATCGCGAACTTAAGAATGTGGGATTGCTTCTCGTTTTCTATCATAAGTCTCGTTAGGGATTGGTTAGAGAATAGCTTTAGTTTACGAAATGCTAAACCAATGCGTAATCCTATTTAGGGTTACAGCTTTTTTCTAAATATTCAAATTAAGATTTTCATCCCACAGAATAACCATTAATAGACGATGCGATAAAATCGCATCAATTCTGAAGAATGTGCATATTCATATAGTCACAAGTCAATTTTGCCATGACTTCTGCCTGAATAAAGCATATATCGGATACCTTCTTCCAGGTTTTAATTCCAAAAAAACTACCTAAATTAAGCAACTTAAACCGATGATGTATTCAACAACTCGTACATTAACTTCCTCTTTTGGTCAACAACAGAATCTTAGTAATAACAACACACAGCAGCAGTTACCTCAACGCTTATTTAGCCGTAGAGAAGTAATACCTCAACGCAACGATGTTCTATGGAAAATTGAACGAGGTGCAGTTCGTACATTAACTTGGAGTGAAGACGGAGCCTTTATTACTTTGGGTTACTGGGGAACCGGAGATATAGTTGGTTATCCTCTCTCTACAGTTCAACCTTATCAGATTGAGTGTTTGACCAACGTTGAAGTAAGTGTATTAGCACCTCATTTATGGAGTCAATACACCGACACCTTAATATCTCATATCCAACAATCTGAAGAGTTGTTAAGTATCGTCCACCGCAAACCAATTTCCCTCAGACTGTGGCAATTTTTAGTTTGGTTAAGTGAAAAGTTTGGTCGTGATGTAGAACAAGGTAAGCTCATTCACCTTAACATTACTCATCAGGAAATGGCGGAGGTGTTAAATACTACAAGAGTTACCGTAACTCGTCTTCTCCAGCAGTTTGAAGAAGAAAATTCTATTACCCGTCATAAGCGTCAAATAATTCTGCGTTTACAGAATAAAGGTAATTAAGTATGTCCTGAAGTATTCTAAAAACCCTTGATTACTAGAATACTGTCTGGGTAAAAAATTTTGCCTGTTAATATCTTTAGGGATTTTGGAAGTAAAGCTCCAACCAGTTTTTAGTTAGGACTTACCCATTCATAACAAAAATAATGCTTTGGGTAAAGCCTAACAGCATAGCTAAAACCTAAGGCTTTAGCCTGCTCGTTAGGGTTTATACTTCACTCCGTTCGTAATGGGTAAATACTTAATCTGTGGGTGAATCTTATTAGTATAGAATCGATTCACAAAAATAATGATATATATTTGAAGTCTAAAGAACCTGTTGATGACTCCAAAATTTGTATTGTCAATAAAGTGAAACGATGATGAGTAGACAAGACATATCCAGGAAAGATGTAGAGGTGTTATTATATCGCATCTTTGGAAATTCGTCTAGCTTACACATACCTATTTTGAACGTCTAGAGGGATATTTGACTATTCCTTTTAAGAGAGTCTTAAAGAATCTGCGGCTTTTTAGAGCGTAGAGTGTCAAGCCATTTAATTTATGGAGATATCCATCCACTAAGAATCTATCCCATTACTATGAAAATGCTTATTTGTTTAGGAAAATATATCTGAAAAGCTTAGTTTTTAGTTTTTTAGTTCTTAAAATTAATTGGGCTTTTCAGCGAAAACCTTTAATAATTGGGATAAATTCCAGTAATTTCAGTAAGCAAAAAAGCAAACACGAAAAGATATGATGGTTAACAACTGGTTAACCATCATATCTTTTCAAGAGAGATATAGTATGATTTCCTTAAGTACATTCTCCTAATAAAATAACGGGTTTAGAAGTCGTAGTTGTAATTAGGCTTGTAGGTGTGAGTGAGATGGAAATTATGAGTAAGTTATTTTTCAAAACTTTAAAGCTGAGTCCAGTTATTCTTGCAGCAGCTTTTGGTGCATCTAGTAGCGCTCTAGCAGGTGAAATCAAGCAAGAAGTTACCTCCGTTTCCGAACTATCGGAAGGTAGCAACCCTATGGCTCAGGTAACATCTGTTTCTCAGTTTTCAGATGTACAGCCTACAGATTGGGCATTTCAGGCATTACAATCCTTAGTTGAGCGTTACGGCTGTATAGCGGGTTATCCTAACGGTACGTATCGTGGTAACAGAGCATTAACTCGTTATGAGTTTGCTGCTGGTTTAAATGCTTGCTTAGACCGAGTCAATGAACTAATTGCAACTGCAACAGCAGATTTGGTAAGAAAAGAGGACTTAGCAACTCTACAGCGCTTACAAGAAGAGTTTTCTGCTGAATTAGCAACTTTACGCGGTCGAGTGGATGCATTGGAAGCTCGTACTGCTGAATTGGAAGCAAATCAGTTTTCCACTACTACCAAGTTGAAAGGTGAAGCAATTTTCGCTTTAACGAATGTTTTTGGTGACGTACAGGCTGATACTGATGCTGACGAAACTAATAACCCAGATTTAGATAGTAACACTACTTTTTCCGACCGAGTACGTTTAGATCTGCGCAGTAGTTTCACTGGAAAAGACCAACTGCAAGTACGTTTGCAAGGTCGCAATATTGTACAAAATAATGCTCAAAGCGGAACAAGAATGACTCGTCTTGGTTTTGCTGGTGTAACTGGTACAGATGGTAATAATATAGAGATCGATAAAATCAATTATTCTTTCGATTTCGGCAAAATTGCTAGAGTTAAGGTTGATGCTACTGGCGGTAAGTTTTACGACAACATAAACGTCTTTAACCCCAACTTTAAGAGCAGTGGTTCTGGTGCGCTCTCTCGCTACGGACGTTTCAGCCCTATTTATCGTCAAGGTGAAAGTGGACCAGGTTTAACCGTTACCTTAAATCCTAAAGGCAAAATTAGTTTAACTGGTGCTTATATTGCCAAGGAAGGAGACGACCCTAGCAACCCGAATGGTTTATTCAATGGTTCCAATGCTGTTCTAGGTCAAGTAGATTTTAAACCTAGCAAATCTTTGAACCTCGGTTTAACCTATGCTCGCACTTACCAAAATAGTGGTACTGGCATTGACTTAAGTGGTTCTACAGGTAGCGATTTGGCAAGAAGACCTTTTGGTAATAATATAGCTATTGTATCCAATAACTATGGCGTACAAGCTGCATTTAAACCTGCGAAGAAAATTACAGTTGGTGGTTGGGCTGGTTTTGCTGATGTAACAGCAAAATCTGGAGTTAATCAAGGTGACGACGCTGAGTTATTTTACTGGGCTGCTCACCTTGGTATCAAAGACTTTGGTAGTAAAGGTAGTGTACTTGGCGTAATTTTTGGTCAGCCACCTAAGGTTACTGAAAGTGACTTGACAGAAGACCCAGATACTTCGTATCACCTAGAAACTCTTTACAAGTTTAATCTGAACGATAATATAGCAGTTACTCCTGGTTTATTGGTTATCTTTAACCCAGAACACAATGAGAACAATGATACTATTTATGTCGGTACCGTTCGTACTACCTTCAAGTTCTAAGACCGTAAGTTCTGAAATTGTTTCTGGTTTTGTTTTATTTTGATACCGAATTCGC
Organism: Cyanobacteria bacterium P01_A01_bin.84; assembly: GCA_039030795.1. Classification (GTDB taxonomy): domain Bacteria; phylum Cyanobacteriota; class Cyanobacteriia; order Cyanobacteriales; family Nostocaceae; genus JBCCDM01. Next base: position 10,414 of record JBCCDM010000145.1, read on the forward strand.
TTTTATTATCCCTGGAATTTCTAACTATTTGAAGGTTGCAGGTATACATAAAAGAATGTAAGTATTGAAATTTTGTATCAATCTATAAGTTTCAATAAAAAATAGGTACAAAGATAGACAAAAGTTTTAAAAAAGCTGTAATGGTTGCTTGTGTAAGCAACCATCACAGCTTTTTTATTTAGAGCTTGCTGAATAGATGTGTAAAGTATTCCAATCAAGGGTTTTGAGTATTTTTTTGTCAGAAAAGTGCATGATTGTAGGATATTTTACAATACGGTTCAGTTAAGAGAAATGTAGATTGGGTTGAGCGATAGGGAAAGCCAACAAAGGTTGATAATGTTGGGTAACAATCCGAGAATTCACTCCGCGTCTACGTTCCTCAAACGTTACTTACTACAATGACTCTGAAAAAGGATTAAATAGGACTTGCTGAAAGAAAGCAAAAGTATTGCCAGATAAAGGTAACACAAAGTTTTTTCACCAAACAAGTGCAAGATTATTGACCGTACTGGTCTAAAACTAGGCTGTTGACTCTGTCGGTTTTTGGAAGATGAAATTTCATTCAACATCTGTGACATCACTTGTTTCAAGACTCTGGCATCGGAATACAGTATCGGAGCCTCCACTCCGCCTCCAACCTGGATAAGAGGCTCTGCCTATTAACATGGGTTCCTAGGCAGAGCTTTAGAAGGAGATAAAACACAAAAATTGTATGAGAGAAAAGTATGAAAATTATAGTCAACAGTTTAGTCTAAAACCCCTGCACCTTCAAAGAAAATAAACGTGTAAATTTGAGGACTAATCAATCAAACCTTGATTTTTCAAGTGCTGTGACACCTAGATTCAATTTCTAGATTTATTCAGCGAACCCTAAATAATTTAGAAAAAAGTAATAAAAGCTACTTCTTTTTTATTGATAAATCTTTAAATTAACTATCTCTTGCGAATAATTCTTAAACTTTTGTACGATTTAAGAAGTCTCATATAAAACCGCTCCATCAACAAAATAAATACCAAAATTTATATTAAGAACTTCAACTCTAAAGCTGATTATTAGAATTTCACAAGGTAATTTTTCCTATTAGGTAATTACTAATTATCTATTAAAAAACAGCAGCATATTCTCTCTTTCCTTGAAAAAACTCCACTTGACAAATATTTTTGTCTCGCAAAAACCATTTAATTATAAGTAATATTTACTACTTTTAAGTATTATGTTTTATTTATTACTTTAGTAGTGAAATTTTATTGAAGAATCAATAAAATTCATTGACAGATAAAAATTATATGTATCTTATGCACTAGAAATCATTAGTTAATAAAGAGTAAATTAATACTTTGAGTCAATACGTATGTTCTCATTACATTTTTAGATTTCAACTGATAAAAACTAACCCGAAAATGCACTTGAATTGGGAACAACAAGCAGTAGATGAAGATACTCCGCAAGACGAGTTAAGGATTCTTGCCAGTAAAAGTGTAGAACTAGCAAGACTTGTGGCAACTAATCCTAGAACAGAACCGGAAATATTAGAAAATTTGGCACTTAGTGATGATCTAGAAACTCGTAAAGAGGTAATATTAAATCCCAATACTCCTATTGATATTTTAATTAAATTAGCTAAAGAATTACCCCAGCTTTTTTTTCAGAATAGTGTATTAGAATTACTGTTTTTAGAAAAAACATCACTTCCTTTAGAAATTCCTTTTTGGACATTGTTAAAGTTACTCAAACAAGATGATGTTCCTAGATGGTTTTTATCTAGTGCTGCTGCTCACACAAATGCAGAAATATTAGAAATTGTTGCTAGACATCCTCAAACTCCTCAAAATGCTTTAGAAGAACTTGCTTTTAAAAGTAGGCAAAATGATAGTTTGGGTTTATATATTGCTCAACGCAAAGATTTATCAGAAAAAGTATTAATTAAATTAATAAAATATGGTACTAGCGCAGTACGTTTATATTTAGCAGCATATCCAAAAACGCCAAAAATTATTTTAGAAAAAATTTTTGAATTTTCCGAACCGAATTGGAACTCTCGTATCGAAATTCAAAAAGCGATCGCAAAAAATCCGAATACATCTACTGGTTTACTAGACAAACTTTTTAAAAATGCCCACGCTAAAGTAAAAAGAGTAATATCATTACGTGGAAATTTACCGAAATCTCTGATTGTGCAGCTAGCTTTGGACTATCGGGTTCATGCAATGAGATTTCTTACTCAAAATCTTGATATTTCTAGTCACTTATTAGCAGAGCTTGCAGGACATTCTCAATTAAGGGTGCGTCAAATGGTGGTGGGACATCCTAACACTCCTGTGAATCTAATAATTCAAGCTGTAAAAACTCATAATTTACGTTTATTCATCGCAGAAAATCCTAATACTCCCGCAAATTTACTACAAGAGCTTGCCCAAGATAGTCGAGGAGACATTCAAAAAGCCATAGCACAAAACCCTGGAACTCCAGGATTTGTACTCGGGGAACTGGCAAAAAACCCCGTACATGACATATTAATAGTACGTCATTCTAATACTCCAGAAGAAACCAGAGAGAAAATTTTGTGGCGTTTAGCATTCAACGAACAGTTATCTATTCGTAGATTTGTAGCCCAACACGAGGCTACACCTAAACAAATATTAGTGCAATGGGCTAGAACATCTCCGGAAGTACGTCCATGGGTAGCGAAAAATACAAGTACACCAGTACATATTTTAGAAGAATTAGCCAAAGACCCGTTAATACAAGTACGGGTTCATGTTGCAAAAAATCCCAACTCATCAAATATTATCCTAGAGAGATTAGCAAAAGATTGGTATTCAGAAGTGCGAGAAGCTGTCGCTAGTAATCCTATAACTTCCCAAAAAATATTATTGGAGTTAGTTAAAGACTGGCACCTGAGATTATTTTTAGTTAAAAATCCTAATACACCAGCAGCTGCACTAGAGCAACTTGCTCAATTTCCTAGTTGCGATCGCTTTGTTCTCACACACCCCAACACTCCTTTAAAACTATGTCAGCGCTTATTAGCAGATTATGCCAAAAGTGCTGATAGCAGGGAAAGATTATTAGCTACGCAGCATCCAAATACACCCAATGAAGTTTTAAGAATATTAGTCAATGATAAAGAACCAGAGATACGCAAATGTGCAATGCGAAATTTAAATAAGCGTTTAAACAAGTGTTAAATAATTTTTAGTATTCTGATTCTAGATATATGCAAATTTTAATTTTTTACACTTTAATATTTAAAATAATTTAGCTAACAAATTTAATCTAAAATATCCTTGAAATCTTATTAAAATTAGTAC
>JBCCDM010000146.1:0-13678 GCA_039030795.1 Cyanobacteria bacterium P01_A01_bin.84
ATTTTTATTTTTTTATCTAGTACATACTTTGTTGTCATGATTACTAATAATAACGAGTTTACAAAAAATTTAATTATTATATCTAACTCTTTACGTACTGTGCCTTGAAAAAGAGGAATCTAGGTCATATCTTGGGATAAAAGCAGTAAAAAAACAATTTGGTTTTTATCTGATTGGATAAATTAAATATTAATTTATTTGATAACCATATTGCCTGCTATTTGTAGTGTTTTTATAAATAAAATAACCCTAAATTTAAGTATGACTTTATCTGCCCTGCAAAAATTTATATTACCACCTTTGATTGTATCTGGTACTGTTTTTGCAGCATTGACATTTCCTTTAGCAAGTATGGGAAATAACCAGATTGGAATCAAACTTCAGAACGAATCTTTTTTTCACGGTAAAGTTAGAGATATTGCTACTCCTTATGTTATTGCTGTAACTTTAATTAGTCTTGGTACAGGAGTTTCAGTTGCCGCCTTTGATGGATGGAGACGTTCAAAAAAGAAATTCATTAGTTACGAAAAAGAATTATCTCAATTAGAAAATAATTTAAAAGAAAAAGAAGAATTGCTCAAAGAACTAAAACTTTCTGAAGCTAGAGTACAAATGACAGGACTTCAAGGTTTTCTTAACGAAGATACATTATTAGAAGCAGTGAAAAATTATCATTATCCTGATTCTACAGAAACAATTTCTCAGCCAAGAGTTGCACAAAATAAAGTAATTATATCTGAGCCAATAGTAAATATAAACCATAGAGAAAAAGACTATCAACAGCAAGCAATAGATATAGCATCAGAAACTGCTTCTATGGAATATACTGTAAGTGATTATCCTCAAGATATTAGTTCTCAAAAGTATATAAATTTTGATGTAGAAGTTAACCCTAAAAGAGAAAATAGGATAGCTGTTACTGTATCGGAGTTTGAGGAATTGCAAAGACAATTGAAAGACATGATGCGACAAATGCAAATCATGCAGGGTACTATCCAACCAGAACAGGATGTAGAAGATGTCCAGGAACAAGTATCAGAAAAATTTCAAGTCTTTTATGATACTCCTACTACAGAAAAAGCTATATTTTTCTAAGTTCCGAATAAATTACCTGTTAAGTAACTTATTCTGAACTTAATAAATTAAGTGTTATTTCCTAACGTAAATATTCTGAAGCTTTTAAATTAGCGGTGGTATTCGGCTTGAGTTTAGTAACTAAAGGCAGAGGCTCTTGAGATGTTGTTTTTGGTAATTGCATTTGATGTCTATTTCCCCAACCACCGTTTATCTCTTCTGGTTGGAGACCAGGTGGAACGGTCTTCCCTGTAGGTAATGCGATCGCTAAACTTTGACTAGTTTGAACGAACTTCTCACCTTCTTTGGTAAAACGAAGGGATTTCCCTTCGAGCTCTTGTAATGCAAGTGATGGTCTTTCTTGACTTTGTCCGTCGGAACGTTTCCACTGAGCGGCTGGATTAAAAGTAGCCAAAAACTTGACTGTACTATCGGGAGACAATTTGGTATAGGTTTGATTCGCTTGCCAAGTTTCTTGAAAAGCGCCACTTGCAGATACTTTCCAAAGATTTAGTGTTGCTTCCCATTTTCCTGACTTCACCTCTACATTTTTACGAGCCAAAATAGAACGATTGAGATTATTATCATCGTCTGATAAGTTTTGTTGATTTGTTTGCACGGGACGTAAAGTGCGAACAGCAGTAATGGTAATCAAACTAGAATCAGGCAGCTTTGTTGTACCTGCTACGTTGTATACTCCATTACTTGTAACTTTTTGAATATTATTAATTTTTAAATCTATTTGTGATTCTTCTTTTTGAACGCAACCATAACTAAGTACTAACAGTATTGGACCAATCAATATGAGTAAAATTAGACTTGACTTATTTACTCTTTTACTGTTATTAAGCCGATAACAAGAACCGAACATAGTTAAAATAATTAAAATTCTAAATTTTGCATACTACACAGCCTTTAGAAAACATATTGCACGATTTTTGCCAAAAAATCTTAAAAACCCTGCTTCTTTACCAAGAATTAATTTTATTTGATCGATCATCATAAAAACTGTACACTGTCATCGAATATACATTTTTTTTGTTAAAGTGGCGACATCTACCGACCTAAAATATCAATAACTTAAAATTAGGCTAATGAGCCAATCAGTATATCAATGTTATAAATTTGTCTCAGAAAAGCAACACAATAAAGTTTGTCCACTACTTTGTTCTGTTTCTATTTCTATTGTTTGGGTAATGACAATTAATAATTGTGCTATTGCTCAACAATCTACTTCTGAGTTGCAACAGGATAATTTACAGTCTCAGGAAAGGCTAAAAGTACCATCTTCTCCACCTAACCAGAGATATTCCACTTCTGATTTCCAGGAAATACTACCCCCACAGGAGGGGACTGGTGGTATAGCTGTCAATTCCTCACAACCTGTTCCAGTTGAAAATATTAAACAACTGGAACAGGATTTTATCGAACAGATGACAAATCAAAGTTCGTCCCCTGCTAAATCGAGTGGTTCTAATAAGTCTAAGGAAAGAAATTTATCTACAGATTTACCTAAATTAGCGGCAAGTGAAGATAATCCTAGTTTTAGTTTTTTAACTCTAAGACAGCAAGATAGTCAGGAAAAAATAAGCTCTCAAATTCAGTTACAGAGCAGTCAAGGTCGCATCCCTACTTTTAATCAGCTTCTTTATCCCAATAGTGCATCCTCATCGTCGTCTTCGGGTTCTTTTAGTAATTCACAAAATAATTCACAACGTACTTCACAGACTCAGGAATTTGTTGCTCCTGCATCTCCAATTCCGCCTCTACCACCATTACCTGGAGAAAATATTATAAATGCAACAACTAATGTTTCTCCTCTCACATTTAATCAACTGCTAAATTCTCGTTGGTCGTCTCCAAAAATTCCCCAACAAACATTTGCTAAACCAAAATTTAGTACCCCGGGGAATGTTGAACAGGTAACAACAAAACCTTTTTCTGTTAACTCTATTAATCCAAGTTTTCCGAAAACTCAAAGAGTTATTCAGAGACCATTAATAGAGCCAAATATAACCGAGCAATCACAAAATCAATTCCAAAATTCATCCCAGAGAGTACCTGAAAATAATCAGTTACCAGCACAAATTAGCAATGAGCCCCTGAAACAACCATCTTTAAAATTTGAAGGTGTTTATCGAACTCAAGACGATGAAACATCTGCACGGGCAAGACTTACAGGAATTTATCCCCTTTCTCCACAAGCCTTATTTGGAGCAACTTTAGATTTAACAAGTGAAGGTAGCAATTTTGATGACTCCAGACGGGAAGGACTTAATATTAATGAATTGTACTTTGCTACTTCTTTAACAGGAGTTCCAAATCTGCGGTTTGCAGTAGGACAGTTGGATTTAACTTCATATTTTGACCGCAATAGTTTTGCTAAAGATGGAGCTAGTCAATTTTTCAATCCTGTATTCCAGACTAATCCGGCTTTGGCTGCTACAGGGATCTCTTCTCGTACAGGTATGCTAGTCAACTGGAGCGTTGCTGATAACATAGACGCAAAAGCAGCAGTTTTCTCATCATCAGATAAACTCAGTGACTTTACCTTAGATGGCTTTGCTGGTGAAATAGGTATTCGCTATGGTAACGCTATTATTCGCGGCACATATGCAACCTCTAGGGATGCGGGGAATAGAGATACTTTTCCTGAAAGCTTTGGAATTGCTAGAAATAATGGTGAATTTGGAACTTTGGAAGATGATAGGGAAGAGGCATATGGTGTAAATGCCGAATTCTTTATTCCAAAAGTAAAGTTAGGACTCTTTGCACGTTATGGACGTTATGAAAACCGCGATTTAGGAGAAGGTGCAGATACCTATGTTTTAGGAGCAAGCTTTTTAGATGTATTTACAAAGGATGACCGACTGGGATTAGCCTATGGTCGGGAACTATCTAATGATAGCTTGCGTAATGGCGACTATCCAGATGTAGTAGAACTGTTTTATGATTTCCAATTTGTTCCTAACTTAAGACTCGGTTTTACCGTTCAGGGAAGAGATAGTTTTGAGGAAACAGTTTTGGGGGTCAGAGTTAGATCCGCATTTGATATCACTCCCAAAAGGAGGGATTCTCGATGAGTTATGAAGGGAAAGAAAAAAATCAAGAAAAAAGTAGAAAATTTAAATTTGGTTTCATTGCCCCTGTTTATTTATTTTTAGCAACCTTTACCCTCAGCATACCTATCGTTAGCCAAATAACTCCAGCACAAGCTCGAACTGCAGCATCATCTATCAAACAGGGGTTTCGGTTACTAAAGAAAGGATGGGTAAATGATGCCATTAAAGCTTTTAAATTGGCTCTCAAGCGCAATCCTAATTCTTTACGAGCACGTCTTGGTTTAGCAATTAGCTATAACCGGGCAGGACAAGATGAGAATGCGTGGAATGCTTATCAAAGGGTACTAGATATTGACCCAGAGAACCAATTAGCTTTAAAAACCATTGGTTTACTTGGCACCTATCGTCAAGAATGGCAAGCACGGGGTATAGAAGCACTTAATACTTTGCTCAATATTAATAGTAGTGACTTAGAAGCTCGTACTCTCCGGGCTTTACTGAATTACTATCAGGGTAGATTGAGCGAATCAATTGCAGACTACCAAATTCTACTAGAAAATAACCCTAACCCTAAAGTTATTCTGGGGGCAGCAGAAACCTATAGCTATAGTGGTGAATATCAAAAATCCCTAGAATTATTTAACCGCTATCAAGCCACAGGGGGAAAAATTACCAAATATGCCGCGATCGCTTATGGTCGGACTTTACGGAAAACTGGCAATCCCCAGGATGCTGTTAGGGTCTTAGAGTCTGAATTACAGGGGTCAAATACTTTTGACGATTTAGAAATCCGCATTCGTTCTGAATTATCTCAAGGATATATTGCTAGCAATCAGCCAACTAGGGCTTTGGCAGTTTTAGACCCACTGCGGAATAGGGATGATGCAACTCTTCCTTTAGCATCGGCACTGAATGAAATTCGTAAAGTCACTAATAATCCGAATTTAGCTAATGAAGTTGTTATTCTTTATCGTCAAGCACTGGCAAATGAGCCAAATCCTTCAGCTTCTTTACTCCAAGAGATAGCTGACGTACTTTCTGGGATACCTCAACAAGAGCAAGCTGCATTACAACTCTATGAGCAGGCTGCGTTGAAATCACCTGACGATAAGAGTTTAGCCCTACGGCAGTTAGGTTTACAAAAAAAACTGGGTTTAGTAAGTGAAAATGATTTGAAACAACGTTTAGTTGCTTTGATTACTCCCTTACCTCAAGACTCAGATAAATTACAAAAGATAGCTAAATCTTTAGTACAAATCGACACTCGTAGCCCAGAATTAATACCTGTATACCAAGGGATTTTACAAGCAGGAGTAGATGTAGCTTTTCTCAACTTCCGCATTGCCCAGATGTATTTGGTTACAGGTGATACTATCTCTGCAAGAAGGTCTTTGGCTGCTTATACAGCTACCCCTGAAGGGAGCAATAGTTTAGCTTCTCAATTACTCGCCGCAGAAATTGAGGTTAAAGAAGGTAACTTAGATGCCAGTGCCAAAAGATACGAAGCAGTACTAGCAACTAATCCTGAAAACCCAGAAATTATTAGCGGTGCCCTGCGAGCCTTAGCAGGAGTGAGATTGCAGCAAAAACAATTTCCAGCAGCGATCGCGGCTTATGAGAGTCTCATAGTTCGGGAGCCCCAAAACCTCACCTATCAGCTTGGTAGAACTAGTGTTGCTTACCAGGGTAAATTAATTAGTCAGGTAGAAGCAGAAAATGTTTTGAATACCTGGTTGGCAACACAACCAGCAAGTAATACTCCTGCAGAGTTATATAGTCTAGTAGGAGAGTTGCCTGCACAACCAGAGCGTGAGGCTCTCTATAACTATTTACTAGAAATTAATCCCAACAATACGCCAGTACAAAAGCGTCTAGTACAGGTTGTAGCCAAGCGCAGTCCCGGTCAAGCTAGGACACTAGTAAAACGGTTTGCCAGCAGTATATCAACCCAGAAAAATGCTTTAGAGAAACAGGGACAGCTATCTCAAGCTATTGGGGATTTAGATTTAGCAGGATTAGCTTACGCTAAAATTATTTCCCAACAACCAGATGATGTAAAAGCTTTAGCAGCTTTAGGGGGAATTCGATTTGAACAACGTAAGTATGAAACAGCCCAAAAAATTTATTCCCAAGTACTCGAACAAAAACCAGGAGACCCTGGGGCAAAAATGGCGATCGCCGATTTAAATGCGATTTTAGATAAACCACTTACAGCGCTCAAGCAAATGGAAGAATTGCAAATAGAGCAAATGAGTCGGGGAGGAGATACAAGAGAGCTTTCCCGTCGGATGCAACAAATTAAAGAAGACTTTTTACTTAGACGGGGATTTCAGCCTTCTTGGGAAGACCCTAATCGCAGAAATAGTAAATAGTAAGAATCAATTTCAATTTTGTGTTGATTTCCGTAGTTTGGAAATTATTAGCCAAATCGATCTTTGAAGCTGTTAGCTATTAATTTTTAGTCAAAAGCCAAAATCTGAAAGCTAAAACTATATTTCACAAAGCATCAGGGTAAATCTATTCGTATTTCTTTAACCTACTCCCAGATAAATTTTCACTATCGACAAAATATAATTAAAACTGTTTTACTTCCAGGATGTGTTATTTTCCAAAACTAGTAGTAATTGCCAGCCTGACAGGTTTATATTCTTGTTATTCGGGTTACTCAGTCGTAAAACCTCAAAAATCCTATCAACCAATTTCCCCAGATACATCCATTACTCAGCAAGGAAATGTAATAGATAATGCTGATATATTTTTAGCAGCCTTACCAGAAGCTACACCCAACCGAGAGTTATTAGCTCAAAGTTGGTATAGTTATCGACAAAGATTTATTCAAAATGATGGTAGGGTAATTGACTACGAAGCAAGCGATCGCTCTACCAGTGAGGGTCAAGCTTATGCCATGCTGCGAGCGGTTTTAATAAATGACCCCGCAACCTTCACAAAAACTTTGAATTGGGCTGAAAATAACCTCCAAAGACTCCAGGAAGATGGTAAAAAAATAGATAATTTGTGGTCTTGGAAATGGGGTAAGAAAAGTGATGGCAGTTGGGGAGCTATTGATAATAATTTTGCTAGCGATGGGGATATTGATGCAATTACATCTCTAATTTTTGCGGCTCGACGTTGGAATCGTCCTCAATATTTACAGTTAGCTAAAACTAAATTACAAGATTTATGGAGATTTTCAACGGTGGTTGGTGTGGGTGGGAAACGTTATTTGCTTCCTGGTCCGGCTAAAGCCTTTGTCTCCAATGAATCTACCATCTATCTCAATCCTTCTTATCTAGCACCTTATGCCTTCCGTCTGTTTGCTCAAGTAGATCCCGAACATGATTGGTTAAGTCTGGTTGATAGTAGCTACCAGGTTTTAGAAAAATCAGCAAAATTTTCCAAAGTAAACTTACCTAGCGACTGGGTTGCATTAGATACAAAAACGGGCGAATTTAAAAAACTGCCTCAGAGTAAAAATATAGAAACTTTATACAGCTTTGATGCATACCGGGTTTGGTGGCGGTTAGCATTAGATGCAACATGGTTTAAATCAGCACGAGCCAAAGGTTATCTTACATCTTCAACCAAACATTTACAAAAACTCTGGCAACAAAAATCTCATATCAGTGCACGTATCGATCTTGAAGGAAAAGGACTAGTAGAGTATGAAGCTACATCTCAATATGCAATGCTTTATCCTGCGATGAAAATAGTCGCACCAAAGATTGCAGAAGAAATTTTGAACCAAAAATTACTGCCGAAGTACAAACAAGGTATTTGGGATGATTATTCTGCTTACTATACTCAAAACCTAGCATGGCTAGGAATACTGCCTTCATCCCTAGTGCCCGAAAAACTTCTGAAACTTTAGCGACAAGGGTTTTAATTTGAAGATATTCTGAAAAGAATGTTCTTAAAAATAGATGAGAAAATTATTTTTTAGTTATAAAAACAACAAAAAAGTATTAGTATTTGTAACCAAGTAAATCATAACCAATTAAGTACTAACCTCTGACCAATTCATTAAAAATTTATTAGACATTTAAATCAAGAAAAACCTTAAATACACTACCATCCCATGAAGCAGTTTTTTAATCTTTCTAAATTTAGCGCCAAAACATTTTTGATTATTTGTTGGTTTTTACTTTCTCCTAGTCATCTTCTGAAGGCTAAAGCTGTCCAGGAAAATTTACAGCCTAAACAAGTAGGAGTTTTGATAGCTCAAGCTAACACATCGACATCCCCACAACAGGACTCACAAACATCTGCGACCCACACCTTAGAATTTAACCGTGCCCCTGTAGTTGGTAATAGGATGCGTTTGCGGGGTCTTTATTCTCAAGGACGTTTAGGTTTTACCCGTCCTCGGGACTGGGAAATTTCCAGTGCTAAGGCTTTAATTCGCTTTCAACATTCACCTGCTTTATTTGCAAACCGTTCCAATCTAACAATACTAGTCAACGATACTGCCGTTGGTAGCATTCCCCTTAATCGCAAACAGTCTCAAGTCGGTCAAGTATTATTGAATATCCCACCGAAACTTTTGCAAGACTATAACGAACTGAAAATAGTTGCTCAGCAGAACAACGTTGAAGGATGTACAAATCCTAACGACCCCAATTTATGGACAGAAATTCTCCCCGATTCCAAACTGATATTTAAGTTTCAAAGACAGTCAGCACCTCTGAACTTGAGTAGTTATCCCTATCCAATTTTGGACAAATTGGATTTGGAAACTAGCCAAATAGTGTATTCAAAACCCAACCAAGTTAAAAAAGATTGGTTAAGTGCAGCAGCTCGTTTACAGACTTATTTCGGAAGAGAAGCTGAATTTCGTCCCATCAGTACAGATGTAATTTCAGACCTGTCTGATTTAAAACCTCCTCAAAAATTAATCATTATTGGAACCCCACAAGAACAAGCAATTTTGGCAGACTCAGATTTAGAGTTGCCTTTATCTATAGTCGGAGACCAAGTTTTAGATCAAAATGAAAATCCCCTCCCTAGCGGTAAGGGGGTTGTGATGATAGGAAAGACAAAAAAAGACGGTAATCCGGTTTTGATTGCCACCGGTAACGATGCAGAAGCAGTTAGGAAAGCTGCCCAGTCTTTGGTACAGGCAGATGCAAGTAAAATGGGTGCCGGTCAAATAAAATTTGTTGACTCTCTTAATGAAGTATCTACTCCAGGAGTGCGACAGTGGTCTCGTTACCTACCTGAGAAAAACTCCTTTCAACTGAGCGAACTGAAGACATCAACTGGGGATAAATTTTCCGATGTGACAGTTAGGGGTGCAGGAGCACCTGCAATTGAAATCGATTTTCGCGCTTTACCTAACGATAGATTCGTGCGCGGTAGTTCGATGAACCTAGTTTATAGTTATGGACCGCAAATAAATCCTAGAACTTCAGCAATACAAGTTTTACTAGACGGTAACTTCATTGGTGGTGCCCGTTTAAATCAAGACTCTGGAGAACAAAATAAGAATTTGAAAGTTGATTTACCACCAAAACTAATTAAACCCAACTCTAAATTACAGGTATTCTTTCGGATGAATCCCAAAGAACCTTTTGATGGGGATAATTGCGTTTACCCTCCAGACCAACAGCTTATAGGGACGGTACATAATGAAACTAGCTTCGATTTAAAGCGAGAAATATCGGTACAGTTACCTAACCTGAAGCTCTTGCAATTTGGATTTCCTTTTGCTGCACCCCAAGACCTATCAGAGACTGCGATTGTATTACCTCAAAATCCAACTAAAACAGATATTTTAACCCTCTTAGAATTTGGAGAGCGTTTAGGGCGTTTGAGTGAAGCCAAATCGGTAAAACTAGATGTGATAACTCCAGAAACTCTATCTAGCGAGACAAATATTCGTAAAAATAATCATATAGTCGCAATTGGAACTTGGGACAAACTGCCAGGACAATTTAAAAAATCCGACGGATTTAACCTCAGTCAGAATTTTCTCCGGTTTTCAGGTGACAACAAAGTACAAGTCCCCCAGGATAACGACGGAATGATTAAACAAATTATTTCTCCCTGGAATAGCGATCGCGTGGTTTTGGCTCTCACAGCTCAAACCCAAAGTGGTTTAGAAAAAGTCCAACAAGTTTTAGAACAAGATCCTTGGTTCTTTCAGTTAAAGAAAACAACAGTTGTAGTTAGTCCCAACGAACCAGATGCTAAACCTTATGAACCATCAGCTTTGGAATTAAAGTTTTTTGATGATGCTCCTTCATCTCGTCGCATTGAAAAAACTAATCCTCTAAATATGGCATCTCGTTTACTACAAGATAATTGGTTACTTTTACCTATAGGAATCGTTGGTATATCTTTACTACTTTATGGAATTATGCAGCTATATCTGAAGCGCTTAACTCCCGATGAGAACAAGTAATTTTGATTTTTTTTCGGTCAGGGGCATTACTCACAATATTACTCAAATATTAATAATCAAACATTACTCAAACATTTATTTTCCATTTATACCTAGTACTGCTATGAAAAATAAAAAATTAAAAACGCTCTCTATATAAGCATTCTATAAATTTCAAACAGGTAGTTTACTTTATTCCCTTTGTACTAGTACATAACAACGGTAGTAAAGTTTATTTTCTTCTTTCCTCTTTCCCTCCCGTTGTAATAAAACAAACTACTCAATCTTGCATTCCAACTTAAATTCTATGACCATAAACTAACTATGTCGTCTTCATCATTCAGACCTCCAAAACAGCGTGACAATCGCCGACGTTTTCGACTCAGTCGATGGCTTATTGATTTAACCCCGCAATTTTTTGACCGCGCTTTAGAACGGGTTGGTCTTAAGCAATTTAAGTGGTTGATATTACTACTTTTATTGCTCTCAATACCTTTAATCATTACTCCCTTAGAATTATGGCAACAAGGTGCAGTTGCAGTTTTCCTAGTCTTGCTGGGTCAGATAGTAGTCAGAGCCGAAACAGAAGAATCATCATCGGCGATCGCTATGTACTATCACCTATTTATGGTCTGGCTAAGTTTGGTAACGACGATGCGTTACCTTTTCTACCGTATTAGCTATACTCTGAATTTTGATGGTTGGCTCAATAGTATTGCTTGTGTAACTCTATTGGCAGCTGAGTTGTATGCAATTTTAACTTTGGTACTGGCATACTTCCAAACTTTAAAGATTAGAGAACGTCAAGCAGTTGATATCAGCCACATACCCCAAAAAGAATGGTTTGACGTTGATATCTATATTCCCACCTACAACGAGGATGTAGAAATCGTTCGTAAAACCGCTCTTGCAGCTATGGCTTGCGATTATGCTCCGGAAAAAAAGAAAATTTACGTTTTGGATGATGGTCGTCCGGAACGATACAAAGAAGACGACCCACGGCGGGAAATTGCTTGGGAAAGAAGGGAAGAACTGAAAAAAATGTGTGCAGAAATTGGCTGCATACATATGACACGGGATAGTAACGAACACGCCAAAGCTGGTAACATTAATACTGCTTTTCGGAAAACTGGCGGCGATTTGGTCTTGATTTTGGATTGCGACCACATTCCATCGCGACAAATCTTACTACATACTGTTGGTTTTTTCTACGACGAGCAGGTTTCTTTTGTACAAACTCCCCACTGGTTTTATAATCCAGACCCCTTTGAGCGCAACTTACTTACAGGTGGTCGAATTCCAGTAGGTAATGAATTATTTTATAAAGTATTACAAAAAGGAAATGATTTTTGGAATGCTGCCTTTTTCTGCGGTTCTGCTGCCATCATTCGTAAAAAGCACGCTTTAGAAGTAGGTGGTATTGCCGTTGAAACTGTTACTGAAGATTGTCATACAGCACTCAGATTGCATTCTAAAGGTTACAAATCAGTTTACTATGACAAAATCATGGTAGCTGGTTTAGCTCCTGATACATTTTCCGCCTATGTAGGACAACAGGTGCGTTGGGCTAGGGGAATGGCACAGATTTTCCGAATTGAAAATCCTCTATTCAACCCGAGACTAAAGCTATCAATACCCCAGCGAATTTGTTACTTTAGCGCCACATCCCACTTTCTCTATGGCTATCCTCGACTCGTATATGCCATTATCCCGACTTTATTTTTACTATTCAGCATTAACCCAATTCAGGGTTTGGGTTTAGAAACCCTAGCCTACGCTTTACCCCACATTTTGCTTTCATTAAACACTAACCATATCATCTACAAACACGTTCGTTTTTCCTTCTGGAATGAAATTTTTGAATTTGTGATGTCATTCCAAGCAGGGTGGGTAACTTTACTAGCATTGTTTAATCCGAAAATGGGTTCATTCAACGTTACCGACAAAGGAATTAACGTCACCAAAAGAACCTTTGATTGGCAATCTATGCGGGGTTTAGTATTTGTATTTGCCTTAGTAATTTCCTCCCTACTTTCTGTACCTTACTGGTTTTTGCTACGTCCAGAAGACTGGGAAGCAGTATTGGTAAACACTCTCTGGTCTGGCTTTAACCTAATATTGCTCAGTGCTGCACTATTAGTAGGTTTTGAACAACCACAAATACGTACCTCTCACCGCTTACAGCGAAATCTTGCTGTTAACATCTCTAGTGAAAACCAGACTATCCCAGGGGAAACTATTAATATCTCCGAAACTGGAGCATTGATTTCCTTAAAATCATGGCCCAATTTACCAGATGAAGTAGACATTGAGATTTTAGGAGACTTTGACGCTAGTGCATCCCTTACCGCACAAGTTGTGAGACTATCCCCCATAAACGATGCAGTTACACACTTAGCTGTTGACTTTGTCAATTTAAATCGGTCTGAGCTAGACGATTTATCTTTAGTTTTATACTCTGATGTTCGCGAGTGGTATTCTCAACACCGACAAATTGAAGATAGACCCATTGCATCTTTAGGTTTTCTCGCGACAAGTATTACTCGTTCCCTACGGGATATTACCCCAAGCGATCGCAAAAGAAAGGTGCGCAAACAAGTTATGGCTTTTGGGGAACTATACTGGGATGGACATTTTTTCTCTGGAACTACAACAGAATTAGGTGTAACGGGTTTGCGGTTGGAGTTAGATAGCAAAATATCTAAATCCGATCAGAAAACTTTAGTACCTCAAGATTTAGAAGTAATGCGAAATGCTAAACCTCTTGTAGGTTTGTTATTAAGTAGAGAACTAAATAATTCTTTACCTACTCGCTTTCTTGCTGAAATTATTGATTTAGAAGAAGACGAAGCAGGAAGGATTATAATTGAGTTAAATTTCCCAGAAAAATTTCAGAGTAAGCAATCATCTAAGATTAAACAACTTTTACAGGTTTTATAAAAGCTCGACTAGTACCCCAACTAGTAAGCGATCGCGCTGTTTCTGAACTGCTTATTAAAGCTCCTTTGTAATTACTACACACTCTCAAAATTAATAAAACAAGACCACTAAGAAATCTTTGAACTTTGAGATATATACTTGAGCAAACGTCATCTAAATTATATGGTCGTTTGCTTTTAGTTTTTTATAAATAGTACATACTATCTTAAAGATTTATTATTAG
>JBCCDM010000147.1:0-13611 GCA_039030795.1 Cyanobacteria bacterium P01_A01_bin.84
GGCGCAGGATGCGGACGATATCTCCTTCGTCGAGGCTGGTGTTGTCGAATAGATCTTGCCACTCTGTTTCTAGCGCCCACTGTTCTACGATCGCAATCAAATCCCAATCTAACGAAACCGGAATTTGTACGTCGTAGTCCGCTTAATTAGTTACGATATAACGCTATTGAAAAGATGGTAGTGCTATTTATTACTCCTTACTCCTTACTCCTTACTCCTAGGTCTTTAGATAACTGTGCTAAATTTATCTCCATAGTTCAGTAATGTCCTCATAACTCTACTTGCATTTAAAATTGCCAGCAGGGCTACACCGACATCTGCAAAGACGGCTTCCCATAAGGTGGCAATACCGAAAATTCCTAAGATAATGAATACACCCTTAATTGTCATTGCTAAAATGATATTTTGCCAGACAATCTGGTGAGTTTTTTTACCTACCTCGATTGCTTCGGCGACTTTAGAAGGGGCATCATTCATGAGTACTATATCGGCTGTTTCAATTGCAGCGTCTGAACCTAATCCTCCCATTGCTATACCCACATCCGCTCTAGCAATTACTGGTGAGTCGTTGATTCCGTCTCCAACAAATATAACTTTTTTATCTTTCCCAGATTGACGCAGATATTGTTCTATTGCTTCAACTTTGTCTTCGGGTAATAACTCAGCCTGGTAGGAGTCTATATGCAGTTTTTGAGCAATATTTTCAGCGATCGCTTGATTGTCTCCTGTTAGCATGACGATTTTTTTGACACCAATTTGTTTTAAGTGTCGAATTGCTGTAACTGCATCTTCTTTTATTTGGTCGGCAATGATTATCCTGCCTGCATAGACTCTATCTACTGCGATATGAACTACCGTGCCTTCAGATGAGCATAGGTCATGTTCAATATTCTCTCGATGTAATAAACGGTCGTTACCTGCAATTACGAGTTGATTTCCTATTTTACCTTGTACGCCGTGTCCGGGAATTTCCTGGTAATCTTGGATGTCTGAGATACTAATAGATATACCGGATGTGGATAAAATTGATGTGGCGATGGGATGGTTGGATTGAGATTCTACTTTTGCTGCCATTGTCAGTAAATCTGACTCGCTAAAGCCGTTTTTAGGGATGATTTGATTTACCCGAAAAACACCTTCAGTTAAGGTTCCGGTTTTATCAAATACAACTGTATCAACGGCGGTCAGGGCATCAAGAAATGTCGAACCTTTTACCAAGATACCTCTTTTTGCTGCTGCACCCACGCCACTAAAATAGCCTAGGGGAATGCTAATTACTAAGCCGCAGGGACAGGAAATTACTAATAAGACTAAAGCACGATATACCCATTTTTCGGTAGTGGCACCTGGTATAAATAATGGCGGTAATATGGCGATCGCTAAGGATAGGAAAACTACGACGGGGGTATAGTATCGAGCAAAGCGGGTAATAAATTTTTCGGTGGTAGCTTTTTTACTACTAGCGTTTTCTACTAAGTAAAGAATTTTGGCAATGGAAGATTCTGCGAATAATTTACTAACTTGGATGGTTAAAACTCCGGATTTGTTTATCATCCCCGCTAAAACAGGTTCTCCAATTTTGACTGTTCGTGGTACAGATTCTCCTGTTAAAGCTGATGTATCTACTTGAGAGTAACCCTCAGTAATTTTACCGTCTAAAGGAATCTTTTCACCGGGTTTGACAATAATTATTTCCCCGACTTGGACGGTTTCGGGGGAAACTTGTTTGATTTCACCATTAATTTTCAAGTTCGCGATGTCTGGACGGACTTCTAAGAGGGATTTTATTGACCTACGAGAGCGACCGACTGAAAAGTCTTGAAATAGTTCTCCAACTTGGTAAAACAGCATCACAGCTACAGCTTCGGGTATTTGATGAATAGCGATCGCACCTAATGTGGCTATTGTCATTAGGAAGTTTTCATCGAATACTCTACCTCGTAAAATATTACGTCCGGCTGTAGTCAGTACGCTCCAACCACTGACTAAATAAGCTGGGATAAAAATTAAGTATTCACCTATAGAAAAAGGAGTATTGTGTAAGAATTTGTAAAAAAATAAACCCAAAACAAACAAAATTATTGATGTTCCAACAGGTATAATTTCTTGCTTGAGATTAAATTCTCCATTATGACTGTGTCCATGATTATGTCCGTGACTATGTCCATCATGCTCGTTTTCTGGAGTATAACAGCCAGAATTATTTACCAGTTTGATGTCGTTCCCTGTTTTCTGCATATTATATGAACAATTAAACATCTGAACAATTATTCATATAATATCTAAAATTAGGTAAATTTCAAAACTTTGAGTAACTTAATTTAGCCAAGTATTAAAAATTCCCCTTTCATCAGACCCGTCCAACAATTTATAATCCTTTCACGGCAGGGTTTTTAGTAGTTATCTGTACCTTCGTAATCAATGTAGTAATAAGGGTTATAGATAGTTACTGATAGTTTCAATCCAACAGTTAACGATATTATTCATCGAGATGGGAAGAAACTTCGCGGTAGATATTAGTGACATGACTATCTGCCAAACTGTAATAAACATTGCGTCCTTCGCGACGGTATTTCACTAAATTCATGGCTCGTAATATTCTTAACTGATGAGACACAGCAGATTCACTCATCTTCACCAACGCTGCTAAATCGCAAACGCATAACTCCTGTTTAGCTAAAGCTGAGAGTAGACGCAAACGGTGTGGATCTGCTAGGGTTCCAAAAAAATCAGCCATTTGTTGAGCCTTAGCTATAGGTATAATTTCTGGCTGTACCTGTCGGACGTTATCGAGATGAACTTCGTGAGAATCGCAGCTAGGTGAATCAATACTTGATAGAGATTGCTGTTTTGGTTTCGTTGTTTTCTTCATTAAATGTTGAATTATTAAATGTTCAATTACTGTTTGAGTTCTAAAAAGGATTTTCCCTATACTTGCTTCTGGGAGACACTGTTTATTCTGCGAGAACCGCTATTTCAATTACTTCGTCTCCTACTGTTTTAATGGGGAGTATATAAAAATTATAATAGTAATTACAAAAGCTAAGACAGGGGGAATTAGAGGAATCTAAAAACCTAATAAACTGAATAAGGCACTTGCACTCATATACAAAATAACTAATCCGACCCCAACAGACAACCATAGGTAAATAGGTCTTCCCAGATACCAGGCAAAAAAACCACCAATTATTGACCAACACCAAATCCAAATCACCTCACCCCAGAAAGACCAACTCCTTATCAAAGGTCTTCCATCCAAAACAGCACTCAATAATTGACTAACCATTTGTGCTTGTAAAATCACCCCTGGTATGGATTGGGATTTTCCTCCGACGGTGTATGGGGTTAATGAATAATCCCGAAAACTTGCTGCGGTGGTACCTATTAGAACTATCCGGTCTTTGACTGCGGCTGGTTTTAGTTTACCTTCTAGTACCTCTGTCAAAGTAATTTGTGGTGCGATCGCGTCACTATATGGGGAAGAATGGTAGTTAAGTAAAATTTGGTGCCCAAAGGTATCTATTCCTTGGTATCCTCCTGTATGTGCTTCTAAAGGTTGAAATTTTAATTTCCCTAGTTTCCATTCTCCCCCAGTAGTAAATTCTATCTGAATCCCCTTTTGATACAAGTAACGTAAAGCGAGTTGTACGCTGAAGGCATAGGAAGCTTGACAAATAGAAGAAGGAGAGGAGTTAAAGCTAAATAATGACGACGTACCACATGATCTCGGTCGGGACTTAGGCAACAAATATGTCAAAAATAACTTCAAAAGCTTATGTGGCAAGTTTTTAACCTCGATTGACCTATTTTATTGATATATCTAGGTTTCAGACATTTTTACCCTTTTGACGTTTTTTTCTTACCTTAATTGGATTTGAGGTGATTTTTAGCTCTAAAAATATCAAAGTCCTGCGAACAAAGAATATACCAAGGAAATCACCAACAGTAACATCAGCTATATTTCTGACAAGTTTTTTTAGCTCCTTCCTGAAGGCTATTTTGGGGTGTTTTGAAAACAGGATGTTCCTTTAATTGGGAGCAGGCTTTTTTCAGCCAATCTTCTTGATTACCAGCTTCCCACCACCGAACCGAATCGTAGGCACTACCACTAATAATTGATTTATCGTCAGAGCTAAATCTTACACTACTTATCCATTTTGTATGTCCTTTAAAAGGACTACCCATCGAATTACCCTGACTATCCCATAAGCGCACTGTGTTATCCCAACTACCAGTAGCAATAAACTTGTCATCGGAACTAAAAGCGATCGCGCTCACCCAACCTTTATGACCTTGCAAAGGTTCGCCAATCTGTTTTAGGGTTTTCTTATTCCACAAGCGTACTGTATTATCCCGACTACCAGTAGCAATCATATCTCCGTTATTACTAAAAACAAGGGATTCAATTGCCTGAGTATGCATTTGAGGATGGTTAATTGATTTACCTCCACCATTCCTACCTTTATCCCAAAGTTGAACGGTATGATTCCCCTCTTTAGTTCTAAGACCGCTAGCGATATATTTCCCATCTCTACTAAAAGTTATCGCATTTATCTGTTCGCAATTTTCACACCGTAACTTTTTCGTAGATGGCTTAATTCTCTTATTTTGTATGTGCCAAAGTATGATATTACCATCATAGGTACCGATAGCAAATGATTTTCCATCAGGAGCGATCGCTATAGTATTAACTAGGAATTTATTCTTTGGACTATAACCATCTATCTTATAATTATCTATCAATTTCAACTCTCGATCCCACAAATTAATTTTGCCATCTTCATCAACACTGACACTCATGTCTCCGTCATCTGTGATGGCGATCGCTTTAATTGATGATGAATGTTCTTTTGGATCGGTCTGCTTTGGTGGCTTTTTGTGGTTTAACCAACGATAAATTGATTGTTTACCGTTAGCAATAATAACTTTTCCATCTTTGCTCAAAGCAACTCTATAATCTTTGTAAGCAAATTTTGTCCCATCAGATAATTCAAAGAATTTTTCTTGATTTACATCCCATCGGCGGATTGTACCATCTTTGCTACTACTAAGAATTGATTTATTATCAGAACTAAAAGCCACTCCCTCTATCCAACTTTCATGTCCTCGCAGAGGTTCGCTAATTTGTCTACCTTTTAGATTCCACAAACGCAAACTATTATCGCGACTACCGCTAACAATAAATTTGCAATTGGAGCTAAAAGCAACAGAAGTAACAACATCATCATGTTCTTGAAAAACTTTAACCTGCTTATTTAAATTGGAAAGACGTAAAGTTCTCTTATTATCATTATCTATTTCTACTTTCCAAGAACCACAGTCATCTTTCTGGAGTGATGGAACTGGAGGTTGATTTTTTAATTTAGCTCTTTCTTTAGGAATCTGTACTGCGCTGAGCAAACTAGATTGAACTTCAAAAACTGATTTAGATAAAGGCTGATCTATAGCTTCTACTGCTCGCAATAATGCATCAATTGGCTTAACGGAGGTTAAATTTTTTACTTCTGCTGCCGTAGCTCGCAATTCGGATATCTGAATATTGCGTTTAGCTCTTTCACTATTGACAATAGCCCAAATACTTAATCCACTCAATCCCAGCATAACCGCGATCGCAATCCGCCAGCGCCAATTATGATTCTGACGTTTTTGCTTGATGCTTTTTTCTATAAACTCGCTTTCTACCTTGTTTAACCAATTATTATTGGAGTTCAATGTTTCACTCAGGACATCCAGATAAGGATTTGTGTTCCATAGAAACTGTGCAGGTATTTCTTTTGAATTTCCTTGCCATAATTGAAGAAAATGGGCATCTATGGAAGGATTTATTTTATCAAAGAAGTTTTCGACAACATTGAGTTTACTATCCAACCAATTAATGAAAGGTTTAGCCCGGACTTGAAAACCAGATTGTTGGTTTTGCTCCCAGACAATAGCAATACCTTTCCACTCTACTACTGCTGGGGTCAATCGCCGTTGCAGAATTAAACTTTCTTCCTCTTTTTGCTTCCAAGTTAGTAATTTTTCCCAACCTCTGACTAAAGCGTCATGAGCAGGTTCGACATAGGGATTACTTTCTGCGTCTTGTCCTTCTACTAGTAATCGTGCTTGAGTAAAACTTTCAATTACTTGTTTAACTAGATGATTTTTTTCTGATGGATATTCTAACTCTGATAAAGGTACCCGTCTGCGGGCTAATTCACCCCGACCTAATGCAACCATCCGCAACATTACATGACGGATGACTTGTTGATAATCTGGATTTTGATTAATTAACCCCTGATATTCTTCATCTGCTCTTTGAGTTAGGGATTGAATTACTCCCCCTAATTCTTGATAATCTGATAGAGTCAATGCACGGTCAATATTTTCACCTCTGTTAAATTGCCCATAACGCTGACGTTTTAAATATTTAAGATAAAGTTCGCTTAAGGCAAAAGATAGTAGTGGCAATCCTCCTGGCATATTATCGACTTCATCAATTAGTCGCTCTACCAATTCATGGGGTTGAAAATACATTACCCGTTTTTGGGCGGGTTTTTCGATTGCTTCTCGCAATTCCCCTCGTGTCATTGCTGGTACAATAAATCGTCCGCTTTGCCAATAATTTTTGAGGACAGTGTTTCCCAATTTAAGAACTTTGGGAACAAATTTTAAGCCAGCGTCTCTAATTTGTGGTTCAAAGTCAGAACGTAGGGTTAAGACAACCCTTAAGTTATGTTGATGAGTACTAATTGCTGTAAGTATCTGTTGGAAAAACTTTTTACGGTCATTCTCCGACTCACAAAGTGTAATTAATTCTTCGCTTTGGTCAATAAATATTAATAATTTAGATTTAGGATTTTTTTTAGACCATGTAGCAATACTTTCACTTAAAGTTTTTTCTGTGTTTTGCAACTCTATTTTTGGTAATCCGGCATCAAGAAGAGAGTTATTTAATGCCTGAAAGGGTTTTTCTCCGGGGCGAATTGGTGATAATATACACCATTTACCATTAGTTTCTTGTTTTAACTCTTGTTTTAATTTGGGAATTAAACCAGCTTTTACTAAACTGGATTTACCACTACCAGAAGTACCCAGAACAACTGTGAGAGAATTAGTTTTAATAAAAGTTTGTAATTTTTCTACAAGTTCGCTTCGACCAAAAAATAGTCCGCTATCTTCCTCCTCAAAAGACTTTAAACCACGATAGGGATTTTTTGATTCATCTAAAGGTGGTGCGGGTGGTAAATTTAATTCATGTCCCGGAGAAAGAAAGATATACTCACCCTTATCATGCTTATTTAAGCACCAAATACCAGGGGTTTGACGCAGACAATATTTTTCCGTAGGAATTTCCACGCGATCGCGTAAATATAAATATAGTTCAGTAGCAGTAATTACCCCATCTCCACCAGCTTTACCATTACTTTCAGGAGGATAAACATCTGCTGCACCTCCTAGTGCTTCTAGTAATGCACTCGCAAAGGGGGAATGATTGCCCACTTGACCCCGTTCTGTATCCAATTTAAAGTTATCTGAGGCTTTTTGGTCTGAGGCTGAAGAGGTAATTATTTGCCATGCTGGGTCAGTAATAAAACGGTCGTAGCGTTCTTTATGAATCACTTTTGGTGATAGTAATAAATCTCTAGTACTCGACCAACGGAAAGCACCAGCAAAACAACAATCAAGGATACCTAAAAAATGACGACATGGTAATTTATTTAAAGCATCATGTAACTTCGTCATTGGGACATAACTATCAGTTTCGCCCTGTTTTGCATCTTGGGGAATCAAGTAACCAGCTGGACCATCATCTCCATTTAGTGCAACCCCGTGACCAGCAAAGTAAAATAATAAGCGGTCATTTTCCCCGACCTGTTCTGGTAATATTTTTTCTAAAAGCTGATTTAAGTTAGTCAGCGTTGCGACTTCATCTAAGCATACCCAGACTTGATAACCATGTTTTTCCCGGAGAATTTCTACTAGTTTTTTGGCATCGTTGACGGCTGTTTTCAGTGGAGAAATACCGTTTGTATAGTTATTGATACCAATAATAAATGCGAAGTTGCGTTCAAATCCTGTTTTAGCGATCGCTTCTGGGTCGTTAGATATTTGCGTTTTTTGAATAATAGTCATAATATCTCTTTTGTATTAAATACACATCTCCAGAAATTAAATATGTGCCTTTCTTCAACACCTGTAGAGACATTAAATTTAATGTCTCTATATTATAAATACGGGAGATGTCTATTTTTATACTTGTATCAATAATATATAGAACAATACAGTTTAGTTAAATCTTTGAACTAGAAACAACATTTGTTGGGTAACGGGATCCCTTTCAGGGGACACCTATGTGTCATCCCTCTACCCAACCTACAATATTCTTAACTAAACCCTATTAGAATATAGAAGTCATAAGATGCCACTTATGCACTTAAAATCCTCTCTCAAAAAAGTCACTGTTGCTGACCTTCCTGTGAGAAAATTCCCTTTTATATTATTATGTCCGGTTAAACAGTTGTCATATCTGTGGGGACTAAGTAATGAGTAATGAGTAAGGAGTAATGAGTAAGGAGTAATGAGTAAGGAGTAAGGAGTAATGAGTAAGGAGTAATGAGTAAGGAGTAAGGAGTAATGAGTAAGGAGTAATGAGTAAGGAGTAATAAATAGCACTATAATCTTTTCAGTAGTGTTATATCGTAACTAATTAAGCTGAATTGATATTACAACCAATTACCAACTAAAACGTAAGGTGCCCAGTACCGGGGAAGACTGTATTCATCATTTTTCAGCAGTTTCAATTGAGCTTTTTGTAAAGCTTCTGCGGTGGTTTTCTCATCCATCAACTGACGGTAAAACTCATCGATAAAATAAGCTGTGGATTTATCACCAATCTGCCACAGAGAAGCTAAAGTACTCCGGGCACCAGCACTAAGAGCAACTCCTGCTAATCCCAATGCAGCACGTTTATCTCCGGTTGCTGTTTCACAAGCGCTCAAAACCAGCAGTTCAATTGGTTCTGTTCTTTTTTCCACCCGACTTTTGAGTAAATTATCTAATTCAGCTACTTTAATGCGTTTATCTGCTGCTAATATAAAAGTCTCATTGGGGTTAGAGCTAAACTGTCCGTGAGTTGCAAGGTGAACAACTTGAAAAGGTTTGGCATTAATTTCTTTTTTTAAAACATCGCTTCTGAATCGTTCATTATATAATTTAAGTGTTGATATGCCTGATTTTTCAATTGATGCTAATTCTTGATTCACATTGGGAAGCGGTGCAAAGTTTTCACCTTTGGGTATTATTGATAATCCGCCTAAAAGAGCATTTAGTTTTTGCCTCGTCAGAGATTTGGGGGTAAATAGCTGTAGTCCCGGACTAATCGCAATAGCATATTTTTGGACTAAATACTCTTTCCCATCATACAATGCAGCCATGGGAATATTTCCTAGGGAACCATCGGGAATAAATACTAAAGTTTTAACCTTGCTATTCTTGAGTTCGGTTTCAACTGGTGCAATTAACAACTTATAAAGCTGTATGGAAGCTTCTTTAAATTTATTAATCTCATCTGGTTGGAATATCTTTTGCTGCATTTGCTCAATCAATTGCTCTAATTGTTGAGTATTAACTAAATTTGTTTTATGTATTAGTTCTTCCTTGTTGGGAAGCTTGAGAATAATTTCTAACCGATTATCTAAGATAATTGGGTAAAATATCCCAGTTTCCGGATTATCACGGTCTACAAATTCATCAAGAACAACAAATTGATTATTTAAGCAAGCTTCTCGGAAATAATTGTCTAACTCTGCTAATTGTAAAGCCTCTATTCGCTGACGTACTTTATCTAAATCGGGTTTTTCTTCACCTTTCTCTTGCAGAAGTAGTTCTACAGACTGTCGATAAATCGGTTCTATGCGATCGCGAAAATTAAACTGTACTTCTCGGTTAACAGCAGCTAAGTCAGTACGAAGTGAATCAAGGGTTGCGACTGCACTATCGTAAGCTGATATCGCTGCTGGAATATTACCTTCTGCTTTGAGCAACCGTCCTAACTGCCATTCCCAAAGATAAGCTATATCTGAGGCATTATTTTTTTGAGTAAGCAATAAGGCTTTTCGGGTTAAATCCCGTGCTTCTTGCCACTGACTATTTTCCTCGTAAACTTCTCCTAAGCTACCTAAAGCATAAGATTCGGCACGTTTGTCACCTATAGTTTGGGCTTGTTGAATAGTTTTTACTAAAATTCGGACAATATCTTTTTTGTTAGCAATTTTAGTTATGGTGCGAGCAAAATTTATATGTGCATAAATACCAGCTTGATTTACTGGTAATTTGAATAGTTGAGATTGAATTGCAGACACTAATTTTTTCGCTTCTGCTGTTCTTTCCTCATCATCAACAAGTAAGCTGAGTTGATTTATTTGGGCTTTAATTTTTGTAAGTGAACTAGATGCAAACAAAGCCGCATTTTTATAATGATTAATTGCAATTAGCTTTTCTTTATCGCCCTTACCTAATGACCTAAAAGTATTACCAAGACTAAATTCTGTCAAAGCTATTTCTTCTGATAGTTGCAGAGCTTGAGCAATTTCTAAACTTTGCTGTAAAATTTTTTGGGATTCTTCTAAATTACCTAATTGTTGATGGGTATTTCCAAGAGTACGTAAGGCAGTGACTTTCACACGAGAATTGGGTTGGGCTTGTAGGTTTTCAGATGTTTCCTTCAATATATTTAGACTGCGACGATAAAAACCAGCAACTCTTAAAGCTTGTGCTTGGTTGATCCGACTGCCCATCACTCCAAGACTATCATCTAATTTCTTCCAGATCTGCTCTGCTTGTTGCGATATTTGTAAAGACACATCGGGTTTTCCTTGTTTCAGTAGTAACCCAGCTCGGATATCGAGAGTCTGTGCGAGTATTTTCCATACTTCATACTTAGGATGGTTGACATTTAACTTTTTGGAATTTACATTTTGACTCTTGGTATCCCATCCAAGTAATTGCAAACTATTATTAACATTTGTATTGGCTTCTTTCCAGGATCCAAGTTGCTGATAAACAAGAGAGAGATTTGTCAGCACTGCCGCTTGTCCCAGGGGATTGTTTTCTCGTTTATAAATACTCAGAGCTTGTTCTAGAACAGTTATTGCTTCAGTAAAACGTTGTGTTTGATAAAGTGCTTCTCCTTTGTGGAGAAGTTGTTGCGGTTGAGTCGCTAGGGATTTGATAGTTTGGGGGTGATTTAGGGATAGAGAAACTGAATTTTCTGGTTGTTTGGCAAATGTGCTAGGGGTAATAGTTAACAAAAAAGTCAGAGTAAATAAAATGATGTTTCTAGCAGTAAATTTGACCGTAAATTTAGTTAATTCCTTGGGAAGATAAAATTTTTGCATTGCACACCTCACTTGGACACAGAGCAAGAAGCAGAAGTTTACCAAAGGCTTGTAAAATTAGTACAGCTTGGCGTAAGTCAGATATCTATATAAAATCTAATCATGAGAATTCTAATCATGAAAATAAATTTGAGTCTAAAACATGGATGGGTTTTTAAGCTCGATTGTATTAGTACAGCACGGCTTAAATAAGGCTACCATTTCTATCTTCCCTTGCCCTTTCCCGAAAATCATGAATAGTTGGTTTCTTTTTATTTCTGCCAAATTGTACTATGATATTGACTCTTCACTTTGTGAAAAGGTTCAATTATATCAAGTCCGCTTAATTAGTTACGATATAACGCTATTGAAAAGATCGTAGTGCTATTTATTACTCCTTACTCCTTACTCCTTACTCATTACTCCTTACTCCTTACTCCTTACTCCTTACTCATTACTCATTACTTAGTCCCCACAGATATGACAACTGTTTAACCGGACATAATATTAAAATAGACCTGCATTGCAACGGTTCCTTACCCTGCCCTACAGGCAGGGTGAAGGCTTGCTATATGACAATATAGATTTTTATTTTTTATACCATTAGATTGGAAGCAGCAACATTGACTAAAGAATCAGAATCAGTTATTGGTAAATCTCCACCAAGATGCCAGAAGAACATTCCACCAAGTTCTTGTTGCTCAACATAATCTAATTTTCCCAGAACTGATTGTTTATCTTCGTAAGTGCTAAATTCTTGTGTTTGAGAATTGTAAACATAGGGAACTTTGGCGCTATCGTCCCAGTAACGTTGATACTGATTATCCTTATCCATTTTACCGTGGAGGTCTTTATATAAAATTGCCTGTTCGGCTGGAACTGGAGTACCGCTTTCAAACAGACCATCATTGTTGGCTCCAGGATTAACTCCTGTCCAGCTTTGACTATAGAGAGGAACTCCAAGGACAATATCTTTGGCTTCAACACCAGCATTTAAATATTCTTGAATTCCCCAGTTAATGTTTACTTTTTCGCTGTTATAGGACTGGTCATTGGTACTTTTGTACAAAGCAGCCTGATGATTAGTTTTTTGCTCCCAAGAACCGTGGTAATCATAAGTCATAACGTTGATAAAATCAACATGATCGGAAGTTGTTTTCAAAAAAGTTGGGTTGAAATCATAAGGGCTGTTACCATAATCTGATGGAGATAATTGTAGGGGAGAAGCAGGAAGAGCAGTAGTTAACTGATAATCCTTACCATCTGCTGTAGATGTGTTATCGAGTTCTTGACGTAGGTCGTTGAGCAGTTGAAGATAATTTTGATTTTCCTGCTTTTCCGGGAACTCCCAGTCAATATCAATGCCGTCAAAACCATTATCTTTCATAAATTGGATGGCAGACTGAACAAAGTTTGCTCTAGACTGTGGGGTAGAAGCTACAGTAGAAAAATCTTCGTCTCCTGCACCACCAATAGAAACAAGTATTTTAAGGTTGGGATTTTGAGTTTTAATAGATTGAAGTACGCCAATATCACCATCCAAACCATCTTGATTCAAAACAATGTTACCGGATGAGGTTACATCTGCAAAAGCATAGAACAAATGTGTCAGTTTATCCCCTGGGATGCTGGCTGGATCGGTACTACTACTAATCTCCCAAGATGGTAAGTATCCACCTACAATGTTCTGATTATTTCCTCCGGGTGGAGTTACCTGATTGTTAGCTAAAGCTACATAGGTCCCATTTTCATTAAAACCGATAATATCAGCATCACCATCTCCGTTGACATCAGCAACTTGCCGAGGATATTGATCGAAGCTATTCCATCCTCCTTGATTTATAGTAAAATCATCATCCTTAACTACAATAGTCGAACCAAAAGTACCATTACTTTGACCTAGAGAGGCGATAACATGGTCATCTGAGAAACCAATAATATCAGCACGACCATCACCGTTAACATCAGCAACTTGTCGGGGATATTGATCGAAACTATCCCATTCTCCTTGACTGATAGTAAAATGATCGTCTTTGGCTATAATCGTCGAACCAAAAGTACCATTGCTTTGACCTAGGGAAACAACAACATTGTCATATCCAAAACCAATAATATCAGCACGACCATCACCGTTGACATCTGCTACCTGACGGGGATGTTGATCGAAGCTATCCCATTCTCCTTGACTGATAGTAAAATGATCGTCTTTGGCTATAATCGTCGAACCAAAAGTACCATTGCTTTGACCTAGGGA
>JBCCDM010000148.1:0-13608 GCA_039030795.1 Cyanobacteria bacterium P01_A01_bin.84
TTAAGCAAAACCAACATGTGATGCCAAATAGCAATACTTACCCCTCGGTTCTTGTGCTCGCCGAGCACAAGTGCTTCGTGTAGGTTAAGTATGCGTTTGGTAAAAGGCGAGCGCCGATTGGTAGCTTCAACGACTCGTGGCGGCGGTTAAAGTTGTTACACTTATATAATCAATAAAGTTATATTGTTATGATTTTTCTTTTTCTAAAGTTATTTTAGTTTATCTACTAAGAAAAAGTGGATAAGTCATTGTAGTCATAAATATTTTTGGGTGAATATTACCGATATCATTATTTATACTAGTTGATGTTGATTTTATAGCACTAAGTATAAACATGATTATCATCATGTTTTTTCTGAAAGTAACGGGGAACCGAAAGAGTTCAAAATCTTTCTCTGATTACGAGAGGAATTATGATGAGAAGTGCTGTGCACAATGGATTGAGATTTTCCAGATCCCACTGAGAAGGTCAACTAGATTGACACTCAAAGAAAAAAACAGTCAGAATATAAGAAAAATCAAGAATTGTAAAGATGGTGGTGCTGGATGTCCCTTGAATTTATCTCGCTGGAAAACATCCAGGAAGTGGCTCGTAACTATGGTTACTTAGCGATTTTTTTGGGAATTTTATTTGAAAATTTAGGTCTTCCCCTTCCTGGTGAAACAGTAACTTTAGTGGGAGGATTTCTCGCTGGTAGTGATGAACTTAATTACTGGTTAGTTTTGGGTGATGCTGCTGCTGGTGCGGTTTTGGGTGGTATTTGTGGTTATTGGATTGGTAGACTCGGTGGTTGGTCTCTTTTGTTAAAGACTGGTCGCTTATTTCGAGTATCTGAAGAAAAAATGCTTAGTATTAAAGAACAATTTAGCGATAATGCAGCCAAAGCTGTATTTTTTGGTCGTTTTTTTGCATTACTAAGGATTTTCTCCGCTCCCTTAGCAGGTATAGCTCAAATGCCATTTTGGAAATTTTGTATATATAATTTAGCTGGTGCAATCACCTGGGCTAGTGCCATGGTATCCTTATCTTTCTTTGCCGGGAAAGTAATACCTTTGGAGCAATTGGTTGCATGGGTTGGTCAGTTTGCGATCGCGGCTTTATTAATTTTAGTAGGAATCATAATAATACCAATTTGGTTAGAGTCCCGTCAGGCTAAAAAAATAAGTAGTTAATTTTTATTGATTCAGTTATCAGTTTGAAGAACTCTGTAGAAGATGAAACCCTTTTAGGTTCTTGGAGAAAGACAAAATTAGTTAAACATAGATAACTTTTTCCTTTTCCCAAGAACCTTGATCAAACTTCTAATTAATATTGGATGATGATTGTTTTTATGGAATTCATCTTTTACTTCCTACTCTGCTCTGCCCAAATGCGAGTGGGTAATCCCCAAACATAAATAAACCCTTCAGCTGCTTTGTGATCAAACCGATCCTCAGAACCATAAGTTGCTAAATCTGGAGTGTACAAAGAATTATCTGAACTCCGTCCAACGATAGTTGCGCTACCCTTAAATAGTTTCAACTTAACTGT
This sequence comes from Cyanobacteria bacterium P01_A01_bin.84, assembly GCA_039030795.1. Taxonomy (GTDB): domain Bacteria; phylum Cyanobacteriota; class Cyanobacteriia; order Cyanobacteriales; family Nostocaceae; genus JBCCDM01. The sequence continues at coordinate 1,532 of JBCCDM010000148.1, forward strand.
ACCGTTTACCCTTTCCTGAGTTTCCTCGATAAAAGCATCTAAAGCTGATTTTAAAGGACTGTACCAAAGACCGTTATAAATAATTTGACTGTAAGTTTCTTCTATTCCTCGTTTATATTGAGTAACGTCTGCCGTTAAAGTCAAACTTTCTAAATCCCGGTGGGCTTGAATTAAAGTAACCATTGCTGGAGATTCATATATTTCCCGCGACTTGATTCCCACTAAGCGATTCTCAATTATGTCAATACGACCGATACCATGTTTCCCTACTACCTGATTGAGCTTTTCCACCAATGTAATGGGATATTCCGGTTTACCATTCAGAGCAGAAGGAATACCATGACTAAAACTAATATCAATATATTCTGGTTCTGAGGGAGTATTGGCGATCGCTTTAGTCATTTGATAAATTTCTTCCGGTGGTTCCACCATTGGGTCTTCCAGAACTCCTGCTTCAATGCTGCGACCTAACAGGTTTTTATCAATACTGTAAGGAGAAGATTTTTTTACTGGTGCGGGGATACCAAACTTTTCTCCGTAAGAAATAGCTTCTTCTCGACTCATTCCCCATTCCCTTGCTGGTGCAAGAATTTTCAGGTTAGGGTTCAGAGCTGCAATAGCCACGTCAAAGCGTACTTGGTCATTACCCTTACCCGTACAACCATGAGCGATCGCATCCGCGCCATGCTCTTGTGCGGCTTCTACAAGTATCTTAGCAATTAGAGGACGAGCTAAAGCTGTTGAGAGGGGATAGCGATTTTCATACAAAGCATTGGCTCTAATAGCGCTAAATGCATAATCTTTAACAAAACTATTCTGAACATTAACAACTAAAGATTTGCTAGCACCGGATTTTAAAGCTTTCTCACGAATAGGCTCTAACTCATCACCTTGTCCCAAATCTGCGGCTAAAGTAATTACTTCTTCAACACCCCATTCTTCTTTTAGATAGGGGATGCACACTGATGTATCTACTCCCCCGGAATATGCTAGAACAACCTTTTTAGCGCGACCCATTGGTATTTATTTATGCTGCAATACAACGAGCTACTATTATCTATCTAATGTCAGTATATTCTCTTCAGTAATATTACTGATTGATTTTAATTTTATTTTTGTTTCCATACTTGTCAGGTACTGGTGTTTTAAAGTAAGCACGTGTAAATACTTATAATAACTCGATAGGAAATATCGATAATAGTGATTTAAATCACTGCATTGTAATATGGTATATGTATATTATTAAAGGTTTATTATTCTGAAAGTTCATGTCTAAGTAACTCTTTCACGACAATACTTAGCTTGTTAGGTAATATTAGTGATATCACTTAGTGCAGGTGTTATTTGATTTGAAGCTGTTACTTCCTAATGAATGTCAGAAGATCGTGAAAATATAGATTATATTTATCAGGAAATTGAATAGAAAGTTTCTATGATTAGTACGAAAGGTAATAGGGACTATAAAAAAAGTTTCATATTATGGGTCTTTCACAAATTATGACTACTTTTTCTCAATTTACAGAATCATAATCATGATTAATTATTTTCGTTAAAGAAATAATCCAGCTATAATTTTGTACTAAGTTTTGAAACAACTGCCATTCTCTGGGGTAGTAATTGCAATTTAGTAATGAGATACAAAAGTCTAGGAAAACTCCATCACTTATAAGGAGTTTTTCTGGTTTATTTTACATATAGCAGCGCGTTATTATTCTTTTCTATCTATGGTCTAATTGATTATTTAAATCTTTTTTGAATTCTATGAGAATTTGAGTCTTATATCGATTAACTTGCCTTTTTTACTCTTCATTTTTTTGACCTAAAACAATGTCAATTTCCAGTTCGCAATATCGTCTTCGATGACCCAGGCTACGCAATTAAATAATTATACAGATGTTGAAATACACTAAAAGTGGAATATTCAGTATTTTTGTAAAAGGTGTATTGAAAAGGAACAGTATGTCTTCTTTGAATGTCCTATCCTGAAGATGGGCATTTTTGTGGGTGAGACAGTGTTCTTAAGTGTTGTTATTCCGACTTATAATCGCAAACCAATTTTAGAAAAGTGTCTGATAGCTCTGGAAAAGCAAGAGTTATCAACAAATTCTCCTGTAGAGGGTTACGAAGTTGTTATCGTAGATGATGGTTCCACAGATGGGACTTTAGAATGGCTCGAAGACCATCGGACAGAATTTCCCCACGTATACCCATTTCAACAAAATCATTTGGGACCAGCAGCAGCTCGGAATTTAGGTGTGGAAGAAGCACGGGGAAACATCATAATTTTTATCGATAGCGATTTAGTTGTTACCTCCAGCTTTCTTCAATCTCATGTAGAAGCATTGCAAAAGGGAAAAGAGAAACTAGGTAGCGATCGCTTTTTCACTTATGGTGCTGTGGTTAATACCTGTAATTTTGAGAATCCCACATCTGAACCTTATAAAATCACAGATTTTTCTGCCGCTTTTTTTGCAACCGGAAATGTTGCGATTCCCAAGCACTGGTTAAAAAAAGCAGGAATGTTTGACACCAGTTTTCAACTCTACGGATGGGAAGACTTGGAACTTGGGGTCAGATTAAAAAATTTAGGTCTAAAATTAATCAAATGTCCTGAAGCTGTAGGTTATCATTGGCATCCAGCTTTTAATTTAGAGCAAATTCCTAACTTAGTTGATAAAGAAATTCAGCGCGGAAGAATGGGAGTTTTGTTTTATCAAAAACATCCAACTTGGGAAGTGCGGATGATGATTCAAATGACTTGGTTACACAAGTTGTTGTGGGGAATTTTGTCTCTCAATGGTACTCTCAATGAACGGACTATGGCACCATTATTAAAATGGTTGATTAATATCGGTAAACCACAGTTAGCATTGGAAATCGCCAGAATTTTTCTGAACTGGTATAATGTCCAGGGTGTTTACGCAGCTTACAATGAAGGTATTTGATTCTAAGCTGCATAATTAGTACAAGTCGGCAGAAATAAAGCAAACATTTATAAATTTGGAAAAGGGATAAAGGAAAATAGAAATGGTAGCCTTATTTAAGTCATGCTGTACTAGTGTGTAATGGTTAAGTAAAGTAAACCAATATTTATATTTTGATTTAACACAAAGCAAGAATAGTGTTGTTTGGGTTAGGACGCAAATTAAATTTATCGGTTAATAGTTAAATATTCTTTGTGGATCTAACCCAATCTAACAATAATACCAATACCGAAAACTAAAAATCCAAAATATCCAAAGAAGCTTCTATTTCTAAATCTAAAATTTTCTCCCGTACTCTTTTATGTTTAGCTACATTTCCTTGCTTTTGATATAATCCTGCTGCGGTCTGAAAATCAGCGATCGCACTTGCTTTATCTGCTAAGTCATACCAAAGGCAACCGCGCCGATAATAAGCTAGTGCATCTTGTGAGTTAATATTAATAGCCTGGGTATAATCTTCAATCGCTTCAAGATGATTTCCTAAGTCGTAATGGGCATCTCCACGAATCCGGTATACTTCGTTTTCTAGGGAATGGTTTTGTAAACTAATATCTATTGCCTGAGTATAATCCTCAATCGCCCCAAGATAATCTCCTACATCGTAACGATTTTTCCCACGCTGTTTATAAGCGTTTGCATCGGTTAAAGTTTCTAATTTTATCTGAGATTTTGTCTGGTAAACTCTCGGATTATTTTCTATTAATTTACTACCCTCACTTAAGTTCATATAAGTATAACTGTCATGAGGATTAATTTTAATCGCCTGTGCGTAATCCTCAATTGCTCCTTGCTTATCTCCTAAGTCATAACTTGTATCTGCTCGATTTCTATATGCAGTATCGTCATAAGGATTTAATCTAATAACCTCAGTGTAGTTGACAATTGCTTGCTGATAGTCACCCAACTGATAGCAAGCTTGAGCCATTAGATTATAAGCCTGAATATAACTAGTATTGATAGCGATCGCAAAACTACAGTCGTCTATTGTTCCTTGATAATCTTCTACTTGATAGCGAGCAGAAGCACGCTTGTAATATAATTCATCTTTTTGATAGCCATTCCGATCATTTATAATTCTGCTGTAATAATCTATTGCTGTGGCAAAATCACCATTAGTGAAACATTTATCGGCTAATTCTATATATAAATCATCTTGTTTTGGTCGTAAAATAATATGATTTTGCTGTTGATGATTATTCTGGTTTGCCCTGAAATTTTTATTAGATAGTTGATAACTATATTTTTGTTGTTTATCACTAATTTGCTTATTATTTTGCCGCATTACTTGGTTGCGAGGCAAATTAATTAAATTCTCCTGAATATCACCTAATTGTATTTCTTCTAAATAAAAGCGTAATCCACCCCCATAAAGCAATTGCTCTATTCCAAAATATATTTTGCCAGTTTTAAGTTTAATCATTTGTGTTGGCAAAAAGCCAGCAAAAATTAAATGATATTCGGACTGAGCTTCGTTAACTTCCTCTTGAATTAAAACACAGGCTACAACCGTATTTTTCCTGACTTCTTCTACACTTAATGACCATCTCACCTTATTAAAAAAACCACAGCGAGACTTAACTTCAATCCCAATATTAATATTACTCGTAAGAGTAAAATCTATACCTCCATCGCCACCTAACTTCTTTTCATAGTCAATTTCTGTAATAAAATCCGCCAGTCTTTCTTTAACAACTTCTTCACCTAACTTTCCTTTTAAATTATTGATAAAAACATCTCGTACCGTACCTGCACGTTTATATTTTTCCGCCATCTGCCAGCAAAAATCTCTTAACTGTCTTAATCTTTCTCCAGAGATTATTGTTAACTCACTATGTTCGCCTTGCTCTTGGGTGTGAAGCAAATTGCCAGAATTCAAGCGTTTGAGGAAATCAGACTGTAGCGATCGCAGTACTTTAGTCCAGCCCATCTATAGCTTGTGAAGTCTTAGGATGGGCTAATTTTATTGAGAAATACCGAAATTAGCAAATTTTTCTTAAATCTACTTAATAACGTTGACTGTTGATAGATTTTTATGTAAAAACTATTCGAGTAACATCATTTAGCAGGCAAAGCTCTTAAAACCATGGAAGTCGTAAAATTTTCAGGATATAAGCGGATATAAGTTAGATAAAAAGATACAATATATATACTGACGTAAAAAAATACTAGTATTTATAGTTGCTTAGTGTGAAGATATTTGAGTTCTTCTTAGACAATTTTGAATGGCAAGATTGATAATAATTTTGAGTATGAACCTAATTCAAGTAAACATCGAATAAGCAGCAACTCTTTGGGATGGTATACGTACCATCTAAATTTTATAAACTAACGGAGGATATATTAAATTAAACCTAGGGGATTTTGTGCGCCTGCTGACCACTACGACTGCTTTAAATAGCTATATAGCTCTAACACGCCGCCAAGCTCAAGAGAAAAATTTGCAGACTGGCAATGAATTGTTCTCAGAAGAAACAAGTCATTGGTTCCAAACTACAATTGGCTTAGTTCCGACCATGGGAGCTTTACACCAAGGTCATATCAGCCTAATTGAAAGAGCGTGTGAAGAAAATTTCACAGTAATTGTCAGTATCTTTGTAAATCCTTTGCAATTCGGGAAGAATGAAGATTTTGAACAATATCCCCGGAATTTGGAACAGGATATGTTATTGTGCCAAAGAGTTGGAGTAAATGCAATTTTTGCACCTACTCCGGAACAGATGGGAATGGGACTGAAGAATAAACAAGAGTCACAAGTTATTCCCCCATCTGCTATGACATCAGGCTTGTGTGGTTCTTCTCGGTTAGGTCATTTTAAGGGTGTAGCTACGATTGTCACCAAACTTTTTAATTTGGTACAGCCCGATCGAGCCTATTTCGGACAAAAAGATGGTCAGCAACTAGCTATTATCAGAAAAATAGTGGCTGATTTGAATTTACCAGTAGAGATAGTTGCTTGTCCCATCGTACGGGAAGTATCCGGTCTGGCACTCAGTTCCCGCAATAAATACCTAAGTGCAACAGAAAAGCAAGAAGCGACTGTTTTATATCACAGCTTGCAAGCAGCAAAGAATTTATTCTGTGCTGGGGAACGAAGGTGTAACAAATTAATCGCACTAGCCAAGCAGGAATTGGGAAAGATTAGTAATTTATCTGTGGAATATATTGAATTGGTTGAACCTACTACTTTAATGCCAATAGAACAAATAAAGGAGGAAGGAATGCTGGCGATCGCGTCTAGAATTGGTTCTACTCGCTTGATTGATAACGTCATTTTGCGCACTCGCAAACCGATTATCGCTATTGATGGACCTGCTGGTGCGGGTAAGTCTACTGTCGCTCGACAAGTTGCTACTAAGTTAGGGCTAATTTACTTAGATACTGGAGCAATGTATCGTGCCGTTACCTGGCTGGTAATGGAAGAAGGAATTGCCATTGATGATGAGTGCGCAATAGCTGAATTAGTAGAACAGTATGAGGTGGAATTAACTCCTTCTTGTGACCTCAAGACCCCTGTAAGAGTTTGGATCAAAGGTAATGATGTAACACAAATCATTCGGACTCCTAAAGTAACATCAAACGTATCAGCGATCGCAGCACAAACAGCTGTGCGTAGAGCTTTAGTTAAGCAACAACAAAATTGGGGAAAGAAGGGTGGATTAGTGGCTGAGGGTAGAGATATCGGTACTCATGTCTTCCCAGATGCAGAAATAAAGATATTTTTAACTGCTTCTGTTGAAGAAAGAGCCCGTCGCCGTCAGCAAGATTTTCAGAGACAAGGTTTGTCTACGGTAAATCTAGAACAACTTGAAAAAGATATTGCCGAACGTGACTGGAAAGACAGCACTAGAAAGGTATCTCCTTTACGCAAGGCTAAAGATGCAATAGAACTTCGTAGTGATGGTCTTGATATTTCTGAAGTTACAGAAAATATCGTTTTCCAGTATCAACAACATCTAACTTTACAGTAAGAAAAACTAAACGACATACTTTTTAGCTCTTCTCAGGTCTTTTGATTCCAACATATTTGACTAATACCTTCCCTTGGAGGAAGAGCGATTGCGTCGTAATTTTGGGATAATCTTGCACTGGGTGCATAACATCATCTGGGGATGGGGATGAATGAATCTAAATTAAAATAATTGTCTTAAATCCTTGCCCGAAAGGATCCCTAAATATCATCAGTTCCATATTTAGTAATTCACTTATAGATTTATAAACTGAAATAATCAAAAGCTGATAAAATTATCAACTGAAGTCAAATAACTTTAGGCAGAGAAACCAATAGAGACAAAAAAATTAACGCTACTACCAGAAATACAAAAACTTCATTGATATTTGAAGCTGTTGTAAGTAGTCGTTATTTGCCTCTCAAATTTACTTTATCAATCATCAAGTTTTTCTTACACCTAACAGAAATTGTTGCTTTAAACCGAATAACTCGATTACATACTGCGAACCGTTACTACTAACCACTAGTATGAAAAATTAGAGTCTTTGCCCCCGACTCTCGCTGCTTAAGATAAATAATACCGACTTTATGGATATATGTATATATGGATGCATCATGAAATCCAGACAATACATTTATCATTAAGCAATACGAATTCTTCAAAGCTTTATGCACAAAGGATTATATTAAAAATTTTCTTCATAAATTTTTCTCTGAAAAATTGCAAATAATCTTAACAATAACTGCCATAGATTAGAGATGCTGATGAAATTAGTTAGGAAATGAAGTCAATTCCGATAAAAAAATTGAGTGTGAAGCCACGCCAGGCAAGCACTACTAGGTATATAAATTATAGCAATCCTTTGTAACCCGTTTCCTCTTCACCCTTTTCTACTTAATAAATCAGGAATTAGCAGTCGTAATTTATGAGAAGTTAACGCCACATGGAAACTCGTACCTGAAAAGAAAGAAAAACGACACGGGTAATTTATTGCACATGAAAATGATAAAATAGATGTACGATGAAATTTACTTGAAAGAGTGAATTGATTAGCTCTCAAGGCTTTACAAATAGTCGAGTAAATTACGAGTATTTACGAAAATTGAGTCATTGAGTGCTGGGTGAGTTTATATGCCCTATGCTTAATTGTAACCGCACAGAAGTGCGACAACTAGTAAGAGTTTCACACAAAGGGGTGTTTATTACTAGCACTTGACCACGTTAATTTTGAAGGTAATTTCTTGGTTTTGAGTAAGGATTTTCATCCTCTCTTCAGGGCTCGAGCAATTACCTAGGAACTTTTACAATTGGTTTAAAAGTAGTGCGGTCAAATAAGCCGGAACCTTTATAAATTATTTTTGTGATTATTCTACAAAATTATATAATTTCAGGTTCCATCCTCACATAACATGAACTTAGTCACAAGAAAAGCCACATTTGAGCAATCATAGTCTTACGCCCCCACTCTCCACCTGCACTAACTTGATTTGCAATTCTGGTGTCTAAAACAACAATGAAAACATCTGCAAAATTCGACTTCGAGGACGAAAAGTTTAATGCACTACCCTCTCAAGTCATTCCTTGGTGTCAGATGATTAATCCTCGGTATGGTCAAGATGGCATTCAATCACATGGTTTAGCAATTAAGCTAGAAAACGCCCGTGCCGTTGGCTTTGTACCAGATGCTAATTGGCAGCAGGTAGATTATGAGTTTAGTTCTGGAATTGAAACGGTTTTGATTACTACGAAGCCACGGGTAGTCATTGTACGTCGAGGACCTTTATCTGTTAAAGACCGAGAAACCGGAGTCAAACTAGGAACCTTAAAAAAAAATTATGATGCATTTTTAGCAGATAAACTAAAATTTAAAACTTTTACTCGCTATCTTATATTTTTAGTAGGAGAAGATAAGAAATTTTTACACGAGTTACCATTGCAAATGACTTTACATGGAGCAGCAGGGGCTAGTTTTAGTAAATCCTACTGCGACTATCAACAAGGCAGAGCCGTTGGTGGTTTTACAGCAGAACTCGAACAAGCCTATGCTGCATTTCGTAAACAACCATGGATGCCGAAAGGTCCTCTTTTTCATGCTCACGGAATTTTTTGTCCGATCATTGAATGTGAAGAAAGAGGAATAGCAACCAACACAGTTTTAGTCGCATCAACTGTAGACTATATTCACCCAACTTTGTCAACTTTAACTCAACATTTGATTGCATCTGACTCAAAAGAATCTGAAAAAATTGCCACCACTTTTGAAGAATACAAAGAATTTGCTAAGGAACCAGAAAAACAAGAAGTACCAAAAGTTCCAGTAGCAGCAGTTTCTAGTTCTTATGTGTATCCCGAAGAAGATGACTTTGGATATCCACCTTATTAAGCTTTTAGCTTTTGGATTTATACAACAAAGCCGCTAACAACTAACAACTAACAGCTTCTTAAATAGCTAATAAATTTTATAGACCTAATCACCAATTACCAACCACAGTATGAATTATCAGGATGCAGGTGTTGATGTTGAAGCAGGAAGAGAATTTGTTCATCAAATTAAGGATTTAGTAGACAGTACCTACCGCTCAGAGGTTCTTGGTGGATTAGGTGGTTTTGGTGGTTGTTTTCAGTTACCTTCTGGTTATAAGGAACCAGTTTTAGTTTCTGGTACAGATGGGGTAGGAACTAAGCTGAAAATAGCTAATGCACTTAATATTCACGATACCGTTGGTGTTGATTTGGTGGCGATGTGCGTTAATGATGTTCTAACAAGTGGGGCAGAACCTTTATTTTTCTTAGATTATTTAGCAACAGGGAAACTTAATCAGGAGCAACTGAAAAATGTTGTAGCAGGAATTGCTTCTGGCTGTAAAATAGCAGGCTGTGCCCTTTTAGGAGGAGAAACAGCGGAAATGCCAGGTTTTTACCAAGCTGGAGAGTACGATCTGGCTGGTTTTTGTGTGGGGATTGTAGAGAAAAGCCAGATGCTTGATACCAAGCAAGTAGAAATCGGAGATTGCGCGATCGCTCTTTCTAGTTCTGGAGTACACAGTAATGGTTTGAGCTTGGTGAGAAAAATTATGAGTGACAATCAATTTTCTTGGAGCGATCGCCCAAATTTATTAGAAGGAAAAACACTGGGTGAGGTATTCCTAAAGCCAACACGTATATATGTCAAACCAATACTAGAAGCACGAAAGGCTGGTTTAGACATACGCGGAATGGCTCATATTACTGGTGGTGGTTTACCTGAAAATTTACCTCGTTGTTTAAGAGAAGATTTGTCTCTGGAAATGAACTCACATAGTTGGCAAATTCCTGTTGATTTTCAATGGTTAGCAAGGGCTGGTTCTATTAGCGATAAGGCTATGTACAATACTTTTAATATGGGTATTGGGTTTGCGATCTTAGTACCACCTCAACAAGTAGATTTGGCAATAAAATACTTTAACGATAAAGATATAGCAGCTTACAACATCGGAAAAGTCGTAAAAGGTTCCCAAGAATTGCTTGGTTTATTTTAGGAATTTATGCTATAAATTCAGATTTTGGAACAACGATAATAAGTAAAAAGTCTTATATTATATAGCAATGCCATTTTCTACATTATTGTAGTGAATGTTTTGTTTCAATAACATTAGGACTTACGCACTCGTAACGAGTAATAAAGCTTTGCGATTACTTCCCTACGGTCGTAATGACCTAAACACGTAGTCCGTGCGTAAGTCCTGAACATATAAGTATACAAAGGCTGATAGTAATAATAATTATTATTTATAGATAGTTAATTTTACACGGTTGTAAAAGTAAGTTTTTTGATTATCTCTAACTATCTCAATCGAAGATACTCATGACTGCTTGGGTTTTAATTTGTTAACTTAGTCGTAATATATTGCAAAAATTAACTTTCATATACCGATGAGTAGAAATACCAACACTATTTTTCAGTGATGGTAGGTTTTTTGTATAGGTACTATTTTTGTTAAAAATTGCATAGTTTTATTTCACACACAGAGGGGGTTATGGCTGTAGATTATGTCAAAGTTTGCACCGAAAAAAAGCTTTTAGAGAAAGTATTGCAAAATATAAACTTTACTAGTTGTCCAAAGTTATTTAACTTTCATATGCATACCGTTTACTCGGACGGTAGATTAAAGCCACATCAACTTATGGAGCAGGCGATCGCAATCAATTTACAAGGACTTGCGATTACAGATCATCATAGTATTGCTGGTTATGAAGCTGCACAAAATTGGTTAGAAGATTGGAAATGGAGCCACCCCACAGAAAGCTTGCCTAAATTATGGAGTGGTGTAGAAATTAATGCCAATCTTTTAGATGTTGAAGTACATATACTTGGTTATGCTTTTGATATTGGGCATACAAGTATTAAACCTTATATTCAAAGAAAAATTCTTAGTGGAGAAGATTATCAAGCTAAGAATGTAATTGCTGCAATACAATCTGCTGGGGGAATAGCAATACTTGCTCATCCAGCTCGCTACAGGCGATCGCACTTCGATTTGATAAAAGAAGCAGCAAGACTGGGTATAGATGGTGTAGAAACTTTTTACGCTTATAACAACCCTACACCATGGCAACCAAGCTTGCAGGAATCACAACAAATAGGAGAGTTAGCTCGTAAATATAATCTTCTTAGCACTTGTGGTACAGACACTCATGGTTTGAACTTGTTGAAAAGATTATAATATTGGTGTTATTAGAGCAATTTTGGCATATCCTATGGGGATGTTTTCAACGAAAAGAATGCCGCATTCAAATAAAATCGCAAGATATTCTCGATAATAAAATTGGGTGTAAGCTAAAATCCACCCTATGGGTTTATGAAGTATAGGGCAATGCAGTTGAGTATTACAAAAACTCTGTTTTTGTAATACTCAACTACTTATTTTTACGTTCGATGATTAAGAAGAATGGTAATTGCAAAGCTTATCTTAACCGTATTGAACTATGCGGATATAAGATAAGCTTTGCAAGAATATATTAATTAGGTTCTTTCCTGTTCCCTATTAAAAAGTTATCCATTATCTAAAAAGATTTTAATTTTTAGTTTTTAATTTTGGTTATTTTATCTACCTTATATTTAGCTGCTCTCTCCACACAAGCAGCTAATATTAAAGCAATAAAA
>JBCCDM010000149.1:0-13600 GCA_039030795.1 Cyanobacteria bacterium P01_A01_bin.84
CCAGTTTTTATTTTTTAATGAGATAATAACCGTCATTGCGTTGATGAAGTCTTCCCAAAGGCTGGAGGAATGATGTTAGTTATAAACTTTGCGATTGCTTTGCTCCGCTCGCAATGACATTCAAAAAAGTGGGATGCTCCCATGGTATTATTTATTACTTCATATTTTATGTTTGATTACTTATACGTATAGGTGCAAGATTTGAGTCTGAATTCAAACTAAATATCAAACAAAATATTGGTTTATGCTCCGCTCTAAGGAACCTAATCTCTAAAAGTTAATTTATAATTTTAAATATCGGATTAAATATCAGAATTTTGAATGATAGTGTTAGTTTGATTCTTACTAAAGAAACCCTTTATAGGTAATTCAATAACAAATTCAGCCCCTTTACCTAATTGAGAATTACAGTACAAACGTCCTCCGTGTTTTTCAATAATTTTATAACTGATAGAAAGCCCTAAACCTGTCCCTTTTCCAATTTCTTTAGTGGTAAAAAATGGGTTAAATATTTTATTTTTGGTTTCTTCACTCAAACCCTTACCATCATCTTTGATAGATATTTGTACCCAATCTGGATCTATTTGCCTAGTTGCGATCGCGATAGTTTTGATATTACTTTCTTCTGAGGATATTTTAAGGGACTGTAGCTCATCAATAGCATTGGATAGCAAGTTCATAAATACCTGATTGATTTGTCCTGGATAACATTCAACCAAGGGTAATTCGCTGTATTCCTTGATAATTTCAATTTTAATTCCGGAAGAATTGTTCTGAAGACGATGCCGTAAAATCAATAGAGTATCTTCGATACCACTATGAATATTTACAGGTTTCATTCCAGCTTCATCTAAACGGGAAAATGTTCTTAAGGATGAAACAATAGATTTAATCCGGTTGGTTCCCATAGATAGGGAAGAACAGATTTTTGGAATATCTTCTCTAATATATTCAATATCAGCTTTTTCCAGTAATTTTTGAATCTCAGAATCTTGAAGGGGATGATGTTCTTGATAGCTATCTATAATTTGTAAAAGATTTGTGAAATACTCCTCAATATGACTCAGGTTCGCGTGTATAAAGTTAACTGGGTTATTTATTTCGTGTGCAATACCTGCGATTAACTGTCCTAAGCTGGACATTTTTTCGGTTTGAATCAGTTGAGCTTGAGTTTCTTGTAAATCAACTAAAGTTTTTTGGAGTTGCTCAGCTTGAGACTTGACTTGCTTAAGTAAATCGGATTGCTGTAGCGCTACACTCATTTGTTCTGATATTTGTTTAAGGAATTGCACTTCAAAATCTTGCCATTCCCGGGTTTCGCTATTTTGGTAGACAGCTAACAAACCCCACAGTTTTTCTTTTTCATGGATAGCAATAATGACATAAGCTTTGGCATGGTAGGTTTCTAATACTTTGATATAGCAATCACTGAAGCCAGCATTATAAATATTATTACAGACACGAAAAATAGTTCCTTGAGCAAATGAAATTGCTTTGGTTTCCATCAGATAAGTATCTGATGATGAAGATAAATCTTTAATGCTACATTCATTGACATTCTGCCGTATATTATCTTCTTTCCACTGGATTTGCATCAAGGATGGATAACCTTGAACTACAGACTCTGCAACAAATTTACCGCTCCAGTCTGTATTAAAACGATAAACCACTACTCTATCTACTTCTAGTAGTTTACGTATTTCTTCTGTTGTAGTAGAAAAGATAATTTCCACATCCAGTGAAGAACGAATCTTAGCTACAATATTAGAAATCGCCTCCTGTCTTTCAACTCCTCTTTGAAGTTCGACATTTGAATATTGTAACTTTTTTGCTTGCTGACGATTGTAATCAAGTAAAGAAGCTTGTTGCATTGCAACTCCCAACTGAGCTGCGATTTGATTTACAAAATCAACTTCGGAATTTTCCCAATGACGCTTAGAACGATGTTGATATATTCCTAAGAGTCCCCAGAGATTCTGTTCGACAAAAATAGGTACTACTATAAATGCTTTGATTTGAAATTGTTCGTATAGATCCAGATGACATTGAGAAAATCCTACATCATATACGTTATCTACTACAGAAACATCACCATTACGATATCTACCGCCTTGATTTTCTTGTAAATAAGTATCATCCCATACTGTATTTACACCTAAATCGCCAATATATTTCCATTCTGGGGTAACAGACTCAAAATCAGCTACAAATTCTCCACCCCAGTTACAGTTAAAGCGATACACTGAAACTCTGTCTGCTTCTAAAACCTGAGTCAGTTCTTTAGTTATAATTCGGAAAATCTCATCAATATCAAGGGATTGTCGCATTTTTGCGACAATACTCGCCAATGTTTTTTGTCTGGAAATTAAATTTTCTAATTCTAAGTTGGAAACTTGCAGTTGTTTCGTTTTTTGTTGGAGTTGTTCTGTCCTTTCTTCTACTTGCTTTTCCAGATTTGTATTCAGTGCTTGGACTTGCTGATAAAGTCGATATTGTTTGATAGCTGTAGAGAATCTCTCACGGAGTGCTTGAGCATACCTAATTTCTTCATTTGTCCAAGGTTGAGATTGCTCTGTTTTTTCCTGTCGCCATATTTCAAAAGACTTTCTAGGCATTAATTGCCGACGATCGGGATTATGTAAACCAGCCCAAAGAATTTCTGTATCTATTTCATTGCGGAAAATAGTTAAACACCCAACTATATCCGCAACATAATATAAAGGGATAATTAAAAGACTGCGAACTAATGTAGAATCAAAAAATGGACTTACAGTACGTAATAAAGGTTCTCTGTAAAGGTCATCAACTGCCCAAAGGTTGAGATGAGAATCTAATTCTTCATACTTCTTGCCCAAATTGTAAACTGAATACATCCACTGTAACGACCAAGGTCTGTAACCAGTGCTATCGGAATTTAACTCAACTGCTGAGTGTAAAAAGTTTTTCCAAAGATAATTTTCTTCAACAGTCCGGTCTTGTTCTGCATCCAAAAAATCTGGTTGTTCGCCGTAGGTATATATTTCTCTTGGTTTATTTTCATCTGGTAGTAGATATAGTCTTCCACCAGAACCATTAAAAGTAGTAATAGCTTCTTCTAATGCTGCTTCTAATTTGACACTGGGGTTAGCATAAAGTAGCTTAGTAACCCGGTTGATATTAGCTTCCTGTTTTGCTTGTGCCCTTACTTGCTCAAGTAAAATAGATTGAGCGATCGCTACTCCGACTTGGTCTACAACTGCTTGAATAAACTGTAACTTCTCTTCAGTAACGATATAGCTTTCCTGATGATGACAAGCTAATAATCCCCAAAGTTGAGCCATAGACCTTTGAGAATGGGATTGATTTTTTTCTGTAGAACTTCCTTCTAATATAATAGGTACTATTACTGAAGATTTTACTCCCATTGCAGTCAAATATTCTGCATGACAAGGATCTAAGTGACGATACTGAATCGTATTATCTTGCTGATTATTTTCTGAAAGTAAATGGTTAAAGGGACTAAGACCAATTCTTTGATTAGTCACATCTACAATAGAACGTTGACGTTCTTGTACATATAGTTCCCGAGCATAAGGAGGAATATCATCAGCAGGAAAATGCAATCCTAATAAAGAAGACAAACTGTTACTTGTAACAGACTCAGCAATTACTACTCCACTACAATCAGCATTGAATCGATAGACTTTAACGCGATCGCATTCCAAATATTCTTGTACTTCGACCACCATTGCATTCAAAATTTCTGTGATTTCCAATGATTGACGAATACGATTTGCAATTCGGTGTAATAATGCCTCTTGAGTATTTACAGACTGTTTTTCCTGCTTGGACTTCATATATACTTTTAAATCTTCTTCAGTTATTTATTAGAATGCCCAAAAAGTAAAACTATATTTCATCCTTCTCATTTCAAAATTTTTGAAAAAGAACTTCAAACTCAAATATGATAACACTTTCAACTCAACTATTGCTTGATCAAATTGAATCTTCAGCTATAGGTTTAATATTAAGCATCAAGACGAAATATTAACTATTTATGCAAAATCTTATTGTGGTTAAAGCTTTTTTGGTAAGAAATTCACAGAGATGTGTTTAATTTTTGAAAAAAAGGAGAAAAGCAGTTGCTAACATCTACCTTACTCGCTACTGCGGCTACTACTCCCCTAGAATGGAGTCCCACTGTTGGCATTATCATGATTGTTTGTAATATTATTGCGATCGCTTTTGGTAAAGCTACTATTAGTAAACCTAGCGAAGGACCCCAACCACCAGCATCCAATTTCTTTGGTGGATTTGGTTTGGGTGCAATATTAGGAACGACTTCCTTTGGTCACATTTTAGGGGCTGGAGTTATCTTAGGTTTACATAGTGTAGGCAGAATTTAATTTTTTTGCCATTGCTTCTTCAATTTCCTTTGTCAGAGAGTATTTTTCTAGAACTCTCTGGCTTTTTTTGTATAGGTAATAGGTACGATTGTTTTTTAGTACCGGAATTTTGTATTTTGAATTGTTTTGGTCTCCCAATTTCCTTTCACCTTTCACAATTACCATTGATAAGTGTTAGCTTTTTACTGTTTACTGATAGCTGATAAATGATAACTGATACCTGATGAGTAATCAATCTCCTATTCCCGTTCTTGTCATTGGTGCTGCTGGCAAAATGGGGCAAGAAGTAATTAAAGCGATCGCAACAGCACCGGATATGAATTTACTTGGTGCTGTAGATACTTCCCCAGAACATCAAGGTAAAGATGCTGGGGAATTAGTGGGGTTTAGCGAACCTTTAGAAGTTCCGGTAACAGACCAATTAGAATCGATGTTAGCTTTTGTTTCCCAAGAGAAACAACCGGCAGTAATGGTGGACTTTACCCACCCAGACAGCGTTTATGAAAATATTCGTAGCGCGATCGCTTATGGTATTCGTCCTGTAGTTGGGACAACTGGTTTATCGGCACAACAAATTCAACAGCTAAGTGATTTTGCGGAAAAAGCAAGTACTGGATGTCTGATTATTCCTAATTTTTCTATCGGTATGGTACTGCTACAGCAAGCAGCAGTTACAGCATCTCAATATTTCGATCATGCAGAAATCATTGAACTACATCATAACCAAAAAGCAGATGCCCCAAGTGGTACAGCAATTCAAACCGCACAAATGCTTGCAGAAATGGGAAAAACTTTTAACCCCCCTAGGGTTTCAGAAACAGAAAAAATTCCAGGAGCCAGAGGTTCTCAAGCCGGAGTTGGTATTAGAATACACAGCGTTCGTCTTCCAGGATTAATTGCTCATCAAGAAGTACTTTTTGGTTCACCCGGTCAAATATATACTTTACGTCACGATACCAGCGATAGAGCTTGTTATATGCCTGGAGTGTTGTTATCTATTCGCAAAGTTCTTCAGTTAAAGTCGTTAGTATATGGGTTAGAGAAGATAATTTAAAGGTTTGGTAATGGAGAATGGAGAATGGTGAATAGTTAACGGGGAATGGAGAATGATGAATTAAGAACTCACTACTTCAGTCCCTCATTCCCCACTTCCTGACTCCTTAACTCTTTTCCCTTTCTCTTATCTGAGACTTAATTATTAAGGCAAATTCAGTAAAAAATGTTAGTTCCACTGACTCGCGAAAAATTTGAACAAATCGTTCCCTTGATAGCAACTGGACCGCAGTACAAATATTACTCTGGTAAGTTTTCCGATTTTCTGCAAAGACTATTAATTTCCATAGCTTCAGCAGCAGCAGTTTTGTTGATTAAACTGGTTTTAGATTTACACTTGGGTGGTTTTATATTTTTTTTGGGAATACTGGGTGCATTATATTGGTTGTGGGGTCCAGTACTGCAAGCGAGTTTACGTAATTATAGATGTCGTCGCTATAAGTATATTGGTTTTTTTCGAGGTAGAATACTAGACTATTGGGTAACAGAAGAATTACTGGGAAAACAAAGAACAGTTAATAGTAAGGGTAATCTAGTAATTATAGAAAATAAAGAAAAATGTATTAATTTAGAAATTGGTGATAACACCGGATTTATTGCTGAAACTCAAGCGCCATTAAAAGATAATTATAGAGTTTTAAATCGCGATCGCGTTGCGGAAATGATAGTATTTTCCAATAGTCCAGATTTGAGTCGTATTGAAGAAATAAGTGACGTATATATACCATCACTCAACCTTTGGATTGAGGATTATCCATATCTTAGTCGCAACTTTTTTCTAGAAGTAAGTCGTCGTCTCCGCAGAAAAAGAGCAGAACCACCCCGTCGTCGAAGAAGAAGATACGAGGATGAAGAATACGGGTATGACGAGGAATATGGTTATTAATAGGTAATAAATTAAATTAAATTAAATTCAAATAAGTTAACTAAACTTAACTTATTTTTCCATAAACTTGCCAAGCCAAGTCAATTAAAGCATCAATAATAGCTATTGCGATCGCGCTATTACCTTTATTACTAGTAGTAATAATGTGGGGAATGGCTAATTTTTGTAGTTGTTGTTTTTTAGACTCTATGGAGGCAAATTCTGGAGGAGTTGCAATAACTAATGATGGTTGTATTATTTTGCTCTCAATTAAATCAACTAATGTATTTAAAGCTGTTTGACTTTCCCCAATTACAAAAATTCCTTGTGGATAGCGTTTAGCTAATATTTCTATTCCCAAAGCAGGAGTAGTTTTATTTTTCTTATTTTGCTCAATATCAATACTAGTTATGGAATCGTAAGCACAATATATTTGATTAATAAAAGTTTTTTGAATATTTCTGACTATTCCAGCTTTTACAACAGTTACATCTACCAAAATAGCTTGACGTGTTGATATTGCTGCTGCTCCATATTCTAAAGCACGTTCAGAGAAACTAATTAAAGATTTATAATCAAAATCAGCAGTTGCATAAACAACTCTTCTAACAATCTCATATTCTGCTGGGGGGAAAACATGAGAACCAATTTCCCTATCTATGCTCGCTAAACTTTGAGCATCAGTTGAGTGCCATTCCATACTTTGGGTGCTTAGGTTTATTCAGCTTTCAGCTTATCAGAATAAACACTAAATTCAGATGTTTGTAAATTGAAAATATGGAAGACCAATCGATTGTCAATTTTATTAGCGGTCATCTCGACTTAAGCGAAGAAGAGTTTGAAGAACATTATCACAGCGCAATTAATAAAGCTTTAGCAAATAATCAGAGCTTTGTCTTAGGAGATGCTAGGGGTGCAGATACCTTAGCACAGCAATATCTCTTTGGGAAAACCAAAGCAGTTGTGGTCTATCATATGTTCGCGAGTCCTCGAAATAACGTAGGGTTTCCGACTTGTGGTGGATTTAAAAGTGATAATGAACGAGATGAACAGATGACTCGCGATTCTCATCAAGATATTGCTTGGGTCAGACCGGGGAGAGAAGGATCCGGTACCCAGAGAAACTTAAATAGACGTAATATTTCAACTTGAAACTTGAAATTTGAAACTTGAAATGAATACCCCTATGTCTAATTCCCTAGATCCGCAAAATTCCATCCATAAAGCAATACAGTTCAGTTAAGCCTAAAAAATAAATAGAAATAGCGTAGGTTGAGTTACTTACCTTAACCCAACATTCGGTTCCGGAGATTTGGGTAACGCTGTAGCTTTACCCAACCTACAATTATCCTTATTTTTAAACCGTATTCACCCATAAGGGAGATGAGTTTAATTATTTAGGGCTTACTGAAAGAAAGTGAAAGTATTGCCAGATAAAGGTCACACAAAGTTTTTTCACCAAACAAGTGCAAGATTATTGACTATTACCATTAATATCTAAAACCCTTGCACTTTCAAAAAAAATAACAGTGTAAATTTGAGGAATAATCAACTAAACCTTGATTTTTCAATCGCTGTGACACCTAGATTCAATTTCTAGACTTATTCAGCAAGCCCATTTACATTTCTGAAGTAGGTGGCTGACTGAAAACTGGAGATAAATAAGCAACTAAAAGCCCGACTAAAAAACCTGAAATGTTACGTACTAAAGGCAGCCAATCATTTGTACGAGTGAGAACAGGTCCTAAACCGAATGCAATAAATAAGATACCCCATAAAGGAGAAAATATTAAAGCCCATTGCCAAGAAAATGCTTCTTCCTCTTTTCTAGGTTGTGCTGCAAACCCACAGATTACACCACCAAGCACTGATGTTATCAGAGTCAGAATCCATTGCTCTCTAGGTAATCCAGGAACTACATTACACCCACCATCACTCAAGCAAGTTTCCACTGTTTTTATGGCTGTGAGAATTGCTTGGTCTTCTCCTTCCTCACGGACATAATACAAGTTACCAAAACGTGTCTGTAATTCTATCCAAAAAGTACGAGGAAGTAGCTCATAAACTGCATCTCCGACACTGAAACTGAGAATATTACCACCACGTCCATCGGCTACAAAAAGAATACTTCTATCATCTAGACCCCAAAAATTAATTACAGCTCTACCAGGTGTACGGTCAAATTGTGTCAAAACTCTCAGTTTCCAGCCAGTATCATCCTCAAAACCGTTTAATTCTTGGATCAGGTTTTCTTCTTGGACACTAGTTAAGGAATTTGCTAAATCTACAACTGGGGTCGGCTCATCTGGTAATAATTCCGGATTATCGTAAGCATAGGCAATGGGAGAATAAACCATCCAAACAGAACTAGCTATTAAAAAAGCTGTAATTGATACTAATATACGTTGCCAAAGATGCTTCATAATCTCGTTTTATATTGATTTAAATTCAAATCGATTCAATTCAACGTTGCAGGTAAAGAAGTTGGTTGATAAAAATATGAGAAAAATTAGACTTCTTTACACTTCGTAACTTTAATCTAATTTATTTTAACTGAGTGCTGCATCGTATTTGACTCAAAATGCGATGAAATCTAAGTTGAAAAAGTACTGTTTCAAAATTATCTGCTGATTTTTTTTCCTAAAAAGAGGCATCGAAGCGTAACATTTTTACAATATTTCTGTGGTATTTTCACATTAAAAAGCGAGAGTACATGGTTACTGTGCTGCTCGCTTTTAAAGTGTAATTTTAATTTTCGACTCTTCAAGAACGATACTCACCGTCAGCTTTTCGACGATAATCTGTTTTCAGGGGTTCTTGTTCCCGTAATTTGAGATGCTTTTTTTGTAATGATAGACGTTCAACTGCACGTCGAGATGGTTTGGGACGTGTAAAGGTTTTCCAAGCTGCTTTCACACCAGTGAATACACTTTTGGTTCCGACTTGGACATTTTGCGCTTGTTTTCTTGCAGTATCAAGGCTTTGATCTACTTGTTTGACAATTTTACCAGCAGATTTAACACCTTCACCAACTTCATCTGTGAGGTCAGTAATTTCTAAATTAGTCATACGGATAGCATCGAGAGTCGGTGGTAACTCCCGTGAAAGTGTATCAAAAAATTTTTCCGCACTCCGAGCTGCTCTTGCTAATTCTTGCAAGGCTGGTATTGCTGCGATTAAAACCGCAGTCAGACTAACAGCTACTAGGAGAAGGGATAATCCCAACCAAAATAAGGGTTCGCTCACGCTGATATCGTTATCGGCTATCCATTTGCTGTCCAATAGTATCTGACGATTGTACCTGATGAGAAGCTGCACTGATTGTATCTGCAATATTTTGGTTTTTGAGAGATTGACTTTCTTGATAACTAGCAGTTATACCTGCTGCGATCGCTTCTTTGAATCTATCTAAAGTTTCATCCCAATTTGAGCGTGCGTTTGCTCCAAGACGTTCTGCTTGAATTTGGACGCTTGTTGATAAATCCTCTGCTAGGTTAGGTATTGCATTAGCAGATTTTTTTAATAACTTACGAGTTTCTCGACCTTTACGTGGAGCAATTAGTAATCCTGTTAAAGTACCAATAGTAGCTCCAAGCATCAAACCACCGATAAAGCTTCCAGAACGGTTGTTAGACATCTGACTATTTTCTCCTTTTACCCATTCTAAGAATGTTTTTATGCTTATAAAGATTTACTCGATATGACCTACTTAAATCTTAATAATAATGCGAAGTATTAGAAAAATTGCTCTATTAATTAATTTGTCATATATCTAGCATATTTTGGAATTTAAATTATTAACGGTCAATACCTAACTTAAAACTAAAAGCCAAAAGCTATTAGCTGTAAAACAAATATAAAATCAACCATTAGACAATTTATTAACTCTCAGAAAGGGTTTTGCAATATTTGTCGCTCTTAAATAGCGATTCCAAACTTTCCTGGCTAAAAACGCCAAACTGATAATTTGCTGTAAATATTGAGTTCGTAAGTATAAGGCTTTATTTCTCTGTTGCAATTTTTTCATCTGCTGTTGATTGCCACCAATAAGTATTGGAGCCTGAGATAAAAAATTATAGGTTGTGTATTCAGCCATACCGAGGGCTTCAGTAGCTTTTGCTAATTGTTTTTTGAATTGCCATACCTTCCAGGCGATTCCCAGAAGAAATAGGGATATAGAGATATTAAATGTAACAACTATTGCCACCATGGATGATTGTATGGGCATTTTGATTTGAAGTTAAGTCCATCATAGCGATAAAGCTCAGTTGTTGAGTTTACTAATAAGAAAGAAAAGGGAAAGGTAAAAAGTGTAGATTTTTTAGAAGGGTGGGATTAAACACTCTAATCAAGTAAAAAACAAGTGCTTGTATGTAATGTAAAATACATTTTGTCAATTCAAAACTTCCCTCCATCTCCCTAGACATCTGCAGAAAATTAGATAGGTGTCTTGCTTGAATTCTCCTAGAGACAGTTGATAATAACGTCTGTACATCTTTTTCGGAAGTTTACATTAGAAATCTCCGAAAAAGAATATAAAAGTCTTATGCAATCAGGGTTAATATTTAATTTCCCGCAGATTTATATTAAAAAAAGTAGAGATTTCCAGCAATTTCAGATGAAAAAGATGTAAATTATTGCCAGAGAGAAATCAGGATATTTCTTTAGATTATCTAGATTATGCCAAAACGCTTGCTTGTAGTTGAGTCTCCCGGTAAAGTCAAAAAGCTTAGTAAAATCCTGGGTCATGATTGGATTGTTCGGGCTAGTTGCGGTCATATTCGGGAACTTAGTAATGAAGGTGAAGACTCACTTGGTTTTATTATGGATGGCGATCGCGTTAAGTGTCGCTATGTACCCCGAGATAAAGGTGCAAGGGAAACTATTGGTAAACTTAAAGCTGCGGCTAATCAGGTCAGTGAGGTAATTTTAGCTACAGACCCCGACCGAGAAGGGGAAACTATAGCTTGGCATTTAAAAGAAGCTTTAGGACTGAAGGAACCGAAACGGGTTGTATATACTGAGATTACGGAAGCTGCGGTCAGGGCTGCGGTGGCTAAACCTAGACGACTTGATTTTAACTTGGTTGGGGCGGGTTTGTGTCGGGATTGTTTGGATAAACTGGTAGGCTACAAGGGAAGTCCGTTGGTGTGGACTTTGAATAATGGAGCTAAAAGTGTGGGTAGGGTGCAGAGTGCTACTTTACACTTGATTTGTCAGCGCGAACGAGAAATAGTTGCTTTTGTCCCCCAAGATTATTGGAGCGTTTGGGTAGATTATGCTGAGGGGTTTCGAGCCTTTTTTAAGCAGGATTTGAATCAGGACACTAATATAAATGCTGCTCTCACATCACCAGGACAAGAGAATGAAGAGACAAGTAGCAACGAACAAAAAGAAGATGATACCAAATTTCGCAGCACCAAAGCACCAGAATCAACCAGGGTACTTTCAGAAGCAGAAGCAAATCGTTTAGTTGAGGAAGCAAAAAAATATCCCCATCAGGTTATAGAGTACGAAGGTAAAATAGTTCCTCGCAAACCACCACCACCATTTATTACCTCCACCCTTCAGCAAGCTGCTGGTTCCCGATTAAAGTTTGCTCCAGAGCAAACTATGAAGCTGGCACAGAAACTATATGAGGCTGGTTTAATTACCTATATGCGTACCGACTCAGTAATGTTGAGTCCTGAGTTTTGTACTAGCGTTCGTAAGTGGTTAGAACAGCACGACCCGGATAATTTACCGCAAAGAGCATCCAAACACCGCAGCAGCAAAACCGCTCAGGAAGCACACGAAGCAATTCGTCCGACAGATGTGTTTCGTCCTTCAGCACAGTTACGGTTAGAACTAATCCCGGATGAGTTTAAGCTATATGTATTGATTTGGAAAAGAGCAGTTGCTTCCTTATGTTGTCCAGCTCAACTACGGAAAACTTTGATAGTTACCCAATCTGGTGACATTCTTTGGCAAGCGAGGGGACAGGTAGTAGAATTTTTAGGTTACGCCAAATATTGGTCAAACTTGAGTCAGGATACCTTGTTACCAAACTTGCAAAAAGGACAAATCCTCAACTTAGAAAAAGCTGGTCACGATAAAAAGAAGACACAACCACCACCACGCTACAGCGAACCGAAATTGGTTCAGTTAATGGAACGTAAAGGAATTGGTCGTCCTAGTACTTATTCTCCCACGATTGCCACTCTGAAAAAACGCGGTTATATTCAACTGACAAAATCTCACTTACAGCCTACGACTTTAGGATTAGAGGTAGATGAATTTTTACAGAAAGCGCTACCAGATTTATTAAAAACAGAATTTACTGCGACTATGGAAGATGCTCTTGATAGTATCGCAAATGGCAAGCAGACCTGGCAAAAATACTTAATTAATTGGAATCTAGATTATTTCGCACCAGCTTTAGAAAGGGCAAAAACTATCGCTATTAATACTGCGAAGGAGAATAAATCCCGGGGAAATATTGCTTCAGATCATTTCTCTGGTGGTAAATTTTCTGGGGGTAAAAGTTCAAATGGTAAAAGTTCAAATGGTCAGAAAAGTTACTCCCTAGGAACAGGAAACTACGATAAATCGAGAACTCGTTGTCCCCAATGCAATAATCATTTAGCCAAAATTAAAAGCAGTAAAGTTAAAAAGAAATATTTTCTGAAATGCGTTAGTGGTTGTGACAACGTTGTTTTATTCTGGAGCGATTATAGTAAAACTTGGCAAGCACCACGTCAAAAGGGCGAGAATGGTGCAGGTCAAGGTACACTTTCTAGTAACGGTTCTAGTAACGGTTCTAGTAAAACTAATAAGAAATCTCCAGCTAAAAAATCTCCAGCCAAGGTTACTAAATACCCCTGTCCGGTATGTAAAAAACCTCTGGAAGAATATGCTTATGTCAAAGACGGACAGAATAAGAGTATGTTGCGATGTTCTGACTTAGAGTCACGCAGGGATACAAAGCATAAAGATGTAGCCTACTTTAACACTGCAAAAGGATGGTGGAGTCCTAAGTTTGGGGACTTGAAGAATTAATTGATAAGTGAGTGGACAAAATAGTTTGTGTCATTGCGAACGGTAGTGAAGCAATCTCCAAGTATTGCGATTGCCACGTTACGCTACGCTCCACTCGCAATGACAAATATACAATTAATTTTGTCTGAGTACTTATTAGACATCTCCAAAAACTGTTAAAGCCCTACTGTGGCTAGCTAATAAGATGTAAATGCAAGCATCATTAACTGGCTAGTTTATACGATAAAATAGGGCTTTGAGATATTTATTGATAGAAATA
>JBCCDM010000150.1:0-13519 GCA_039030795.1 Cyanobacteria bacterium P01_A01_bin.84
ATATGATGTCCGGCAAATCACCCATAATATGTCCGCAGTGTGGAAAGAAGTAAAACGACGCAATTCCTACACTTTGCGATTGCTTCTCCTAACGGAGACGCTAGAGCGAACACTACCGTTTGTCCTAATGGACATGCTACGCAAACGCAATGACGGTTATTTTAACGGACATCATATGAGATATTTTTGGCATTTCCCTAAGTTAATCTGAATTGAAGCTCGTGATATTATGTCCGCTTGAAGACTTATGATACAAGTAACGTTGAGATTCTGAAATGCAAAAACTCTGACAATTTTATATTGTCGGTGATACCGAACCTGAGATGAGAGAAAATTGCACTTTAATAAATGCCTAAACCAGCCTCAAAGTATCCCAAGCCCACTTACTTTTTCTACCTCAAAAGTCTAATCGTAAAAGGATAACGATAGTGTTCTCCTTTGTATGCTTTGATAGCAGCAAAATTAACTACGAATAACTGAAAACTCAATTCTCCTAATATCAATATTAAAGACCCAATTAATAATCCATTAAAAATTGGTTGTACTTGAGTAAAAATATTGTTACTGATGATGGAAACACCAAATGTCACTAAGAGTATTAGTAACGAAATGATGATGAAGACCAGAGTATATAAAGTCAAAGAAATCTGAAAATTTAAAGACTCCTTACCTTGAAAATCAATCCAAGGATATTGGGCTTTTTTATAACGCCAAATTATTAGTGGTGCGAGAATATTAAGGGGTAAATATAGAGGAACACCTATGAAAAGTAAATAAATTACTAACATCCATGCAGCGATCGCCGAGAGATGACATAACATCCCCCAAAAGCGCATTTGTTTTAAGAATTTATTTCTCATTGATATTTATTCATGGAGTCAATGCATGGAAGAACTACCGACTAAAAAATTGTATATAAAAAATGACATTAAAAAGATTAAAATTTAAGAATTTCCCGGTCATAGTTTTCCGGTAGAGGTTCTATTTCCCACACTATACCTTCTCCGGGTTCTAAGGCAACTATTACAAAGATTTGTTCTGAGGCTGCTGTTGCGGTATCTTCGTTATTGGGAAATGGCTGTAAGTCTTCGGTAAGCAGTCTTAGTTTGATCCCACCGGGTACTAGCCCCCCTGGTGTAGCATTGCGTAGTTCAAACTTCCATAGGTTTTCTTCTTGCTGTAGTTGTGGTGCTATTAATAATTCATATGATTGTCCGGCAATAGTTAATATTCTAGAAAATGCTGTAATGGATGTATTTTCTTCTATACTACGGGCACCAGCAGTACTAAAATCAAGCTTAATACTTTCCCAACCCCCAAACTGTGCTATTTGAGAAATACCATTTTGCAACCAATCAACGACTGATTTTGGTTCGGGGATACCTAGTCTAGTTTGATATAGTTTATTTCTCCAGCCACCATGGGCAATTAATCCTGCCCACATTTGAAAGGGAATTTCTAGTCTGGGAATGATAATTCTGGGGTTAGATAAACGCTCGATTAAATTTTGAGCTTGTTCTAGGGAAATATGAGCTATCGGTTGAATAACGCTACGAGTAGTTTCCTGGGCACAAAGTTCACTAGCTACCACTAAAGCACTAATATCTGTAATTATATGACGACTATCTATAGAATAAGTGCGATCGCTCGCATCGTAACGACCCTTTTTTGCAAAATGAGCATGATGAGAATAGCCCCAGATTTTGACACAGCGATCTTCTGGTAAAACTTCTACAGCTAAGTAATAGTCTCCAGCAAGTTCAGGAATATCTATCCATTCTTGAGAAACTCGTAATTCATCACGATCTATTGTCTCGCTAGGAACTAATATTATTCTGCCTCCGTCTGCTAAATTAATTCCGGTTCCATTTAAAAATTCCCAAAAGCTGAGTAAAACATTATTATCAAAAGAAGGTTTTTTCTCGATTGTAAAATCTTCTTGTAACCAAGGTAAAACAGCACCTAGAGACAATTTATTTATATAAGCTTGGTGACGGGTAAAAGGGTGGGATAGAGAATGACTTTCTAACAAAGCTTCATGTTCTGTCTCTACTGGTATTTCTAAAATTAATTCTTTTGGGGATGTGAAAGTGAAAAGATTGGCTGTCATTGTGATTTACTCCGGGGATATTTTATCTTAGCTATAGGCTTTAATGGTTTTAGGCATTGTTGTTACTATCAGTTTTACTGTTTGAGTTAAAAATCTCACTAATTATTATTAGTACAGTATGGCTTAATTAACTAGGGATGAAAATTAAAAATGCTTATATAGAAAGCATTTTTAATTTTCAATAATACTTAGTAGCACTACCTATCTACATCAACTAGTAAACTGATATTCTTTCCCGGTAGAGTAGAATAATCTGTAAGTACTTGTGGGGGGTATCTCAAATTTAGTAATGCAACGATCAATGCAATAATAATTTGATTTGTATGTGAATACCAATTAAGTAGCGTTACCGAATAAAGATTTATTTCATAGAAATTTACAATCAATTATAAGATTTTATTTCTACTACACTTTACTAATTATTTATCTTTATTCATAAAATTTTTTATTAAATTTTCATGGTAGTTTGCCCCAAAATAATTGTCAATTTTTAGCGATCGCGACAGCCAAATTTATTAGACATTTGTTCATTTATTGGTTCTGATATTTTTATCTATAAAAATATCACCATTTTTAGCACTTAACATGGGAAGGAATACTGTCGAATATAACTATTTAGTCACCATGTAATTTTGCTTTAGTAGATTTACTTAGAAGTATATCTAAATTGTCTATCTAATATTGATGTAAGTATTTATTTTTAAAATTTAGATTTTTGGTGGATCGTGCGAACTTAAAACTCAACTTTGATAGTAAATTTGTAGCCACTCCTCAATAACATCGCTGCTATTTTTTAATACGTCTGAAGTAATAGGGATATGCAACCGTTCTTGACTCCATTTAGCTAAAGATTTAAGTAATAATTCCTTGGACTTGGTTAAACGGCGTGAAATTGTATACTGTTTAATCTCTAAAGATGAAGCAATCTGCTGTTGAGTAAACCCTTGAGCATAGTAAAGCTGTAATATTTCCCGTGCTTGTGTTTCTAACTTATTAATTGCACTCATCAAAACCTGACTAACTTCAGACTGTTGGGATTTTCGCTCCAACTTTTCTTCTTCCTGGATTAATTCTGTTAGGAGAGAATCTTGGCTGTTATCTGGTAAATTATCCAACCATTCCGTGGAACTATCATTACCAGCAGGAGCATTGATAGAAGTAATACTGGGATAGAGATATTGACGAATAGCTTTAGAAGACTCTAACAGCCACTTTTCTATAGTTGCTGGAATTTCTTTAGACGAAGATTGAGAATTGTACGCAGCAGTAATCTTTTCCAAAGTTTCTTTATCTGGCTTTGGTAATTGTCTGCCAGAGTTACCAGGGTTTGGCACATAATGTATTTTAAAACAGTTCCAGACTGTAATATAAGCTTTTACATCATCATTTCCCAATCCAACAGTATTTAAAGACTCGCTTAATCGCTTTTGACTCACTTTACGTAATAGTCCCCAAGCCGAACAAATATCAATTTCATGGCGCTGTCTTAGTGTATCGCGGATAGTGCTATGAAAAACCATCCCTGCATAACTTTTCAGAGCAGAACTCTGATGGTGATTAAAACTTTGTAGAACCTTATCCACATTTGCGATCGCAATTTGAAAACAATCAGAAATTTTATATTGGTTACTAGCAAAACTATCAGTAGATTTTTTTGCAACCCAATAACAAGTTTCTTGCAAATAAGCACTTAGGTGCTCTTTTGCAATTCTTGCTGTCTTACATTGCCAAATTTTATACCAGTAAAGTGCCCAGAAGTTTTCTTGGGTATCTGATTCATCTAAAAATTTTATATTATCTACTGACTTTTTTAAGCAACTTTCCATACTACGCCTTAATCTTGTATCCGTAGACCAACCACGGAAGTATTCGGCATCAAATTGTAAGAAAGTAGAAAAAATTTCAATAATAGTTTGTCTTTGTTGCATAAAACTACGCCAGCCAACCTAAAGAACAATTAAGAAAGCAAAAACGCTTTTTCAAACTTTACTACAACAAGATATGATTATGTTTAACTCAACAGTAAAATCCTTATTTATTGGTAGTATATTAGCAATTTCTACTTGTGGCACTGCATTAGCTCAAATTCCCACAATCCCTAAAGATTTCCAAGCTCCAGTTAGAAGTAAGTTTAGTTGCGGATCTCATATGAAAACCTATGTTGTTAGGTCTCTGAACAACGTTAAAGGTAAAGGTATCCGTTGCGTTAAATTTGGTCAACCCCGACCTTTAGCAAAAAGACGTTTACCAGCGATCGCCTGGTATGGTGAAGGTAATTGGCAAGGTAAAACATACCGTCATGTAGGTCATGCTTTTGGTAGAAACAGACAAAATCTCAAAGGTTATGCTTCTGATATTTTTGGTAACGGTGAAGATTTTAAAGGTAATTTCCCTGGTAATCTAAAAATCCAAGTAATTAATTCATCTCGAATTCGTGTTACTGGTGCGTGGAATGAAGAATGGATTGCACTCAAAGCTACTAATTACAAACCTTTAAGAAGACCAAAGACTTGTGGAAAATATTTTGACCAGTATCGAGTATCAGATTCAGTACCAGTATCTAGGGGTGGACGCAAAGGTAGAGGTCTGCGTTGTGTTCTTAAAGTGGGACGCAAAAACACTACTTGGTTTGGAAATGGTTACTGGGTCTCAGGGAAAAATACCTACTCTCACTTAGGTACACGTGGTGCAAGAGGTTATGGTGCTGGAGATATCTGCGGTACTAGCTTTGGTCCGACTTGTAATAATTTTCCCTACGGTTCCTTAAAATTAAACCTAATACCTGGTGGATTTAAGGTAACGGGTGCTTGGAGAGAACTGTGGAAGTAGAATAAGTATCAACTATGTAGAATAGTTGTATAAATTACACATCTTGAAGGCACATCTCCATAAAATAATGAATGTAGAGATAGTTCATAAGAAAGTCTCTACTCCTAAATTAAGATTTATTCAGTCCTCTTTTAGAGGACTTTGTTTTAGCCTGGGACTTTCAGTCCCAAACGGTTGAAGATACTGAGTACTATTTATTTACATGACTTTCTTGGTGCAAAATGTGAATCTACAAAAAACTTCTCTACAAAAGAATCAATAAAAACACTTATATAATTCAATTACTTTTTACGAGTAGCGATCGCTAACTTCACTCCTTTTACCTGCCGTACTTTATCCATAACTGCCACAATACGACCGTGATTTACCTTTTCATCTCTCGAAAAATTTAGTTTATGACTGTATTATCTATCAAAATTTTAAATTTAAAAAATTAATTAATGATAGATATTATCATTTAAAACTAAAGTAAATGAATAAATTTGTCAATCATGCTTTAGTATACATTAGCTTGGTAAAAACTAAGTTTTAAGTTTTAGAAATTATTTAAGATTTAAGTATTTTTTAGATACATTTACGCAAAAGCTACGTAATGACGGCATTACGTTAGCTAACGCGTTTATGGAGCAAACGCGTAGTGTGTCCGATAGGACTTTCCGTTTGCGACGTATAAGCTCTGTCGAATACGCTAGCGTGAAGGCGGAGTCCTCGCCTTAGCTAGCGCTATATTACGTAAATGCGGTAGCGTGTTCGGTAGGAATTATGCTTCTCCTCACGGAGACGCTAGGTGAGTCCTACACTACGTTTCGGTCGCAATGACAAATCTTCGTTTTGTAAGTCCTGAGATAAAACAATTTTATTTCTTCAGTTCCTACCTTTATCAAGAAATAAATTAAGGTTAAATTGCTTTTTTGCAATTTTTGTGAAAATATTACATTTTGTTTAAAAATTGCAATTAATTGTTAATTGATACCTGTACCTTCTTCTTATAAATTATACTATTATTGCAAATATATTTAAATAATTATGAGTTCTTCTGGCGCATCTCTGAGACATAGAGAGAAAGAAAGTGTAGCTCTAAGAAGTTTTCTGACATATAGTATCTTAAGCTCTCTGGCTTTACATATAGGATTCATAGCTTATGGACTTAGTAATTTCTCGGCAAATGTACTGGAGATAGAAGATGAACCAGTTGAAATAACTCTTCTGGAAGAAGCTCCGGAGGAGCCAAAAATAGAACCAAAACAAAAACCAAAACAAGAATTTCTCCCTAAAAATACTCCTAAAGTTATTACTAGGGTAAATAAGGATCCCAAGTCAGAAGAGTTGAGTATTGGAAGTCGCTCACTCAATCCTCCCGTATCTGCATCAGTATCAAAACCAATTACCGCTTCAACAACTAATCCACCAAAAAAAATTGCTAATCAAAAAATAAAAGTTTCTAAGGTACAACAGTCCACAAAGCAAGTAAATACAGAAACACGAAGCTCTGACGCAAAATCTAAACAAACTCTAGATTCTGAAAAAATTAGTAACAAAGTTGTTACAGAGAATAATACTGATACTCAACAAAGCCCTATATCTTCAATTCGTAACACGAATCGGATCCCAGAGGTTAAAGATTCTCAAATTAATCAGCAAAATTCTACATCAAAGCCTGTTTCTAATCCTCAAACCTCAAATATCCAAAAGTTGCGGGATTCCTTAGCTAAAGTTAGAGATTCCAAAAGTACTTCAAGTCAAAGTACACCAAAATTAGTTACCAACACTGAGTCGATCAGTAATAATGATTCAATTATTTCCCAGTCCTCTACTGTCAAACAAAGTAGCCAAAAATTAAGAGGAACATTCATAGGAATTAGAAATTCCAGAACAACTCAAACTCGATCTTCTTCATCTAATACCCAAAATAATAATTCTGCTGTTGGTATAAATAATGCTGGCAGGGTTCAGAAAACCGGAGGGAACAGAAATCTTAGTAACACAAAAAAACCTACAGGTAATTCCAAAGTAGCGACAGCACCAAGAATTCCCAAACCAAAACTGGCACCAAGTTCTAATAACTCTAGTTCTGGGAATGGTGATGGACGTGCAGCTTGTCGTAAATGCAGGGTTAATTATCCTAGCTGGGCAAAAAAGCGTGGAGTTGAAGGAAGAGTCAAAGTAGCTGTTGATACAGATAAAAAGGGTAAAGTTACGAATGTGCGGCTGTTAAGTTCTAGTGGAAATAGTAGATTAGATAAGGAACACCTGCGAAGAGCGCGGAAATGGAAACTCAAGAAGAGTTCTAGTGGTAGACGAGGAGTTGCAATTGCTACAGAGTACGCAATTGAAGGTTCACAACGCCATCGGGCAATCAAAAAACGTAAAAAGAAAAGAGCAGCACAAAGACGAAGTAGAGTAGTTAATCGTTCAAATAACTCTACCACTAAAGTTACTAGACGAAAGCGGCGCTCAGTTACATCAACAAGTCCCACTGTTTCAACTGGAACTACTCAAAGAAGTACCAGACGCAAACGAAGATTTGTAAATTCTTCTGTAAATACTACTAAACGTCAAAGACCTGCTTCTTCTAGCAGAAGAAGAAAAAAACCATTAAAAATTAGACAGACTAGAACTAGAAATCAAGCTGCATCTTCATCAACAAAAAGAAGACAGCGATCGCTTAATCGCAAACGAATTAATCGTGCATCTTCCAAGCAGCGACGATTACGTAATTCACTACGTCGTCAGCGTAAAAATTCAGCTACATCTTCTCGTAAAAGGAAAATTAGAAAACCTGCATTACGGAAAAGACGACAAATGCAAAAAGCACCTTCTTCTGGGCAAAGTTTGCGGAATCGTTTACGTCGTGCGAAGCAAAAATCTGATTAAAATAGGAATTTACTAGTACAAGTTGGCGGAAATTACTTTTGCGTAGTCCTGATTTTGATTCAAAAATCTAAGTACTTGTTTATCAAATTCCACAGGGTTTACTAGATTCGATGGATCCATTGATTTTTCTAATATGACGAACTCAGAGTTAGGTAATGAATCTGCAATTTTTCGGTTGATTTCAATAAAAGAATCACCGAAGTCTGCACCAACAATTACTAAAGCAGGTATGGTTATAGATTTCAATTTATCTAACACATTGATTTGATTAATCGCCTTCCTAGCCATTATTATCTGATTTAAGTCTACATTTAAACTGGCTTGCCCAAAATAATTTTGAGCTTCCCGAGCATAGCTGGCTTTGTATGTAGAGCGTATCCCTTTTGCCATCATCTTGTTACCTAATATCTTGAATAAGTAAAATCCAAAGACTTGAGAGAGTCCTAACATCTTCTCTTTCAATGTCTTGAGTTCCCCGAATGAGTCAGTAATGATGATTTTTTCTACCAAATATGGATAAGCGACTACAAATGATTGGGCAATGACTCCACCCATGCTAGCTCCAATTAGAGTACACTTTTCCACATTGCTATCCTCTAAGAGCCATTTAATTTGATTATGCCAATCATAGAAATTGATATGACTCAACTTTGAAGAAAGTCCATGACCAAAAAGGTCAGGTACAAGGATATCATACCCAAAGGAAGCATATTTTTGTATTTGCAGTCGCCACATAGCATGGTCTGCACCAATTCCGTGTAAAAACAATAAACTTTCAGAAGTAGGATTGCAAAATCTTTTATAGTAGGTTTCAGTACCATCTGGGTTTTTGAGTATCACTTTTTATTTTGTTAATTAAAAAGCTCAGCCTAAATACTCCTAAACTAAGGATTAAATTATATTAAATATTATTATAAAAGTATTAAATACAAAATTTTACAGAATATGGGCAGTGGTAACTTTCAGCCAAAATCTGTTAATATCCTCCGCAGTCGGTTAAAAATATTTGGTGAAGCTCGCACCCGGATTTTACTATGGTACTTGTTGTCCATGGTTTTTTTCAGCGCGATCGCGATTCCAGCAATTCATCAGCGTTTATTTGCACGGGTACAAGCGCGGGTAAAGCAAGATATAGCCGAGGAGATTGCTCAATTTCGACAAATTGTTACAAAAGGTTATAAAAGTGAAGACCAGGAGGATTTAGACCGTTTACGCAGACGCAGAGATAACATTATTTGGGAACCACCCCAAAATATCGAGGAGTTAACAGAAATATTCGATATTCATTTTTCCGATGAGTTACCAGATGATGATGTTTTTTTCATTGCAGTGGTCAAGGGTAAACCTTATAAATCAACTCCGCGAGCTTTACCTGATGTTATTGACCGAGATTCACCTTTAGTAAAGAATTGGTTAAATGTAACAGAACGTTCTCAAGGAGAAATCAAGGTAGAGGATCCCAGGGTTGATAGCGTTCTTTATATTGCTGACCCTATTAGGATTAACAATGAAGTCATGGGGGTGTTTATCGTTGCTCATACCACCGCAGGAGAACGGAAAGAAGCCTTAGAAGCATTACAAGTAATCTCAGAAATGAAGTTGCTTGCTCTCGGTTTAGCTTTAGTGTTGACTTGGTTTGCAGCGAGTCGGGTTTTAGCACCGTTACGCTTCTTGATTCGGACAACCCAATCAATTAGTGAATCAAATTTAACTAAGCGCATCTCTGTGGACGGTCAGGGAGAAATTGCTGAATTAGCGAAGACTTTTAATGCCATGATGGATCGGCTGGAGGCTGCATTTGCAACTCAACGCAACTTTATTAACGATGCAGGACATGAACTCCGGACTCCGATTACAATTATTCGCGGACATTTAGAATTAATGGGGGATGACCCGGAGGAACAACGGGAAACAGTTGCTTTAGTCATGGATGAACTCGATCGCATGAGTCGGTTTGTGGATGACTTGTTATTGTTAGCGAAAGCAGAACGTCCCGATTTTCTTGTCTTCGAGACAGTGAACCTGAGTGAATTTACAGAAGAATTATTTAGTAAGGTCAAAGCCTTAGCATCTCGCAATTGGCAATTAGCTGGGGTGGGCAAGGGTAATGTAATTATAGACCCCCAGCGATTAACCCAGACAATAATGAATTTGGCACAAAATGCTACACAACATACAGGAGAAAATGATACGATTTTTGTCGGTTCTGGTATTTATAAGGGACAAATCCGGTTTTGGGTGAAAGATACAGGAGAAGGAATTGCTCCGGAAGACCAGAAGCGGATTTTTGAACGTTTTGCTCGTGCTACTGCTAATCGTCGTCCTTCTGAGGGGGCTGGATTAGGTTTATCCATTGTCAAAGTTATTTCTGAGGCACATCACGGTCAAGTTTATATAAAAAGTAAATTGGGAACTGGTTCCACCTTTAATGTTGTCTTACCTATAGAACCACCAGTAGAGGTCAGTTCCGATGAATCGAATTCTCATCGTTGAAGATGAACCCCGTATCGCTGCATTTCTGGAAAAGGGATTGCGATCGCACAATTTTACTACTACTGTAGCCAATGATGCTGTTTCTGCAACCGATCTAGTCATAGGTGCTGATTTTGACCTGATGATTTTAGATTTGGGTTTGCCCGGTAAAGACGGGATAGAGGTTTTAGAGGAGATACGCGGACAAGGTGAAAATATACCAGTAATTATTTTGACTGCTCGCGACGACATTCAAGATAAAGTCGCAGGGTTTGAAGCAGGTGCAGATGATTATTTAACTAAACCGTTTCGATTTGAAGAATTATTAATGCGAATCAAAGCCCGATTGCGCAATCATAACAATACTCAGCCCCCAAAAGAGAATCTGTTAAAGGTAGGAGATGTGGTTTTAGACTTGCGATCGCGTAAAGTTAAAATTAACGGAGAAAGTATTGAACTACCCGCACGAGAATTTACCCTAGCAGAAACCTTTTTTCGTCATCCAGGACAAGTTTTGAGTCGAGAGCAACTATTAGATCGAGTATGGGGTTATGATTACAATCCAGGTTCCAATATTGTTGATGTTTACGTCGGTTATTTACGCAAAAAAATAGGTAGCGATTTAATTGAAACAGTCCGTGGGATGGGTTATCGTCTGCAAAAATAAGCAAATTCTGATTTAACTGTTCTGAATCGGAATCTCAATCGCAAATTCAGTCCCTTCATCTGGTTTGGTATTGCATAATAATCTACCACTATGTTTTTCAACAATAATTTGGTAACTGATAGATAAACCTAACTCCGTACCTTTACCTACAGATTTTGTTGTAAAAAATGACGCGATCGCTCCCGCTACTACCTCCAATAGAGCTATC
The DNA here is from genome assembly GCA_039030795.1 of Cyanobacteria bacterium P01_A01_bin.84. Classification (GTDB taxonomy): domain Bacteria; phylum Cyanobacteriota; class Cyanobacteriia; order Cyanobacteriales; family Nostocaceae; genus JBCCDM01. The sequence goes on from JBCCDM010000150.1 coordinate 11,161, forward strand.
TCATAATTGAGATTAAAATTAAGGCTGAGTTGTACAAAGCTCTTTGAACTTTCAAGAAACACTAGCTGTAAAGCTTACGTAGCAAGTATTTGAGAAGGAAAAGATACAGTAAAACTTCATTCGTGAGAAATTTCTCATTAAAATTTCATAAAGAATTAATTAATAAGAAAGAAGATATGTATTGGGAAAAGAAACATGACTTAAATTATTCCAATATTATCAACAGGGAAGTTAGATAATACTCAAATTGCTGAAATTAATAATCTATTTAAGAGTTTTTTATTTAATTATATTCTCGATTTTACTCTAAACATTTTTCTTTTTTCCCTAATTAAATCGAAAATCAAATTGAGGCTTTTGATAATGAGATTAATGGTATATTCTCACGATACATTTGGTCTTGGTAATATTCGGAGAATGTTAGCTATTTGCGAACATCTACTGAAAGAGATTCCTGAACTCTCAATTTTATTACTATCTGGTTCACCAATGTTACAAGGATTTCGCTTACCCAAAGGACTAGATTATATTAAACTTCCCTGCTTGAATCGAGGAGAAACCGGAGAGGTTGCAGTCAAGTACTTGGGAATGAATATTGAGGATACAATTAAACTGCGATCGCGTATCATTTTATCCGCAGCAATGAACTATCAACCCGATTTGTTTTTAGTAGATAAAAAAGCTTACGGAATTAAGAATGAGTTAATTGCTACAGTTCGTTACTTACACAAATACTTAGCAAAAACAAAGCTAATTTTACTGTTTAGAGATATTCTTGATAATCCCGAAAGAACTATCTATGAATGGAAAAAAGAGGGTTACTATGCAGCCATTGAGAAATATTATGAATCATTATTAGTTGTAGGAACCCCTGATGTTTTAGATTTTCGTCAAGAATATCAGTTACCACAAAAACTCATAGAAAAAGTGAAATTTTGTGGTTATCTCCGTCGTCCATCTGGAAATAAAAGTAAAGCTAATGTTCGTCAAGAATTAAATTTAAAATATAACGAAAAATTAGTATTAGTCACTCCTGGTGGTGGAGAAGATGGTTATCAGTTAATTGATAATTACCTAAAAGGACTACAAATATTAGTCAATCGAGCTAATCTTAAATACCCAATTAAAAGTTTAATTATTTGCGGTCCAGAAATGCCAATATTGCAAAAACAAGCTATTCATCAAGTAGCAAAACTAAATCCTCAAGTCAAGATAAGAGAGTTTACCGATGACTTGATGAGTTATCTGGAAGCTTCAGATGCAGTAGTTTCGATGGCTGGTTACAATACTATATGTGAAATTCTATCTGCGGCAAAACCTGCGGTGATTGTACCCCGGGTCAAACCTTCTCAAGAACAATTAATGCGTTCTCAAAGAATGCAAAATAAAGCCTTATTTACAACGATACATCCCGAAAGTATGACACCGAATAAATTGATAGAAAAATTACTTTATGTGTTAGAAAATCCATACGGAAATCATAGCATTGATTTAGACGGTTTACCTAGAATAACTTACGTTCATTGTTGCCACAAATGGCTACAGCTCTGACAACATCCCGAAATGGATGAAGGGCCGCTATATTCCGACCCAATCGAGCATCATCGTGACCCGCGAAATGACCGATGAGGAGCTATCGGCGCAGGGCTGGACCAGCAATCAGATGTGTTATGACACGCGCAAACTGCTGCATTATTTTCGCTTGATGCCGAACAACCGGATGCTGTTTGGGATGCGCGGGGCTTTGAAGCACACGCACGAGACTGAAACAGAGAACAAGGCCCGCATCCGCGCCGATTTCGACGAGATGTTTCCAGCTTGGCGCCATGTGGAGACGCCCTATTACTGGTCGGGTTTCGTGTGCCTCACGAGAGATTTCGTGCCCTACGTTGGCCCGATCCCGGATATGGAGGGCGGCTTTGCCGGTTTTGCTTATCACGGCAACGGTGTGTCGATGGGGAGCTATTCCGGCGCCCTTCTGGCCGATTTGGCGCAGGGCAAAACGCCGGATCGTCCTTATCCCGCGCAGATGCGGCATCCGCCGCGGCGGTTTCCTTTGGGGCGGTTCCGCAGATGGCTTATGAAACCGGCCTACCTCGTATATGCGTGGAAGGATCGCTAACCCTGTGGTGTTTTGATCGCCCGAGCCTGACCGCGTTGCAGACCCAGATAGCGTTCACGGGCAATGATGATGATCCCTGCTATGATCACCAGCGACGCGCCAATCAACATCTGCTGTGTAGGCACTTCGTCGAAGAAAACAAATCCGATGATGATCGCGAACAGCATCGAGGCATAGTCAAACGGGGCAATCACGGACGCGTCGGCGAAACGATAGGCCGAGGTGAGAAAGATCTGC
>JBCCDM010000151.1:0-13516 GCA_039030795.1 Cyanobacteria bacterium P01_A01_bin.84
AGCGCGCTAGCGCAGGATAAGTATTAAATATTTTTTTAATTATTTTCTAAAAGAAGGGCAAATCAATTCAAGTGGATCGTTCTTTGCAAATGATGAGATTTTTCCATCCAGAATTTTAAACTTTCCCCGACAGTTGTAGATTTCTTCAGGATTTTCTTTCCCATCAATACTGGTAACAACTCTAAAATTCCAATATCTTTTAGGACTACGTTTTTTGCTAACTACGCAAACCTGATGACCGTCGTATATACGACACATAGAAAAGTCAGAACTTGCAGCCATCGAAGGTGAAACTGTAAAAAATGAACTAAGAAGTAACAGTAGTAAGGCACAAAATTTCATCAAAATATATTTATTTAATTCTCTTTATTAATAAATTTATACTTCCTTAATTTAACCTATATTGGTCTTTCCCTGTTTGTTTAACAAATCGAGATAAATCGTAATAACGGCGAGTGTGGCGATCGAACCCACTTACCTCTTTCGAGATTTAAACCGATAACCCTATATTCTTCGTCCTTTTAAGGTTAGTTTTGAATAAGGGAAAACCCGCCAAGATAAATATTTTTATACAGAGGCACAATGAATTGTACCTCTGGTATTTAACATCTAATTGATTCTATAACTCCCCTGTAGCTAACATTTGAATCAAACGGGGTGCGCTGGGGTCAAAACCTCCCATATCCCAGGAGTTTGAATCTTTTGGGTCTACTAATGTAATTCTGTATGGTGTCAGAGTTACATATACAGCTTTAAGATTGGGATTAACCCTTTGACGATATTCTTGTAAAGCTTGTGTTGGATGTCTTCTACCAGCCCAACTTTCAGAGTCAGTCCAAAAACATACTACATCGGCTTTAAATTTATTCTTAATCATCCAGTCGTAAGCGACAGATGCATCTGTAGAACCAAAGTTTAGATTTCTAGCCTTAGCTAAAGCAGAACTAAAACTGTCTTTGGCTGTAATACGCAAATCACGGAAATCGTTAGCAAAACCTCGAATTGTATAATTTTTCTCGGCTTTAGCTGTAACTAATGCCATTGTGGTAGCAATTTCACAGCAAGTTAAACCCATATCCGCAACTAAGCTGCCCATAGAACCAGATACGTCAACGGCGTGTAAAAAAACTTTACCTGTTGGTTCAACGACATCAAAGGAAAGTTCTAAGGCTTTTTCTAAAATGTCTGAAATCCGAGAGATTGGTTTCCAAGTTTTCTTACTACGTCCTAGTCTTCCACCAGATTGATAGGTTTTGAGGGCTTTCAAAACATCAATGGGGTGAATGCGACCTTTACGTAAACGTTGTGGGTCATTGAGAACTGCTTCAATTCGATCTAAGTTTTCCGGTGTGTCACTTCTGAGTACACCTAACTCAGTTAGGGAACCAAGGTTACGTAACATTGCACCAATTGGCATTTCATTGAAAAGCAATTGCCAAGCTTGCTTATCCATTTTGCCGACTGGTACAGCCATTTCGTGGGTAAGTCTTCCCTTGAGAATAGCTTCATGAGTTTGATCTGGGTTACGCTTCAACCATTCGTACCACCAAATCTGGGCTAAGGCTGCACTAGGAATATTTGTGGGTAGTTCCTGCCAGCCTTTAACTACCCAGTTATACAAAAGTTGGTGGTCTTCTGTAGCTGGTCTAACGTGAAATAATCTTAGTGCGTCGCGATTGGAAAAACCATGACGTTGCTGATATTTCAATAGTTGATATGCTAAACCTTTTACATCTTCCCTTTGCAACCACTTATTACCAGCCTCCCGTACGACTTTACCGAAACCTCGGAAAGACTTGGTATAGCTCAACCACTCGTAAAAATGGCTACCTGTACGTACAACTTGAGGGAAAATTTCTGTGAAAGCGCTTTTAGCTTCCCGTGCTTCTCCCATGGAAAGCAAAACTAAGGCAAAAATAGGAGCGCTGTTATTAATTGCTCGTCCATCGCTAGCATAAACAATTTCTTGAGCAACTCGACCAGGATTTTTAGCGATCGCTTCTTTGAGGGTATTAACAAAATCTTCTGTTAATTCCCGTTTACCAGCATAATAAGTGCTTTGCGCAGTACCAGTTAGTAAACAACGACGGAGCATTTGCCAAATACCAGCATCAAACATATAACCGCCACTAAGTCCCTGAATCATTTCTGATTCCCGTCCGGGGATGGGCTGAGTTTGATTAGTTTTTTTATTTTTATTTTTATTTTTATTCTTTTGTGTAAAAAATTTATAACTCATTTTTTTATACCTCCAGCCCTTACAGGCAAAAAGAAGGTGGCGAGACGGGATTTGCACCCGCGACCTCTCGTTCCCTAAACGATAACCCTTAGTTCTTCGTCCCTCATGGGTAAGTTGTGAATAAGGATATTTAGCGCTCTACTACTGAGCTACTCGCCACATATTAAAGTTAAAATTTTGACTTTAATTTAACTTTAAAATTTATATAGGGGCGCAAATCTTGCACCCAAATTACTTTTAATTAATTGGAGCAGGGAGTGGGATTTGCACCCACGTATCCGGCTTGGAAGGCGATAAACCTCAATTCTTCGTCCCAAAATTGGGTAAATTTTGAATAAGGATATTTACGGCGTTTTAGGCTACTAAACTATCCCTGCAAAATGAAAGTTTTTAAACTAAATTTAAACTAAATTTAAACTAAATTTGGCGAAGAGGGCAGGATTTGCACCTGCGCATGATGGATTGACGATAATCCTCAATTCGTCGTCCCTAATGGGTAAGTTATTGACTAAGGAATATGGGTAAATTTACCCTTCCACCGCCTTACTACTTGGCTACCTCTTCATAAATTTGGCGCGGAGGGCAGGATTTGCACCTGCGACCAACGGCTTAACAGGCGATAACCCTAATTCTGCGTCCCAGTTTTGGGTAAGTATCGAAAAAGGATATTTACGTTGCTCTACTACTGAGCTACCCCCGCATACAAAGCTTGAATATACAAGGAGAAGGTAAACCTCGTCTCGTAATCTTTCCTTTGTATTATTAATGTAGTATGTGTATTATATTATGTCAAGGGTCAATAAGCATAAAGATCGTTTCACTGACCCCGCTTTAAAAAGACGGGAATTGTAGGTGTAGCCCGTTAAGACTAATCCTGATACGCACTTCCAAGTACTTCCCCAGCTATAAATAGTCTGGGGCATCCTTACTACCGAGATATTTTTTATGACTTACCTGATAGTGAGGAGAGAATAAGTATTTCAGACTTTAATATCTCCATAACCTCCATTAAAAAGCTCATCTTTATGTAATTCCAGAGATTACACAAAGACAATGGTTATTATTAAGTAATATTTACTTTATATGAGTATTTACAATCGTAAATATTGAGAAAATTATGGCAAAAAGCAAAAATTTTTTTTGCCATAATTGTGTTATTTTTGCCTATAGCTTCAACTATTTGACTTAATTAGAATTATTTTTGATTGTAAAAAAAGGCGGCAAATCAGCAATTGCTACAAACAAATGTCCCAATTTTTGCAAAGATAGTAATATTTCCTAATTTTTTCCAATTTTTCCAATTATATATTTCAGCAAATAGGGGCATGAGTGAAAAAACATCTTTAAGTTATGGGAAAAGTTTTTTAGTTCTGATTTTGCCAATTTCGATAGGGATTATTTTCTTTGTCAATACTTGGCGAATTTGGCTGCTTGTTTTAGCTTTACTGGTAGGTCTAAGATTACTTCAGACTTATCAATGGCAACAGTGGTGTACAAAGACAAACCCATTGTTTAATCGGTTGATACAGGAAAATCAGGGCAGAATTACACCTATAGACTTATCAGTCAAAGGTAATTTTTCTGGTTCTAAGTCAAAACGTTATTTAGATACGAAGGCTGAAGAATTTGGTGCCAGTATTATCGACGATCCAGATGGAAATAAGGTTTATCAATTTATTACCTCTAGTACTCTAGGAAGCATATTAGATAGTAGCGAACCAGAATATGATGAATCTCCAGCAAAAGTATTATCATCTGCTAGCACCGAACTTTTAGCTGCACCAATATCTAAACCAGAAGTAGTTCAGAAAGAGGTTGAATCAGAATCTGAAGTTTCAACACAAACCGTCGCTGCTGAAGAATCTAATTTAGTAGCAGAAGAAGAAAAGTTAGAGTCAACAGATAGTTCTAAAGCAAAGTCTTTAGGAGAACAACTTTTATTTGGTTCTTTGATTCAATCAGAACTAGCAAAAAGGTTAGGTGTTTATTCCAGTACTGTTTATAAGCGTCGTAACGACCCAAAATTTCCCGAATGGTCTCGCGATCGCGATCCAGATGGTATTGCTTGGAACTACTCTAAATCAACTAAGGAGTTTTTTCCTGTGGAAGATAATGAGACAGCTTAGCTGAGTGAGAACGAAAGTTTAAGAAGTGAATGACGGAATTTTGAATTTTGTAGCTTGCTTCTTGGGTAGCAAGTATTTTGAATTTTGAATTCCCCATGGGAGAATCACTTCTTTATCTTTTTCTTTTCGCTATAACCTACAGCTTCAGAAATTGAACTAAGTTTATTTTCTTCAAGTTTACTTCTCAAACCCGCCAAAATTCTACTTACCATGAAGGGACCTTCGTAAATCCAGCCCGTGTAAACTTGTATAAGACTAGCACCAGCAGTGATTTTTTCCCAAGCGTCTTGGGCTGTAAATATCCCTCCAACGCCAATTATGGGAATTTCTCCTTGAGTTTGCTGCCAAATAAATTGAATTACTTCTGTGGCGCGATCGCGTAATGGTGCCCCACTAATTCCACCTGCTTCTTTTTGGGGTGGTAAACCAGTTTTGGTAATGATTCGTGTTTGCAATCCATCTCGACGAATGGTGGTATTAGTGGCGATAATTCCAGCTAGTTTATAAGTTTTGGCTAGGGGGATAATTTCGGAAATAGCTTCTAATTCTAAATCGGGAGATATTTTCACAAGTACTGGTTTTTGCTTTGTATTTTCTTGCTGTAATACCTGCAAAATTGCGCTTAAAGCAGAAGCATCTTGAAGCGATCGCAGTCCTGGAGTATTTGGTGAAGAAACGTTGACAACAAAATAGTCTCCTAAATCTTTGAGTAAGCGGAAGCTTTCTAAATAGTCCTGGGGTGCTTTTTCCAAAGGAGTAACTTTTGATTTACCTAAGTTTATTCCTATAGGGATTAAGGGAGAACGAAAATTTTCTTGTGATAAACGAGTCGCTAATACTGCTGCACCACTATTATTAAATCCCATGCGGTTGAGGGCGGCTTTATCTGAGGGTAAACGAAATAATCGCGGTGCCGGATTACCAGGTTGTTTTTGATAAGTCACTGTACCAAGTTCAGCAAAACCAAAGCCAAAACTTGACCAAATACCTGCTGCTAAACCATCTTTATCAAAACCTGCGGCTAAACCGACGGGGTTAGGAAAGTTTAAACCAAAGAGATTTTGTTCTAAATGAAGATCGGATAAACATAAATTTTGCTGAAGATAACTTCTTAAAGAAGCATTAAATCCGCGATCGCCCCAATCACTATTTTTGTTTATCCAATTCAGACTACTAATTGTAAAGTGATGTAACCATTCAGGATCGGCTTTGAGCAAATTAAATAAAAACGGACGTAATATGGCTTGATAAATATCCAATTGTGTTTAGTTTCTGAGAATTTTTATTTGTACACCATAAAAGCTATTAGTTACGGTGTGATTATGGGCATCTTATATATTAGCAAGCTATGTTAAATATTTATTCTAATGAGGCAGCCACATAAATTCACAGCCGCCGAACATCAAATTGTTTCATTAGGACGGATTCTCCAAGACCTCCGGGAAGAAGACAATATTGATGCTTTAATTGACAAAATTATTATTTATCTCAAAGAGAATTTTGAGTATAGTCTGATTTGGGTCGCTCTTTATGAACGTCTAAATCATATGTTATGTGGCAAAGGAGGGATTATTCCTGGGGATAATACCAAGGCTTTGAAGCAACGTTTAGTTATTAGTCCAGGAGATCTATTAGAACAGGTAGTGGTTGAGCAGCGTCCTTTAGGTGTCGCCGATTTAAGAGTGGAGATGCGGACTGAAGGATGGCGAGAAATAGCCCAGAAATATGACCTGCAAGGGACAATTATTTTACCAATCCGCTACAAAGATTGTTGTTTAGGAATAGTATTATTAGCATCAAAACGTTGGGGATATCTCATAGCTGGTGAAGCTAGAGCAAAATTGATGTTAGTTGTCGGTGAATTAGCAACTCATATTCATCAACATGAGATTGATTTAAGGCATAAGCAAGTCAAGCGTGTTGATGAACCAATGGTTAAATTACTGGAGAATTTACGTAATTTAAGTGATTTAGATAAAAGATTAGAAGCTGTAGTATATGCTACGCAAAATTTTATTGGTGCAAGTCGTACAAATGTCTACTGGTTTGAGCGTAAAGGTGGTTATTTTTGGCAACGGGTCAGCAGTAAATCCAATAAATTAGCCACTAGATCATTACATTATAGGCAGGGAGTTTCTCACGATCGGAAAAAGAATAAAGAGATTCCTATCGATGAGTTAAGCGATTTCTACTATACTTTGGCGATGGATCAAATTGTTTTCATTGGTGAAAGTCGCAGTTCTTTAAAAAGTGATTTCACAAAAAAACTACTGGAAACTTTGCAAATTCGTAGCATATTAGCAGCTCCAATTATCTGGCAAAAAGAGCTTTTGGGCTTTTTAGCAGTGGAAGATAAAGATTCTCGAATTTGGGGAGAAACAGAGAAAACTTTCGTTAGAGGTGCTGCGGGTTTAGTTTCTTTAGTTGCACCAGTCGAAAAAATGGAAAGCACTATTGAGCAAGTGAAAGAAGATGCTCAAGTTAGTACAGGGCTGTTGAAAGGAATTTGTAACGATTTAGAATTGGAAGTAGTTTTAGAAGATTGCGCTGTCAAAACTTTGAAACGATTTGCAGCCACTCAATTTTTTGTATTGGAATATGATCCTCAAAAAAACAAATATCAAGTTTTTTATCAAAATAAATCTCCAAGAGGCGAAGATTTAGAATCTGGACTAAATCCCATACAAGAAGTTGATTCCCAGTTATTAAAACGTTCATCCTCAGTTATTGATATTGAAAACCTAGAAGAGGATTTGCGGCTTTATAATTGGCGTTCGAGCTTACAAGACTTAGGAGCGCGATCGCTTCTTGTATGTAGTTGTTTGGGTGATGATTTTCCATCAGTATTATTGATGTTAACAAGTAATATTCATCGTTCCTGGACTAATTTAGAAAAAGAATTAATTCAAGCTGTGGCACGACAACTAGGTGTAGTTGTTCGTCAAGGACAGCTACATCAGATGAATCAGCAACGTCAGCAAATATTAGCCAGTTTTCATCAATGTCTGCGCACCCTCGAATCAGCCCAAAATATGGGAACCGATAGAGAAGAAAATTATTTAGAAACAGTAGCAATGAAGCAAATTGCTTCTGTATTAGATTCTCCCCTAGTATTACTATTGACTTGGGAAATAGGCGATAGTATAGCGAAAGTCATTCCCGGAGTTATTCGCAATGATAAATTTGAAGTTTCTAAAGATCCAGTAATTCCTCTCCAAACCGAGGCTTTAATATATTGGGCATTTCAAACTGATGGTTTGCTTAGTTTACAAGTTAAAGATTTGCTTCCCGATACCAGAAAATGGCTCTACGGTTCTGGTATCGGTGAAATTTTGGTTGTAGCCTTACGCACTACGGCAGAGTATCAACCCACGGGAGTATTAGTTATTGCCGATTATAACGATAGATGCTGGTCGGAACAAAGTTTGAGCGCGGTGGAAACTCTGGTATGTCAATTATCATGGTCTCGTCGTCAACAGCAAATCACTCGTACTCTGCAATTAAAGAATGAAAATTTACAGCAGATAAACTGGTATAAACACCGTTTATTGGAAGAATATCAAGCGAATACAGCTTCCCTAGTTGGTAAAATTCAAGAATTAAATGTCAATGGCAATGATTTAGTCCATATGCGCTATCAACAACTCCTTAAACAGTTGGTTCGGACAACATCATCGGTCACTGGAGTATTGGAACAGGAAGAATGGAATTTACAAAGTAATCCTCAGAAAAAACCCATTGCTACCATAATCAAAAAATCCCTAGAACGGGTAGATTCTTTAATTAAGAGAAACAAGCTGTGGATTGGGGTACATGGTTTAGGTCAACAGATGAGTGAAAGCTCCTCTGAGTCCGGTTACATACCCAATGTTAAATCTTCCTTATTCATAATTGGCGATCTAAACAAAATTGAACTGGTCATACATGAGATTTTAATAGTTGCTTGCGATCGCTCTCCTATAGGAGGCAGAATTGATATCTGGTGTCGTCGCTTAGATAGTAGTTGCCTTGAAGTATCAATTACAGACAATGGTGCTATTGAAGTTGGTTTATTAGAAGATTTAAATCACTATAAATCTTTGGACATCCTTGCACCCTCAACTTTGCAAAAACCTCCGGGTTTACATTTATTAATTTGCCAACAGATAATTGAAAAATTAGGGCAGGAACTAAATTTTTATCAGTTACCAGATGGTCGTTTGGTTAATCGTTTGGTATTATCCTTAGCATCGAAAAATTGATGTTAATTGATAATTGCTAATTGAGGAAGGAAAATTTTTAATAGGTCACGAATAAGCAAGCTTGAGATATAACACTACCAGTTGATATTAGGACATCTTTATATTTCTGATTTGCAGGGGGTTTTGGGAACCATTGCGTCCGTTCGATCGGGAAAAAGGATAGAACCCCAACCCCAAGTACTTTTGTCTTATGCACAAAACATCCTGACCCCAAAGCATAAACCTATAACTTGAATATTCTTGTGTAGCGATCGCTGTTGACCGATAAATAACTAGTAAAATTATGAGAGCATTGCGATCGCCTGAACTTGTTATAATTATCTTCTTATCTTCCAACTTCGTAATTTTGTACTCCCATAAAATACGTAATCTGTATGGGACGAAATCGTGCTAAATCTGACCTGCCCACAAAAATTTGTCCCGTCTGTCAACGTCCTTTTACCTGGCGTAAAAAATGGGAAGATTGCTGGGATGAGGTGAAATATTGCTCGGAACGTTGTCGTCGTCATCGTTCTGAAGTTAAAAAAGATACAACAGATACTAAAGATAGATAAAGAATCAGGGGTTAATAAACCGATGACATCCAAGGTGAAACCAAAGTTAATTATTCACGGTGGGGCTGGTAGTTCTCTTAAAGGTAAAGGAGGATTAAATGCGGTTCGTAAGTCGTTACATCAAATAGTAGAGGAAGTTTATACCTTACTTTTGTCAGGGATGAGTGCGAATGAAGCAGTAGTCAAAGGCTGTCAGCTGCTTGAAGACGAGCCACGTTTTAATGCTGGAACTGGTTCAGTATTACAATCTGATGGTCAAATCCGTATGAGTGCTTCTTTAATGGATGGTACTTCTCAAAGCTTTAGTGGCGTGATTAATGTTACTAGAGTTAAAAATCCAATTGATTTGGCGAAATTTCTCCAAACATCATCAGATAGGGTTTTATCAGATTATGGAGCAGCAGAGTTAGCTAGAGAATTACAAATCCCTAGTTTTAATGGCTTAACTGAAGTACGTTTACAAGAATGGTTAGAAGAACGTCAGGGTAATTTTCAGAAATCTATGGCAGGAGTGATTGCCGAACCAGAACTTGTGTCTTCGGAGAATGCTGGTAGAGGAACTATCGGCGTAGTTGCATTAGATACCAAAGGGAAAATATATGTAGGTACTTCCACTGGTGGAAAAGGTTTTGAAAGAGTTGGACGTGTGAGCGATTCGGCAATGCCTGCTGGTAATTATGCAAACAAGTATGCTGGGGTTAGCTGTACTGGTATAGGGGAAGATATTATAGATGAATGTCTAGCTCCCAAAATTGTAGTACGTGTGAGTGACGGTATGTCATTTGCTGAAGCGATGAGACGTTCATTTATCGAAGCAGAAGCAAATAAAAGAGATTTAGGTGCGATCGCTTTGGATGCAACTGGGGCGATCGCTTGGGGGAAGACCAGCGAAACTTTACTTGCTGCGTATCACGATGGCGAACAAATTGGCGATACCTTAGAAGTTGATACAGGTATGCAGACTGGCTGTTTATAAAGGTTAAAGGTCAAAGGGGAAAGGGCAGGTGCAAAAATTGTATATATATTATTTTGACTTATAAGTCCCTTACCTTTATCCTTTCCTCTTATCTAACCCCATGATGTTTCTCGCCTATTCCTTCGGTGTTTTCATTTTCCAACCCGGTTTGACAACCTGACGGCTGCGAGCAATTACTAAAGTACCTGATGGTACATCTTCTGTAACAGCCGAACCTGCGGCTATATATACATCATTACCAATATTTAATGGTGCTACTAAAACACTATTAGAACCTGTTTTAGTGCGATCGCCTATTTTGGTAGGATGTTTTTTAACACCATCGTAATTAGCAGTAATAGTCCCTGCGCCAATATTTACCTTAGTTCCAGTAATCGTGTCTCCTAAGTAAGATAAGTGGGCAATATTTGTGCGATCGCCTAGCTGAGTTTTTTTCAGTTCTACGAAATTACCAACTCGGCAATCCGTTCCGACTTCTGCATGACCCCGCAAGTGAGCAAAAGGACCAATGCGACTATTATCTTTGACCGTACTATCTACGATTACAGAGTAGGCAACGGTGACATTTTCTCCTAAATTACTATTCTCAATCAAACTACCAGGTCCAATGCGAGAACCTGTGGCAATTACTGTATTTCCCCTCAGATGAGTCTGGGGTTCAATGATTATATCTGCCTTTAATTCAACTGTTTCATCAATAGTTATGCTACTGCTGTCAATTAAAGTTACACCCGCAGCCATCCATTTTTCTTTAACCCGAGTTTGTAAAATATCATAAGCTGTTGTCAAATGCAGCCGGTTATTAATCCCAAGAATTTCCTGGTAATCTTCAACGTCTACTGCCATAACTGGATTAACTTGAGTGACAGCATCGGTTAAATAATATTCTTTCTGGACATTGTTGGTCTGTAAATGAGGCAATACCTTCGCTAAATCTTGCCAGCGAAAACAGTAAATTCCAGCATTTACCCGACGGTTTTGTCTCTGTGCTGGGGTACAGTCTTTATCTTCAATAATTTGTTGTACTACATTTTCACTGTTACAAAAAACTCGCCCGTAACCAGTAGGATTGGGTAGCTGGGAAGTTAAAATAGTAGCTGCATTTTGATGTTTTTGATGAATTGCTAATAAATTTTCTAGAGTTTCGCTGCGAAGCAATGGTACATCACCATTTAATATTAATAAGTCCCCTTCATACCCTTCCAGATGAGGTATCAGCTGCTGAATTGCGTGACCCGTACCTAGTTGTTCTTTTTGTTCTACAAACTCCAAGTCGGGCATAAATTCCATGGCTACTTTTACTTCATCAGCCTGATACCCAACAATTGCTATTCTCCTGGAAGGCGAAAGTGGTACAACACTATCAGCTACTCTTTGTAAAAGAGAGCGTCCACCCAAAGAGTGTAAAACTTTGGGCAGCTTCGATTTCATCCTAGTGCCGCGTCCCGCAGCTAAAATTGCTACAACTACCATAGTGAAAGCTACTAACTGATCCTGTTATTACGATTGATGCCGAAGGCAATATCCGACTTTGGCACAAATCATAACAGTTAGCTTTGACAACTCGAAACCTTAAATTTTTACAATTACTGATTAATTTTGTGTAACTGCTGAAAAATAATCAGATAAATATGGGTTAAAACATTAAATTTGGGTGAAAAGGGATCTTGAAACTAAACATGAACAATATTTATTTAATCAAGAGAGATTTAAATCCTTTCTTGATTAAATAAATAAATAAATAAATACTTGTTCTCAATCCTGAATCACCAAACTCTGACTATTATAAATTTTAATAAAACCAGAAAACTGCTCCATAAGTTTGGGATTGTACCAACCCCTATCTGTTTCCTCCTGCATGATTTCTATAGCTTTTTCAGGGGTAAATGCAGGTTTATATGGTCTTTCACTAGTTAAGGCATCGTAAATGTCGATAATTTGAAATATTTGAGCCAATTGAGGAATTTCTTCCTCTCTAAGTTTATCTGGATAGCCAGAACCATCCCAACGTTCATGATGGTGACGAATAATAGGAATTACACCGCGCATACTTCGTAAAGGCATACAAATTTCCTCACCTATTAAAACGTGCTTCCTCATAATTTCCCATTCTTGGGGAGTTAATTTACCACGCTTGAGCAAAACTGCATCAGGAATACCAACCTTACCAATATCGTGAAGATATGCACCCCAAATAAGATTCCGAATTTGGTGACGAGGTAAATCTAAATACTCACCAAATTTCTGACCCAAAGTCACCAAACGCTCGCAATGATCCCCTGTATTAGGGTCTCTACTTTCTATCGCCTTAGCAATAGAAAACAGCGCCTTTTCAGCATGATCTAAATCTTCATTTAAACGCTTCTGAACCACTAAAGACTTGACACGAGCTGCTAATTCCAGACGATCGAAGGGTTTGGTTAAAAAGTCATCTCCCCCTACTTCTATTCCTCGGATGCGCGATCGCCTATCATTTAAAGCGGTAATAAAAATTATCGGGATTAATCGGGTTTGTTCATTTTGTTTAATAATTTGGCAAACCTCAAACCCATCCATCCCAGGCATCATTACATCTAAAAGAATTAGATCCGGTTTCTTATGAAATATCAGTTCTATCGCACGATTACCATTTTCCGCCTCAATTACTTCATATCCTTCCATTGCCAGTAAAGCAACCGCAGTCATTCTACTAGCTGCATGGTCATCAACGACTAAAACTTTAGGCTCATCTGATTCAGCATGGTTTGCACTACTTCCTTTAGCTGACAAACTACCAGAAAGTAACGAGTTGCTATAGAAATTGTTACCAGAACTACTCTGAGAAGACAAAACTTCTTTTTCGCTCTCCATTGAATCTTGAGTAAATGATTTTAAAGAGTGTTTTTCTGCATTTTGCAACCCTGTTTTCTTATAATTTGAACTATTTTTATGAGTTTTTGATGAGGGGTGTGACCCACTATTTTTTTCTTCGGTAGAACCTGTAGACTTGGAATTCCATTGAACCACAAAGGTACTCCAGTTGTAGAAATAGTTAACAATTTTATCTTGTAAATCTAGTTTTTAAACTTAATTTATTTCAATCTGTACTACTGCGAATCTTAAACACATTCTGTATAGACCCCTTTAATAGTAGTACTTTTACAATTAGTTGCCTTGCATTTTTAGTTGGGCTATAAGAAAAAAAATATTATTTTTTTCTCTCGCTAATTATAGTATGTGAAATTATTTAGGATGTTAAATCAGGTTTTTTACGGAGATTTATTGACATAGCTTAATTGAGAACTTATCCATTAGTAGGTAGATATTAGCTATAGTATTTTATTAAGTTGAATATATACAATTACAACCCAGAATATACTGCTTTTATATATAAACTTAAA
>JBCCDM010000152.1:0-13441 GCA_039030795.1 Cyanobacteria bacterium P01_A01_bin.84
CCCCCACCGAGAGCGCGAGCAGTTCGTGATTTAGACAGGCCTGCTGCCAACGACGCATCTAAACCGCCAACGAACCTATCCTTAGAACCTATATTTAGTAAAAGAAATGCACAATTATAATTTTAATATAAAGCGTTATTCTCAATATACTTTTCTACCTCTATCTAAATAGATAGGATTATAACTTTCTCGCTTGCCTTAAATAATATAAGTTAAGTAATATATAATTTTTTAACTGGAAACGGTGGGCTACGCTAAGACACCCAGAAGCACCTAGCTTATTGAATCTACATTATTTACTTTTTAAAGATGAAAAGCATACTAATAAATAATAATGATATATATCCTAATAAAATCAAGTTTTGATAGTCAACCATGAGTGATGCAAATTATATAAACTCAGGAGCAAGTATAGGTCGGCTGACAATGCTTAACAAAATTACTCGTCGTATCCGTCAATCATTAGACTTACCAACCGTTCTAAATACAACCGTTGTAGAAATTCGTAATTTTTTGAAGACAGATCGGGTGAAAATATATAAATTTGACTCCCAAGGGAATGGACAGGTAATCGCTGAGTCTATCCGTCATCAAAGACTTCCATCTTTGAAAGGTCTACATTTTCCAGCTGGTGATATTCCACCTCAAGCTCGCGAGTTATTTTGTAAATCTAGAGTGCGCTCTATTGTTGACTTGCAAGAACAGCAAATTCGCTTATCAGAGCCAAATCGTCTCCCGTCTACAGCTATAGAAGAGCTAACAGTCGAGGAAGTAAAACAGCAATCTCTAAAGAATCTTTTACAGCGTCCTGTCGATCCTTGTCATGTAGAGTACTTGACTTTAATGGGAATAAAATCATCCTTAGTGATTCCAATTTTGGATGGTAAGAAGCTTTGGGGGTTGCTGATTTCTCATAATGCGACACCTAAGAAGTTCTCAGAGGATAATTTGCAAGTAGTGCAAATGATTGCTGAACAGGTGGAATTGGCTATATCCCAAGCTAATCTCGTGAGTAATATGCAAGCAAAAATGAGACGGGAGAAAGCGATTAACCAGATTTCTTCTAGGGTTTATTCCTCTATTAAAACTGAAAAAATTTTGCAAGCAGTTCTTCAGGACATAGTTAAAGAGTCTAATGGAGATGGAGGAATTTTATTGTTGACTGAAAATATGGAAGGGGAAAAGTTTTTTACTACCGGTTCTCAACCACAACTTTTACCTTGGGAATGGTTAGAGTTATTTCAGGCTGCCAAAATTAAAAAACATACGAAAGTTATTAAAAATATATATAGTGAAGGGTGGTTACAAAAATTTATATCAGCTTTTAACAATACTAATTATCGCAGTCTTTTATTAACTAATCTTCAGTACAATCAAGAAATTTTGGGATATTTGGCTATATTTCGTGACGAAATTGACACGGATAAGCTCTGGGCTGGTTATCCAGATTCAGATGAGCGTCAACTGCGTCCGCGACAATCTTTTGAAGAGTGGAAAGAGATTATAAAAGGAGAAGCTTTAGAATGGAGTCAAGGGGATAAAGAGTTATTAGAATCTTTAAGTAATCATTTAGGAATAGCTATATTACAGCATAACTTATATCGAAGGGAAAAAGAACATAGACGTTTAGTAGAAATACGTAATCAGGAATTAGATACTGCTCGTACTTCTGCTGAGGAAGCAAACCGTCTCAAGTCCGATTTTCTTTCTTCTACTAGTCATGAGTTAAGAACACCTTTAGCATCGACCTTAAATTATTTAAAGCTTCTGAAGGAGAGATTTTACGATAGTGAAGAAGAACTCCATGATTATATCCAAGCCGCTCATCTTTCTACAGAAAATCTTCTGAAGATCATTAATGATGTTTTAGATATTGCAAAAATTGAAGCAGGTCGGATGCAGGTTGACTTAAAACCTATTGAGTTGCAGCCTTTTCTAGAAAAAAAGAGGAAATTTTTTAAACCAGAAACTCTGCATCGAGATATAAATTTTGTGATTGAGTGCGAAGTTGAGACTATTTCGGCTGATGTAGATAAGCTCGAACAAGTTTTGATCAATTTACTTTCTAATGCTTTCAAATTTACAAGTAAAGGGGAAATCAAACTAAAAGTTATATCCCAAGAACACTTTACAATACCAGTTATTGAATTTTCGGTTTCAGATACAGGAATTGGTATTGACACGAGTCAGCAAAGTACTATTTTTGAGGCTTTTGTACAAGCTGATGGTTCCGTACGGAGACGTTACGGTGGTACTGGTTTAGGTTTAACCATTTGCAGACACTTAGTAGAATTGATGGGAGGAGAAATTGGTCTAGAAAGTAAGGGGAAAGATATGGGTACAACTGTGACTTTTACTTTACCTGCTCTTAAAAATCAGGATATATCTAAGAATCTAACCAACTAACTAACCCTAGAGAGTTGATAACTCCTAAGATATGGGCACCCATAATATTTACGTCTGCTAGAATCAAAAATAAATCTAGCGATCGCACGATATTTCGAGGGTTGTAAACTGCGACTCCCTCGGGTTGAGCTAGTGATTTAGTTAAAACAGCGATCGCTGTTCCTTCGGTGGCTAAAAAAGCTCCTAAGAGTCCAGCTAAACTGATGTAAAGTCCTATATTTAGTACATCAATAATTTCTGACTTCTGGGGATGAAGGTCGGTATTAGGGGATTGTAATAGTTTAGCTAAACTGGTGTAACGATAAGCCCAGTAAACTCGAAAACCAACAGCAGCAATACTACAAACAGCAAGAAATATGCTGAATCCAATATAAGGATTATTAGTTTTAGTAAAATTATTGCTTAATATTACTAGCAGTAATATGATTCCAGCAGCAGTCCCCAAAAATAATTGTATCCAGAAGCTAATTCGACCGAAAAAGCGAAAAGCAGTAGCAAATCTCTGTTTGCTGGGAGGGGAAGTTGGTTTTAATTGCATCTTTTTGAATCGATTTACGAGGATCCTCTTTTTACTTTGATGTTTTTTTATATCAAGTTCTGTAAATCACTGACGATATAAATTGTCGGAGTTATTGTATTTCAGAATCTCGGCATTAATTTTATCGTAAGTCTTCAAACAGAAATAACATTACTGGAATCTTTGGGGTACGGTATATTTTACAACATGGTTGGAAGCTTGCTGTTGAGAACCAATTGGTGATATTCTGCCTTGATAAACTAAAGCCTGATAAACTAAAGCCGCAGCTTCTGAACGACTGATATTTTCATTTGGTTGGAGTAGATTTACTTGGGGATGATTCACTACTATGTTTGCTTGGGTTGCTGCTGCAATGTTATCAACAGCACTTGCAGGGACTTTGTCAGCATCTTTATAGTATGAATTCAGTAATTCTTTCGCTGTGGAGCCAACTAAGGTATTTTTACTTGTAGAAGCGTTTTTAGTTGTAGAATTCTCTATACTGGTACTTGCTGCCTTTGCAGTTGATGTAGAAACTATTTGATAGAAAGGTTGCATCATAGCTGTTGATGCAAGGGGAAATAATAGACGATTCTTAGTTTTATTTCTTGGTTTCTTAACTTCTTTGGCAGCTTGAATCGTATTTTTTTGAACTGTATTTCTGGGAATTTTATAAGATAAATTTAAACCATTTGTTAAAGCGACTAAGGCTTCGGCTTTGGAGAGTTCTTTCTGAGGACGGAAGTATTTTTGGGGAAAAGCTTTCATAAAACCGGATTCATAAGCTTCCTCAATTGGAGAAGCTCCCCAGTAACCTTGAGGAACGTCTTGGAAATAGCTTCCACTAGGTATTTTTTTTATTTGTTCCTTATCAAATGCTTGACGTACAATTGCAGCAAATTCGTCTCGTTCAATGGCTTTTTCCGGTCTGAATTTACCGTCAGGATATCCCTCAATAATATTTTTACTAGCTAAAGACTGAATAAATGGTCTAGCCCAATAGTCAGCACTTACATCAGGAAAAGTAGTTTCTTGAGCTACCACTTCCTGGGAATTAACAACGAAACCAACTATTCCTAAGGCACCAAGTAACCCTAGTAGTATATAATCTATCATCGACTCAAACGAGCGATCGCTCATGGAAATACCTCCTTAAATTAGTTAGGGCAGTATTCGGAAACACAACCCATTTACTTACTTACTTACTTACTTATTTATTTACTTACTTGTTACTATTCACTACTTTTTATTTTAGGTTTCAACTTCTCCCAAACTCACTGAAATAACTACTTCTAACTTGCACATTTTCAAATCTTTACATAATAAGAGTTTCATACAAGTTCAGAAAATGTGTTAGTTTCATGTATTACTAGGGGTTTACCAATTCCGGAATTTTGCAGAAGTAATTTTGAATTTTGAATTCCCTTTGTGGGACGCTCACCACTTACACTTAACTATCAACATCTACTTCTAATTCTTCGCGACGAAGAGTCTCTTGAGTAGTTAATACTTCTTGCTGGACTTCTTTTTTGATAGTCACTTCTTCCCTAACAAAAGCTTGTTTTTGAATATCTGCTGTTTCTTCATAAACTTCGATTCGTGCAACTTCTCCCCCACGAAAGTCAGTATCTGTAGGATTTACAACCTTACCAAGATTATCAGATTGTGTTCTTTTAATTACAACTCGCTCTTTTTCTACAGGTACAGAAGCTGTTGCAATCTCTGTTTCTATCTTTTTACCTACACTGACTTCTCCTGCTAACTGACGATGCTTATTCGTAACTAATTTCTCTTCGTATAGTTTGAGCTTGTGATGAGTTTGCTCGTCTATGTTATACATTTCTGGCTCGCGTTCATAAGTATAATTATTACGATCGTAACCAGTATCCCGAGACTCAACTTTATCATAAGCCTGATGGGAAACTTGACTAACTCCAGATGATTCTACTGGTGGAGACATTTCTACAGGTGCAGAGGTTTCTACGTTAGGAGTACGATATATACTGCGGACTCGCTCTTCGTAATCGTAATCCACTGTCATATCATCGCTATATTCTGGTAAATTTTCTGCCTGCTCCTTGCTAAATAGACCTGTAGCATTGATGCGTTTTGCATCGATATTTACATGACAGCGACCAACAGGAAGTAATACCTTTTTACCAAATATCCAAAATCCTGTATCTATAACTAGATAACGAAAGCGTCCTGTTTCATCAACTAGAATATTATGAATGGTACCAATTTTTTCATCAGTGTTACTGGCATAAACATCAATTCCTTTAATGTCTTCACCATCAAATGCTTCTTGAGAGTAATTAGGATTGAAATCTTCTATTTTAAATAAGGTCATATAGATATTACCTGAATGTATTATTGTCATAAGATATGTGCAGTAATTGTAAGATTTTGTTGGGTGTTTTCCTTCCCGCAAAAGAGCTAGAGTCCTTTTTTTCTATAATATTTTTTTATATCTCAAGATTTCTAATTATTGGGTCTAAAGATAGATTAAATAGTCACTTGCTCAAGATTATTGTGTTGGAACATAAGAAAAACACATAAGTAATATAAATTTTTAAATTTACAGGAAGTTAATTATGTCCTATTCTGAACCAATGAGAGTTGAAGGCATGGATTCTCAGGTAATAGAAAGAGCAGTTATAAACCCAGTAGTTGACTATCATGACCGGGTTCGTTGGGGTCCCATTTTCGCAGGTATTACGATTGCGATCGCTTCTCAGCTGGTTTTGAGTGCTTTGGGTGCTGCCATTGGTTTAACTGTTGGTGCAGGTGGAACGGAGGCTAATACTGTTGGTCTTGGTGTCGGAATTTGGAGTATTATTAGTTTATTAATATCACTCTTTCTCGGTGGTTGGATATGTGCAAGTAGTTGCGGTCCAATGAATAAGAAGACTGCTTTACTTCATGGAGTCATTTTATGGGCAACGACTTTAGCAATTAGCTCTTGGTTATTAGCGAGTGGAGTTTCAGGAACTTTCGGTGCGATCGCATCTAATGCAGGGGAAGTTCTGAATCAAGTACAGAAACCAGGTGGTGTGTCTTTACCGAATCAGAATAATATACCTAATGTTAGTACTCAAGAAGCTCGCGCGATCGCAATGAATTCAGCAAAAGTTGCTTGGTCATTTCTTTTCGGCTCATTAGTGGGTATGATTGCAGCCATGATTGGTGCATCAGTGGGTGCAAGAAATCCAAGGGTTCGTGCTTCTTAGAAGCTCTTATATAGGTCTTAGTGTAGGGACAAAATGTAAGACAGAGGGAGGAGAAAAAATAAAGGGAACCTCTTAATTTCTAGCTTGTACCTATACGTATAAATCCTGAGATAGAAAATATTGAGTAGTAAATAATTCCTTAACGCAAGATTTATTCAGTCCTCTAAAAAAGGACTTTATTTTTTATATACCTAGGCATTTAAAAATACTGAGGTATTATTTATTTGAACGGCTTACTTTGTGTAAAATGTGTGTCACCCAAAATGATGGTTGTTATACTTCAGAAATTAAATATAGCGATAGACATCTCCCGCATTCATAATGTCGTCTCTACCTTGGTTCAAAAGAGGCACGCATTAATTTATGGAGATGTTTAATACACAAGTAAGTGAGGGTGTTTTTTCACAAATCGTCGGGTAGATTAACCGATTCTAGTTTTTCAAAACTTACGCAAAAACATCTCAAACCCTGGAATATTATATTTTTCTTTGGGTTTATGTACTTCCTAATTTCTTGTGAAAAAAGATTTTTATCCGAAAGCGTAGCGTTAAAGAATTTAACTTAATATTGAACTCAATATTATTACCTTAGATTAAGTGAATTCAAAATGTTGCATATTCACACATAATTAATAAAAGCAAAAATATCAGATGGAATAATACTATTGATTCTATTATTCAGTTTTTTATGAAATAGTTATTTCAGAAGTTAGATTCAATTTAATAATAATTTAGTTATCTTAAAAAACGAAGAGCAAGTTAGTCCCAGGGTTAACTACTCTATTGAAAATAAATTGACAATACATTGTTAAGAGGTAACAATATGGCTTTATATAAGATTGCAGATTTATATCCTAATTATCAAGAAGATATCTTTGCAGGAAATGATATTAAGGATTTCTCTTTCTATACTGGGAATGATGAGCAAGTGGGTTCTGTTTACGACGCGATTGTAGATGAAAATGGTCGTTTTCGATATTTAGTCATAGATACTGGTTTTTGGATTTTTGGTAAAAAGGTTTTACTACCAATCGGTCGTGCAAATATTGATTACAGCCGTAAACGCGTCTATACTTCAAGTTTAACTAAGCAAGAAGTAGAAAATCTTCCTGAATATAACGATGACCTTACCATTGACTTTGACTATGAAGAAAGAGTCCGGTCTATTTATAGAAATCCTACCCAAGCGACTTCAACTTATAATCAGGAAAGTTATAATTACGACCATGACAAAGCGCTCTATGAAACCAATAAGCAGAATCATCAAGACTTGAAACTTTATGAAGAACGCTTAATTGCGAGCAAAGACCGTTTTCGTACTGGTGTAGTCAGTGTAGGTAAGCGAGTTGAAACTGAAACTGCTCAAGTATCAGTTCCTGTAGAGAAAGAGCGCATCGTAATTGAACGGAGCAATCCCACTGAAGTCAGACCAGTAGAACCTGGTAATGTGAATTTCCAGGAAGGGGAAGTAGCTCGTGTAGAAGTATACGAAGAAACTGCAAATATCGAGAAACAAGCCTTTGTACGTGAGGAAGTTTCTGTAAGGAAAGAGGTAGAGCGCGACTCGGTAGATGTGAAAGAGCAACTCCGTCGTGAAGAACTAGATGTGGATGTAGACGGTAAACCAAATGTTAACAACAGATAATAGTTGTTACGTTAGTTCTAAATTACTTTAGTCTTAAACTACATTAGTTAAAGAGCAAAATAGAAATGTGGGTGGAGAAAATACCAACTCAACTCTACCTACACATTTTTCTAACCTAGAATCAACTTAAATTAAAATGGAAAAAAACCATCCAACCGAGCCATTTATTAAAGAAGAAGAAATAGTTTCCTTACTGGAAGAACGTTTAGTTGTTGATCGGAATAAACGTAAGCTTGGTGAAGTTGTAGTACGTAAGAAAGTTGAAACCCGCATGGTAATGGTTCCTGTAAAAAGGGAAGTATTAGTTATTGAGAAAATAGGTAAGGAAGTAGAAAAACTTGCAGAAATAGATTTAGGGGAAGGAGAAGATAGTGGAGTTGAAATCAACCATATTTCCGATAGTGAAAGTACCTATCATGCTTGTGGTGAATTTGTTTCTCCCTCAGTAGCTAGTAAAATTTTAGATACAATTGCACAAGAACCAAAGCATGGATGTAATAAAGTACGTATTGAGCTAGTAGTGGAAAATTCATACCAGCAAGAGAGCTACCAAAAAATATTTGACCAAATTACAGATAATAAATCTACATAAAAGAAAATTTTAAATTAAATATGAGAAAAAATATGAAAGACCATGCTTTATAACAAATATGTTAAGATGGTTTATTTTTAGCATATTAATAATAATTGCAATCATTACTCTCATCCTTTATTTGAGGGGTTTTTTTCGTCATCGTACTTCTTATCGTCTAAATAATTTACCTCTACCAGAAACAGTGGATTTTGTTTCTGCGATCGCGGGATTCTCAGATTCTTTTATTACAGAAGGAAAAGTGACTAATTTCTGCGTCTGTGCAGAGGAAATTTTTGCAGCTCGATTAAAAGCAATCGATAATGCTTCTGAGTCGATTTATTTTGAGACTTTCATAATGACACCAGGTCATCGTGCTAATGACTTTGCTCTAGCTTTAGCCCAAAAAGCTACCGATGGAGTAAAAGTACAAGTATTAATAGACCATTATGGAGTAAAAGAGATGCCATCAAAATATTGGTCTTTTCTGAAATCTTCAGGAGTTGAGGTTCGCTTCTTTAATCCTTTCAGTTGGAGAGATCCTTTTTATTATCTCAGACGTAACCATCGTAAATTACTTTTAATTGATAATAAGTTAGCGTTAATTGGTGGAGCAGGAATTTCTGATTATTGGGATGGTAATGATGAAATTAGGAACACAGATCCTTGGTTTGACTATGAGGTTTGTTTGCAAGGTTCTGTAATTTCACGATTAAAAAGTCTTTTCCTTCAGCATTGGTTAGATGCTGGTGGTGAAGTTAATTTTAATCAAGAAAGTTTTTCAGTTAATCAAGAATATCAACCAACTATCCTTATCTCAGCAGGAGAAGAACCTACATTTAGAGATTCAGGTCTTCGTTCTTTATTTCAATCCTTGATAATAGCTGCAAGAAAACGAGTGTGGATTGCTAGTCCTTATTTGTTACCTAACCCTAACTCTCAAGATATCTTAATTCAAGCAAAAGAGAGAGGAATTGATATACGTATTCTCACAATGGGAAATCGTACTGATAAACCACCAGTTCGTTTTGCTTCTCAACAATTATATAGAAAATTAATTAAGTCAGGTATTGACATATATGAATATCAGCCCAGTATGATGCACGCTAAAGCTATACTTATAGATGATAACTGGGTCAGCATTGGTAGCACAAACTTTGACCCGCGCAGTTTTTTTCAAAATGATGAATTAAATCTGCTAGTAAAAGAGAATAAACTAGTTCAAGATATAGAAAATTTTTTTGTAGACGGATTTGCTCATAGTAAATCTCTAACACTCAGAGATTTAAATAATCGTCCGGTAAAACAAAAGCTACTAGGACGCTTAATGCTATTGTTCTTTTGGCAGTTGTAACCATTCCTCGACTTGAAGGTGTGAGGCTTTATCTAGGCTGTGTACTTTGGTGGGTTTTAAGCGAAATTATTTCATGAGATAATTACGATTCAGATAAGGATAATTGTAGGTTGGGTAGAGCGACAGCATTACCCAACTTTCGGTACTAAAAAGTTGGGTTGATTCAAATCTTGCACCTATACATATAATAAGTTGAGGTATCTCAAACGTCACTGATATCAAGTCCGGTTAATTAGTTACGATATAACGCTATTGAAAAGATGCGACTCATTACTCTTTACTCATTACTCATTACTCATTACTCATTACTCATTACTCATTACTTAGTCCCCACAGATATGACAACTGTTTAACCGGACATAATATGACTGGGGCTCTAATATATACACAAAAAAAACTTCCTCAATAAGTAAGTAGAAAGGAAGTTTTCGATTAACCCAATTATAAAATCAACTAAAATCAACTGAAATCAACCAACTGACAAGGAGAAATTATTGAAAATTAGTTAGTAGGTGGTACAACTTTTATATCTGTTTTCACAGTTTTCACACCTAAAATCTCTTTAGCTAAAGGTTCAACAGTTTTGTATTCTTTTTGGTCGGGAACTGTACCTACGATTGTTACCACACCATCCTCTGCATCAACTGTTAATTTTGCACGAGGAATATTAGCTTCCAACTTAGAACGAACTTCACTTTCTAAATCGGAATCAGCTCTATCTGTTTGATCTCCGACAATGTCATTCCGTTGTTCTCGCGCTCGGATATCTGCGTTAAGCTGGTCTTGACGAACTTCACTAGCTGCATCTTCCTTGGTTTCCTCAGTGCTACCAGGATTTTCTACTTGACCACTTACAGAGCTAGGAGCATCACTACTAGTTCTAGCAGTGTCACAAGCAGCAGCACCAAACATTAAAACACTACTCAATAAGATTGGAGTTAATTTTTTCATTAATTTTATCCTCTATCTAAACAATTGATTAATTAACTTGACTAAATAATTGAACTTCAGAACTTTTGCTCTGAAATTATGTTTCCAAGTTCTACTTTAAAGAAATAGCAAACAAAGAATTTATGATTGGAGTGGAAATTCTCTGTCTGCTACCTTCTTCCTAAAATCTAGCGTTTCTTTTCAACTGAGGGTTTACCATCAACATCAACTTCTAATTCTTCACGACGAATTGTTTTAGTTGCATCAACTGTATCTTGTTCTACTTCTTTACGAACGCTAACTTCTTCACGAACAAAAGCTTGCTTTTGAATATCAGCAGATTCTTCGTAAACTTCCATACGAGCCACTTCTCCCCCGGAAAAGTCAGTAGTACCAGCAGATACCTGACTTACATTTGTAGGATTGCTGCGCTCTACTACAATTCTTTCCTTCTCAACGGGAACAGAAACTCTCGCTGTTTCGGTTTCAATTTTCTTTCCTATGGATACTTCTCCAGCCTTAGTACGCTCTTTATCTGCTACCAAACGCTCGGAGTGTAACTTGATATTCTCTTGATTTTGAACTGTTGCATCAACTGTTCCAGGGGTTCTGGGAGCAGGTTGTGAAGGTGCATTGTAAATTCCAAACTCTTCAACACCGGATCGATTCATGATTGTTTCCACCCGACGGACTTCATCCTCATTTCCAGTCACCATCACCAAAAAGCTACCACTTGCAACGCGATCGCTGTAAACCTTTGCTCGCTCTTCAGGAATACCCAAACCAACCAAAGCACCAAGCAAACCACCAGCAGCAGCACCAATTGCACCACCAGCTAAAGTTGTTGCGATCGCAGTTGCTTCGGCACCAGCTAAAAGTATAGGACCGACACCAGGAATTGCTAAAGTTCCTAGACCTACTAGCAAACCAGTAATACCTCCTAAAGCACCACCGGTCAAGGCTCCAGTTGTTGCACCTTCATCAGCTTTATTTCCGAGGTCTTCGGTTGTCTCGGAACCAGCCACGTTGTCAGCATCTCTCGCAACTACAGAGACTCTGTCCATATCAAAACCAGCATCCTTCAATTCCCGAACAGCTCGTTCTGCTTCTTCACGGCTATAAAATAAACCAACGGCACGATGATATTGAGTATTATTAGTGTATGCAGTAGTCATCTATTAAACTCCTAAATAACGATTACGAATATTTTTTCACTTAGCAAATGTTTTCAAAATTCTCTCTACCAAATCTAAAAAACCTTTAATTTAAGACTTTTCGGGCTACAATCTTTGACATAATTTCCCCGCAAGTGCGCGAAATCTTATTGTGTCAGTCAATTGTGAAGGCTGAAAAATATTTTGCTCTTACCCTTATAATCTCAAGTATTCAGAAAAAATGATTCTACCTTTTGAGTAATTCCTTGACTATTCAAAAGATATAGTTTCTTCCACCAAATTAAGCACTTTACACGTAAATATTTTTCTGGTATTATCATTAATCAAAAAATTACCGAAGGTTTATTAATAAATAGAGATTTACTGGATACACGAAACCTTTACGGGCAAGGATCGCAAAAATCTTATTTATATCCACAAACTAGTCCAGAACTGTCGGAACTATAATCCTAAAATAATCAATACTAAGTGTTTTTTAGTTAGTACAGTTTTTCTGCTACAAGATTTGTGTCTTCAGAATTATAATTATTACTTCTTTAAATCTTAATACTATAACTTTTGATTTATCTATATAAAGGTAATGCTTTACTAAAGATTGATGTATAAATGTTGGTTAATTTCGTATAACTAGTCAGAGTAAATTTGATTAAATAGGTAATTTCGTATGAAAAAGATGATTTCTTGGAGAAGTAAGACCATAAATAGCGTCAAAACTACATTGCCTGTAATATGTAGTTTTTTAATATTAACTGTAACCTGGTTGGGAGTATTTACAGATACTCATTCTACTGCAAATGCCCAGGGTTTAAATGTACAGTCTAATTCTACAGTTATTGCCTTTGATTATAATGATGGGAAGAATATTAAACAGAAGGCAAAAAATGATTTTGATACAGTCTTAGGGTCTGGAAGTAGTGATAAAGTTGAGGGCAAGGTAGAGCAAGCTTTGGGTAATGCCGAACAGAGTTTAGGTAAAGTAACTGGACAAGCAAAGGGTGTAAGCAAGCAAGTTTCAGGAAGAGCTAAACAAGATATTGGTAGAACAAAAGATGCGGCGGAAGATTTGGGTTCTGAGGTTAAGGAAAACACAGAGAGTACTGTAGATAATATCCGAGATTTTTTCAGCAATTAAAATTACACCTTATTGTATTAATCTTTTAATATTAGGACTTACGTAAAAGCTACGTAATTCCGTCCGAAACGTTAACGCTCCCGTCTGTCCGATAAGACTTATGCTTGGGAGCATCCCACTTTTTTGAATGTCATTGCGAGCGGAGCAAAGCAATCGCAAAGTTTATAACTAACATCATTCCTCAGCCTTTGGGAAGACTTCATCAACGCAATGACGGTTATTATCTCATTAAAAAATAAAAAATGGGATGCACCCCTTATGCTTTCCTACACGTAGTGACCGTCGCTTCGGATAAATCTTTGTTGCGTAAGTCCTGAATATATTTATTAGCATATTACCTAAAGTTAAATGGTGATATGCTTTTTAAGCAATTAAATTATAGTAATTATTAATAAATGAAAATAAATATAGAACTGCAAGTAATGTATAGGATATTTATAAAAATCAAATATAGGCGGCGACCTATGACCTTTGTATAAACA
>JBCCDM010000153.1:0-13438 GCA_039030795.1 Cyanobacteria bacterium P01_A01_bin.84
AAACCTGTATCTATTGCCGCTAAAATTAATTCTGTAGAGCCATGGCTAGAAAAACCGACGTGTCGTACTCGACCATCAGCGATCGCTTCCTGTACAGCTTGCATACAGCCATTTTTCAAAAGGATTAGTTCTAAATGTTCCCAGGTATTTACACCATGAATTCCCAAACAGTCTATGTAATCAAGATTTAATCGAGTAAGTGAAGAATCTATCCACTTACTCATTGTTTGAGAGTCTGCTGTGGGAGGAAGCTTGGTAGTTACATAAATCTGAGAACGAGGTATCGGCAAACCGCTTGCTATTACCAAACCCAGATATTCTTCACTTGAACCATATCCTCTTGCGGTTTCTAAATGATTAATTCCTAACTCAATTGCTCTATCAACTGTTTCCCAAGCATTTTCTGGGGAGCTTAAATAACGCATGGTTCCCAAGGAAAACACTGATAAGTTAAGATTTGTTTTCCCAAAGCGTCGATATTGCATTTTATAAAGAAAAGTTAAAAGTTATAGCAATGAACACATCGATTAGGAGATTATAATTTGGTCAATAGGGAACATGAATATATCCTAATTATTGTGGCTAATGCTACAAAAGTAAAGAATGAAGCTATTGGTTGTTAACTATTTATTTGAATCGTTTGAATGGAAAGATAGCATTGTGCCATTTTCCATGTAAAGACCCCTTCTCTAGAGAAATATCAGTTATTAATAGGGTTTTAGACCAAAAGAGCTAAAAACTAAAAGCTTTTGAGAAAATGAATTCTTAATGAATTCTTAACTTTAAATTTATAACTTTTTTAGGACTGTTCTTTTCCAAAGTGCCGAATCAAATCTTCAGGACGAAGGTCAGAGACAAATTCGCGGAATGCTTCTTGTTCAGCTTCATCTGCATCCCGGTCTACCGGCATTGATGCTTCTGCAACAACCTCTTCCATTACCCAGATGGGAGTATTGGTTCTCAGAGCTATTGCGATCGCATCACTAGGACGAGCATCAATTTCTTTTTTTTGTTCTCCTTGTTTGAGAATCAAAGCAGCGTAGAAAGTATCTTTTTGTAAAGAATGAATAATCACCTTTTCTAAGGTCATGTCAAATGTATTCAGAATGCTCACCATTAAATCGTGGGTTAAAGGTCTAAGGGGTCTTTGGTCTTCTAAAGGAGCATGAATAGCCCTAGCCTGATCTTGACCAATAAAAATTGGTAAAGCCCGACGCTCTGAAGCGTCTTTCAAGAGTACTATTGGACTGCGGGTTATAGCATCTAATGCGATGCCAGCGACTTTCATTTCAATCATTTGCCAAGCCTCTAAAATCCTTTGAGCGCTGGTAGTTTGGTCAAAAACGACACTGCTAACTCTTAAAATCTTGGGAAGAACATAAATAATAATCTTAATTATTTATAATTGCTTCTATTAAACTCCCAAATTGTTGCAAACGCTAGAGTAAGTTATATCCATATATTTTAAAAATAATCCTCTTACCCAAGTATGCCTTGAGATAGAGTCAAATGTATTGAGGTCTCTATACAAAATTAGGTTGAGAGTTATACTCAATTTTTCAGGATGCTTCTAAGCAATAAGCAATAATACTTGTTTTTTGTTCAAATTTGACAATTAGTAAAGTTAGTGTAGTGATATTGCCGTGTTTACAGGACTGATCCAAGCTTTAGGCACCATTAAGTCTCTAGAAGGAGACTATTGGCAAATTACTTGTGTTAGCGGTTCGACTGCTAGCATTATGCAAGATATTGCTAATGGTGATAGTGTCGCAGTTGATGGCATTTGTCTAACTGTAGAAAAAATTATTACAGATGGATTTATCGCTACCGCTTCACCAGAAACTATAAACCGTACAACTTTGGGAAAAGCACAAAATCAAGAAAGTTACGTTAATTTAGAAGCTTCTTTGAAGGTTGGCTCTAAAGTTGGCGGTCATTTTGTTATGGGACACGTAGATGGAACGGGTGAATTCGTCTGTGCTAAGAAAACAGCAACTTCATGGGAAATGACCTTCATAGCAACAGATGCGATCGCACGGTACATAGTCCCTAAAGGAAGTATAGCTGTAAATGGCATCAGTTTAACAGTGGCAGATTATCAGCCTTCTGGGAAACAATTTCAAGTTGCAGTAATTCCCCTTACTTATGCTGAGACTAATCTTTGTTATCTTAACCCAGGCAGCAGAGTAAATTTGGAAGGCGACATTTTAGGTAAGTATGTAGAGAAGTTCCTTATTTATGGTAGGGAAGATTCCCATAATCAATCAAATAATATTGATATAACTGCGGCTTTTCTCACCGATAATGGCTATTTCTAGCTTTTAGCTAATATATAGCGGCGAAAATAAACCAAATATTCATAACTTTAGAAAAAGGTGAGAATGAAGAAGATAGAAATGGTCTGGGTCTTTTAAGCCGTGCTGTACTAGTTTAAATGTGGATTTAGACCCAAAACAAACATCGATTGCCATAATCAAAGTTATAAAAGCTTTTAGCTAATAGCCAACAGCTAAAAGCTAAAAGCTAAAAAATTAATTCTGCCGTTACCATCTTTACTAACCTTCCGGTTGGTAAACTTGAGCACTTTGATTGCTCTGAATTAACTCATTCAAAGAAAGTTGTAATTCCGCACCTGGATTGACTGCCACCCAACCAGAAGCTGTAAGTTGACGAACTTCAAAATGGAGGTGAGGTCCAGTAGAATTACCAGTACTACCAACTCGACCAACGACAGTTCCTTTTTCTACAAACTGACCGGGACGAACTAATACTTGGGACATATGACCGTATAAAGTTTGCTGAGAGTTACTATGATTGAGAATAACGGTTAATCCATAACCACCAGCCCAATCGGCAATCTCTACTTTTCCGTCATAAGCTGCGACTACGGGAGTTCCCATAGCTGCACCAATATCAACACCAGAATGGAATCTTTGATTTCCTGTAATGGGATGTTGTCTCCAACCAAATAAGGAAGTGATGGTAGCTGGAACTGATAGAGGGAAATTTAACCCTGTTCCTCCATGGGCATAAACTGGATTAAAATTAATTCGTGGTAGAACAGATGCTAAAGGAATATTATAATCAGCCAAACTAGGACGAGGAGCTATATTCGCTGCGGTTATAGGTGCTGATAGGATACCACCTTTCGGCGCTATAGCAGTAGAATTTGTTTTTGTCCTAGCATTAGGAGCAAAGTTTTCTGGACTAGGAATAAATCTATTGGAACCTAGCTGACTTTTAACTGCACTAACTATGCTTGAAGGAACTGATTTTAATCTAGATGATTTTCTTCTAGCTATGGAAGAATTTACCCGAGTGCGACGTAAGTTCTTTGTATTAGTTACTCTACTACTGGAAGTCGCAACAGGTCTAGAACTTCTAGCAGTAATCCCAGTACTATTAGATGCAGATATTTTTGTCAAGCGGGAATTCTGACTCTTACGAATCCAGCTAGGCTTTGGTTTGCGGGAATTGTTGGCACTGTTTTTAGCAACACGCTGTTTTCGACAGGGATTACTTACTTGTTGACCTCGGCTTAATACAGCTTTGCAACCACCAGTACGATTTTTTATAACTACAGAGCTAGGTGCTTTATATTTAACTCTATTGGCTTTCTTCTCATAGTTGGTGGGGTCTATGTAGGCATTATTATAATCTTTTGGCTTACTTGTGGCTGTTGGATTAACCCTTGGAGATTTCTTGAGTGTTTCAGGTGCTGGTGCAGCTTTGATGGCAGGACGCGATCGCATCACAGCTTTTGGTTTTACTTGTGGCTTTTTCTTAATAACAATACTTCTAGAGGAACCAGGTTTTGCTAATGGTTTTTGCTGTCTGAGAATTACAGGAGCTTTGCGTCTACTCTGCAATTTATTTCTCAAAGTGCGAACTCCAGCCGAAGAGTTAGCTACTTTCTTTTTCCCTCGGGTTTTTCTAGCTCCTACAGATGGTGAAACTTTTTTTCTCACCTTAGGGGTACTAGCTAATCCTTGACGACGGGATTTTCTTGCGTTCTTTAAACGCTGTCTGAGTGGTACTCGACCTTTAGACAACTCTGGCTGTTTTTTTTCTGGAGCAGGAGCAGCGCTAACTTTGATAACTACATCTTTTTCTACTTTATTGGCGACGACTGACGTAGTAGAACTACTGAGTCTAGGAACTAAATTATCAACAGGTGAGACTGGGTCTGTTTGTGCTAGTACCAAGCCACTACTGAGGATGCTGAAGCTCCCTAGCCAGCAAAGGCTTTGTGCTGGTAGCATAGACGCCAAACGTTTTGTCGATTGACTTTGCTGCCGCGATTTATGGGGATTTTTCTGGGCAGAGTGTTTGGGCTGCGTCATTTTTTCTCGCTTTGTTATGTCTGGTTAGCCTTGTTGGAAATTTTCTACTGTAATTTAGATTTTTGCTATTAGCTAACAACTAACAGCTTTTACTTCCCCCAATTTAAAAAATTTAATCAGGAAAAGAATTAATTTAGGGATTTTTACGATAGCCCAATTTGATTGTACCGGGCTGGAAGTAAATTTCTGGTGTTGTTACTGATTTAGAATCAGAAGTCTTCATGCGGACATGAAGATTACCTCCAGTAGTAACACCTACTACTGTGCCAGTTTGATGATTTAGGTATACCTCGTCACCCAAGTTTCTTAGCAACTGGATATAACGAGACAATAATATATTTACTCCTTCTTGAGAAAGGCACTGTATACCGGACTCTATTCCTAGTAAAACAGTTGCTGCTAAATGTTCTAAGCTTGAAATTGCTTGACATTGAGTCTCCCTTTGCCAGGTAGTTAAATTAATTCCGGTTGCTGGTACAGGATTTTGCCAATTAATTCCAACTCCAATCACGGCTTTCTGAATTTTTTCCTGTTGTATTTTTGTTTCTGTTAATATACCGCCTAGTTTAAAACCATCTAGTACTAAGTCATTAGGCCATTTAATTTCTACACGAATACCCCGTTGCTGCAATTTATCAGCTATTCCCCAAGCACTAGCTAATGTTAGCTGATAACTATCTTTTGCTGCCAATTCTGTTGTGATTAATACAGAAATATACAGTCCTCCCTCAGCAGAATTCCATACCCTTCCCCATTGTCCTCTCCCAGCTGTTTGTTTTGTAGCGATGACAACACAGCCAGGACTTACATTTTGTTCTGATAATTCCCAAGCAGTTTTATTTGTAGAAGAGAGTGTATCAAATATATGTAGAGAAAAAGGAAAATAAACTGAATTCCGTTCTAATTTTAGAAATGACTCTAGCTGTTGTCGATTTAATGTCACAGCAGTTTACCGAAAATTGCTCGTTCAAGTTAGCATGAATTGAACTACTTCTCCATTAACACAAAATTAACAGATGGAGCCAGACAAAGGGAGCAGGGGAGGAGAAAAGAAACTTATGATTATCACTCAGTTAAAAATTATACTGGAAAATAAAACCCAAAAAGCTATAAAAAGGGGATAATGTAACAATTTATTTCTTCTTTGTTCAAACTTTTTTTGACAGGGCAGTCCCGATAAAAGAATTTCACCACTAGAGGTAGCTAAGTCGCAATCCTAGTCCTGTCAATTTTTTCCCCGTTCCCTCTCCCCTACTTAATGAAGTCAGGAGTTTGTTAACGATTTTTATTATTGTTTAGGTTTAGTTAAAAATGCACACTTGGAAATGGCATAAATGGGAAGGACTACCTTACCTGACCTGTAGCTTATTAGAACCCTTATCTCATGGCTTTTTTACTCAACAATTTTTGTCCCATTCGCCATTAGAGTTGTCTCAAGTAATCGAACATGATGCTAAAGCGTACCGCTTAAAGCAAGTACATGGCAATGTAGTTCTCACCTCACAGGAAATCGAAAACAAGCTAAGTCAAGGTGGTAAAGATGTTGAAAGAGAAGGAGACTCAGCATTAGTACAAGGAGATGGAATCGTTAGCACCCATCCCTTAGAATCCGTATGGGTTGCCAGCGCTGATTGTACCCCTGTACTGATTGCCGATCGAGTGACCGGACAGGTAAGTGCAGTTCATGCAGGTTGGCGTGGTACTTCTAAAAAAATCGTACCAGTCGCGATCGCACATTTGCAAGAAATGGGTAGTCAAATGCAAAATTTACTAATCGCTATGGGTCCAGCTATTAGTGGTGAAGTATATCAGGTTTCCACTGATGTGGCGGCGGAAATTGGCGCTAGTATAGTTCCGGAATCGGAAGAACAAGCTATTCTCAATACTTTGGGGGAAATTCCCGACTCACCATTACTTAGCGACCCCGAGCCAGGAAAAGTCCGTATCGATGTGCGACGAGTCAATGCACTGCAAATGGAACAAATGGGAATTAGTCCCGAACAGATTGCGATCGCGCCTTATTGTACTTATCAAACTCCAGAATACTTCTTTTCCTATCGTCGGGAAAAATTAAAAAAAATTCAGTGGTCTGGAATCGTTAGTACATCTCCCAAAAGTTAGATATTTTCATAATTATTTTTATGACAAATTAGGGTCTGCCAAACTTACGAGAAAGTTTACAATATTTATCTTCTCTTTCACAGTTATTTTTGTAATTTAAGCTATTAGCTCGAGGGCTAAAAACTAAAAGCTAATAGCTTAAAGCCAATAGCGAATAACAGCTAATCAATTTATGGAAAAACTTATGGAAAAAACACCAAAATTAAATCAAGAAGTAATTGATAGAATTGTAGAAATGGCTTGGGAAGATAGAACTCCATTTTCAGCTATTGAAATTCAGTATGGGTTAAAAGAAAAAGATGTAATTGTCATTATGCGTAACGAAATGAAAGCATCTAGTTTTCGGATGTGGCGCAAGCGTGTAAGTGGACGTAAAACTAAGCATTTAAAGCAAAGAGGATTTATTGAAGGTCGATTTAAGTCAGATAATCAAAAAACTTAACTTTTTGTAACAAATTTTTGTAACAAATTTTATTTCTTATTTATTTATCTAAATATTAATTAATTGGATTTGAACAGTAAGAATTACTGGATATTTCTCTTCACTGTTGACGATAAACTTTAGGCGTGACTCCTGCGATTCGACGAAAATACTTAGTTAAATGACTTTGATTGGCGAAACCACATTCTAAAGCAACTTGTGCAATAGTTAAAGGATTTTTTCGATCGTTTAGTAATTTTTTAACTTTCTCTATTCGTTGCTGCATTACGTATTGATAAGGACTGATTCCCATCGATTTTTTAAATAATCGAGAAAAATAATACTGACTCATATCTACTGTCTGAGCAATATCACTTAGATTAATATCTTGATGAAGATGGGTGTGAATATATTCAATTGCTATTTGTAATTGACGTTTTGTTAAACCATCAGCATGGTTAGAAATTTTTGGCTTTTTAACACAGTATTTGTATAGTAAATGCAAAGCCAAGGTAGTCGTTAGTTGATCTATATATAAATTGTTACCAAACTCTCCTTTAGCTAATTTTTCTTTCAGGGATAAACCTATCCCCCAAATTAGAGGGTCTTCAGATATGGCAAAGTGGGGAATGAGTTCGATATTGTCTGATGAGTTTACTTCTTGGGCTAAACGCTCTAAACACAAGGGTTTAATAGCCATAACCATACATTGAGTTTGTTTCTTCCATGCAGAGCGATGTATAACTCCAGCAGGAATAATAGCTGTAGATCCTGGAACGAGGATCTCCTGCCGAAATTTCCCATCTAACCATCTTTGTGATGAATTGTAAGTGAGGCTTACAGTTATACCATGCATGGTAACGCAATGCTCTGGAGTATCATAGCTTGGCTGGTTATGAAATTCAAAGTGAATATCTTTCCATCCAAAGTCATGACTGTTTAAAACTGCTGGTTGAGGAAGCAGCTTTTTCAAGGCATCTTTCTGCTTGAAATCAATTATTAAAGGATTTTTCTGGTTGGAATTTTGGTAATCAAGCATCTATTTATAGTAATTTTATACTAGAAATCCTTAAAACAGATTAAGACTTTCCCAACTATTAGGCAACTTTTTACGTAAAAACCAAAATAGAATATTAGCGCTATTGTATTATTTTTGTAATATCATGTATAACATAAGTCAGCTACAAATATTTGTAGGCATTGCCAGATTAAGATGTGTAAAAGAGCTAGATATACTTAATAAATACAATTTATCATTTTGAAGAATAGTTTATTTTCCAAAACTTAAAAAAATAAACTCATGACGATTATGATTTTGTTCAGATATGACTTTTTGCAGTAAGTAAGTAGGTTGAATTAAATGTAGGATGGGTTACGCTACGCTAACCCATGCTGTCAAAGAGTTTCATGCCTGATAAAATAAATCATATATTATAAATAATTACGCCTTCGTGCTTACTTAAAAATTTTATATTTCTCAGACCCTCTCATGAAATAATTTTTCGGTTAGTGAGAGGGATTTTTTTTGACACACTCTCAGAAGGGCTTTATAAGTAATTTAATGGGATATTCCGACACTGACTATATTTCAGTTTTCTTTTTTGCATTGAAGATAGATAATTAGTGAATGATAATTTTTTAACAAAGTCAGTCAGTGGGAATAAACACAAGTAAGAAGACAAAAATAAAACACAAAATATTTACATATATACAAAATACATAGACTTAGCTAAGTGAGTAAACAATGATAAGGGAAAAATTATTTCTTAATCGGGTTGCAATTTTAGCTACCATGCATCAAAAAGAGAGGGTTATTGCTCCTATTCTTGATAACGAATTAGGTCTGAAAGTTATGGTAGCACCTAATTTTAATACAGATATTTTTGGTACTTTTACTAGAGACATTCAAAGACCGGGAAATCAAAAAGAAGCTGCGAGACTCAAAGCAAAAAAAGCCTTAAATATTACAGGTGAAAGTATTGCTGTTGCTAGTGAAGGTAGTTTTGCTCCACATCCTAGTTTGCCTTATATCCCAGCTAATAGAGAAATTGTTATTTTTATAGATAAAGAACAGGAGATAGAAATTATTGGTGAAGAATTTTCTACAGAAACTAATCATAGTCATCTTGTAGTTGATAATGCAGAGCAAGCATTAAAGTTTGCCAAACAAGTTGGTTTTCCAGAACATGGTTTAGTTGTTATGTATGAAAAATCACCAAAGGATAGCGATAATGTATTTAAGGGAATTGTGACAGAAGAAAAGCTAGTAGAGTCTGTTAATTTCGTTATATCAAAATCACCAACAGGAA
Organism: Cyanobacteria bacterium P01_A01_bin.84; assembly: GCA_039030795.1. Taxonomy (GTDB): domain Bacteria; phylum Cyanobacteriota; class Cyanobacteriia; order Cyanobacteriales; family Nostocaceae; genus JBCCDM01. The sequence goes on from JBCCDM010000153.1 coordinate 9,195, forward strand.
AAGCTCATGTAGAAACGGATATGCGGGCAATGTACAATCCAACTAGGATGAAAAATATTGCTAAAGCAACCCATAATTTAGTCACAAAAATTAAAAGCCGTTGCCCTAAATGTTCATTTCCAGGTTTTGATATTACTCGTAGAATTCCAGGATTACCTTGCGAACTTTGCGGTTTGCCTACTTCTCTAACTAAGAAGGTAATATATCAATGTCAAAAGTGTGATTTTACCCAAGAAAAGTTATTTGCTAGCGGTAAGGAGTTTGCTGACCCAGCACAATGTATGTACTGTAATCCTTAATAATCAAAGATTTGAAAGCTTTTGGATGGATTAAATTAGAGAAGCATTAAATTTAATCTGAGCAATGCTTTTTTTCCAATGAGCAAACTCATGTACACTCTATCTTATTCGACTAACCACCCTAAAATAGATCGGATTCTGCAAGGGACGATCGGTGTTTTTGAAAAAGTATTTCTGGGGCGCATTCGAGGTTATTACTTGCAAGGAAGTTATGGCAATAGTAATGCTATTACTAATAGCGACTTAGACTTGTACGTCATTTTCAAAGACGATTTTCACGATTCAGTAGAGTTCACCAAGGCTCGTTGCCTTGGTGAATCATGTACTCAAATCAGTTCAGTGCTTTTAGAGATTAAGCCAGGTGCCGAAGATGCACTGTATTTATCTGAAAATGCAGGAATAGCACTTAATTTCAAACACTCTACTCAATTTCTCTATGGTGAAGATATTCGCTCGTCTATTCCCACCCCCTCATCCGAAGATTGGATGCGATGGGCAATGCACGCACCTCAAGCTTCTTTACTTGCCACCCGAACTGCTAAATTTTTAATCTTTCCTCTAGATTATCCTGATTCTCAAGCAGAGTTTTATGGTTACGAACACCAAACTCTTCCTTGTACCGATGGCATCGATTGTCCTAGCAGTAAATGGTTGATTAGCACGGTAAGCTGGATTGCAACAGCACTGGTTGCTATAAAAACTGGGCAATATATAGGTAGTAAAGGAGAAGCTGTTAAGTTATACAAGAAATATATCAATGATGAATGGACAAACCTGGTTGAGCAGGTATACGAACTGTGTAGGAATCGTTGGTATTATCTAATTCCAGAGAAGGACATCGAACGCCAAACACTGAGTTCAATGTGCCGAGATACCCTCAGATTCAGTAATTATTTTTTGAGTCGCTATCGCAGTTTTTTGTTGCACCAATTGTACGAAGAACAACCAAAGAATCAAATACTTGCCCTAAAAATGCTTGCAAGGATTATTTATCCAGAAGACCAAGAGATAGGTGATGCTCTAAAAAGACTACAGCAGTCTGAGAGTTTAGAGCTTAAGCGAACCGCTTATGAAGCAGAGGAAGAAATGCAGCGAATTTTAAGTATGGAATAAAATGTCTTAGAGGGTGTTTGTAAAATAATTCTGAAGTAGGGCAGGCAAAAAACGGTGTAGATTATCTTCTTGCTTTATTGCCGTTATGTTGTGGCTATGGAAGGATTTGAGGCTCAGATTTGAGCGGGACTTGCCATAACGCACTAAGAAAAATGGTGCGTTAGACCATACCCAATATTATCGTAAAAATCCTAATTAATCGTGGGTCTAACACACCCTACCCCGAATCTTACTTTTTATTTATAAGCACGCTTTTAGAGCTCTTTCATCAACAAGCTTAATTTAACAGTATGATATTTAAGCCCCTTATATGTCTACGGTTATGATGGGTAATTTTTGATACAAGCTACGAATAAAAAAAGTGGGTTTTAACCCACTTGAATCTTTTAATTACTGTTAATTCTTGTAATTTTTCATAAGGATTACGGATAAATTACGAATTCCTAGCTAACTGATAGGGGCTAGTCAATTTTTCTAATTGCTGGACTAACAAACTGAGGAATAACCCTACGTCGGTAACAACACCAACGGATTCCACAGAACCGCGATCGCTTAACTTGGTAACAACTGCGGGGTTGATATCGACGCAGACCATTTTTACTCCAGAAGGTGTCATGTTTCCTACACCGATGGAGTGCAACATCGTGGAGAGCATGACGATCATGTCTGCTCCTTGAATTAATTGTGCATATTCTGTTTGGGCTTTTATTAAGTCCATTTGGGTGTCTGGTAGGGGTCCGTCATCTCGGATAGAACCTGCCAGACAAAATGGAATGTTGTTTTTAACACATTCATACATTACTCCACTAGTAATAATACCTGCTTCCACAGTTTTGGCAATGCTACCGTAACGACGAACTGTATTAATTATTTTTAGGTGATGGCGATGTCCTCCTCGGACGGCTACACCACGCTTCATATCTACACCTAGGGATGTACCCATGATGGATTGCTCGATGTCGTGGACGGCGATCGCGTTTCCTCCCAAGAGTGCTTGGACGTATCCTTCCCGAATCAGTTTTCTTAAGTGTTGGCTGCCACCTGTATGAATAACTACGGGTCCGGCTGTGAATACTACTTTACCGCCAGCATCACGAATTTTACGGAGTTCCCAGGCAACTTGCTCTACTACAAGTTCTACACGACGTTCGCTGGAGACACCTGCTGACATGAAGCTAAATTCTTCGGTGTTGCGTTTTTCCCGCGACTCGGTTTTACGGATGGTACGAATACCTTGAATGTCTACTACTACTTCTTCACCGACTTCTAAGTCCCGCAGAATTTTACATTTAGCAGTTACACCAGCAGCAGTTTTACGAATTGCGATCGCGCCGTCCATTCTCTGGTTTTGCACTTTTATCCATTCACCGTTAATTCTAACTTCTGTGGGGTAAATGGTGGTGACGTAAAAGTCATCGGGTGCAACGCTAGTTTGAATTACTGGTTCTAGTTTCGCGTCTCTTTCGTCTTGGGGTAAATCTACAGCACCCAAGTCAATTAAGTTGGAGAGAATGCTTTCCATGACTTCATGGGAAGGTGCAGTTACTCTCACATTTGCAGCAGAGGTACTTTGTCGCTGTTCTCCTAAATCAAATTTGAGTACCTGGAAGCTACCACCATTATCGGTAATTAAATCTAGGGCACGGTTAATTATACCAGAGTCGAGTAGGTGTCCCTGTAAACTAATTATACGGCTTTCTACAGGGGTACTAGCATGAATTTCCTCTCTCACAGGTTCCGTTACCCGCAGGGTTAAACATTTTGCTGCACCTCCTGCTTTTAGAAATTCGGTTAGAGGGGTTTCGATAATGGTAAAACCAACTTTAGTTAAGCTAGCTTTCAGGTTATCGCTAGCTTTGTTCATAATCACAATTTGCTCGATATTCACCGTATTGCAGGCAAAGTTGACTGCATCAGCTTCCTCTATTACAATACGTTTTTCTGGTGCAACCCGCATTTCAATTAAGCGGTTGGAGTAGGAATCAAAAGCTCCTGGATAATATAGCAAATATCCGTTTGCTAAGGGGCAAAAACAGGTATCTAAGTGATAGAAACGCTCGTCAATCAATCTTAGAGACAGTACTTCAGTATCCAACCATTTAGCTAAGTATGGATGGGAATCTAACTCCGAACGAAAACCATATCCTGCCCATAACCATCGTCCTTCTCTGTCTAGTAAAGCATCTCCGGCTCCCTCGAAGGGTAAATCTCTGGGTAACTCATGAACTGTAAAACCATTTTCCTCAAACCACTGCTTGAAAAATGGTTCTTCTCCCTGACGTTCTTTGTGTAAAAAACTACTTAAGACTGCGGTGTTACCCAGTACCAAACCTGCATTAGCAGTAAACACCATATCTGGTACACCCTTTTGAGGTGGTACTAAATCAACTACCGCGTGTTCTTTAATGACATGATGTAACTTTTGCCACTGTTCCACAGCGCGATCGCTTGATGATTTATGAATATTCCCTTCCATCCAGGGGTTAATCACGTAGTCCACGTCGTAGTGGTCGGGGGCACACATTAAAAAGCGAATCTGCGAACTCATAAAATATTACAAAAGCATTTATTGCTACAGAAATTGATCGTATACAGATTTGAGTAAAAGCAATTCTGTAGAGTTTGTTACGTCTATTTTGTAAAAAATGACGCATTTCTATTCTATTGTCCTTAGAAACTAGTGTCAGTCGAAAGTCGGTAATTGTTAAATTAAAAAGATAAAAGTAAAGAAAATCAGAGTTTGTTAACAATTGTATATTCTCGTTTAAGATGATAATGATTTCATTTTTGAATGAAAGATTGCAATAGTGAAAAATAAATTTACATAAAAAA
>JBCCDM010000154.1:0-13343 GCA_039030795.1 Cyanobacteria bacterium P01_A01_bin.84
AATTTAATTAAATATATTTTGAGATAGTAAATAAATATTGCCCATAATCAGATGATTTATGTCTGTTTATTTATTTGTTTATTAATAGAAAAAAATGCGATCGCGTATACAATTTTTTTAAACCCATGATTTAAACATTAAACAAAACCCTAACATTTACAGAATTAAAATAGGTCTTGTAATACCATTTCTGTGTGAAGCTGTGCTAAATCATTTTAATGGGTGCATTTATTGTAGGAATAATGGGTCTGAAATTAAAACAGGACTTACGCACGGACTACGTGTTTAGGTCATTACGACCGTAGGGAAGTAATCGCAAAGCCTTATTACTCGTTACGAGTGCGTAAGTCCTATAGAAGTTGAAATCAAAGAGAGTCTTGAAGCTTTGAAATACACCACAAACTACTAGTAGCAAAAAGCTAAGTAGGAAGGCGTAATTGTTTATAATCAGGACTTACGCAAAAGCAACGTAATTCCGTCATTACGAGCGATAGCGACGTAATCGCAAAAACACTGCGATTACTTCCCTACACTACGTTCCGGTCGCAATGACAAATTTTCGTTGCGTAAGTCCTGATAATGTATGATTTATTTTATCAAGCATGAAACTCTTTGACAGCATGGATTACGCGACGCTAACCCATCCCACATTTAATTTAACCCACTTACTTGTTACAGATGCTTTACTTATTAAAACCAGATAGATAAAGACAAGGCAAATGTTCCCTACACATTTAGGAAGGGATGAATCAACAATCACTCGCTGGATATGTGACTCACAAGAGGCATTTCTAATTCACATCAGGCGTACACAAAGTTTTCATGATATAAGTAATACTTTGACCAAAATTTCTTTGATCAAATCAAAATTAATTGACAAAAATTCACAATTTCGAGAGTAGGAATTTATAAAAAAGTTAACTTTTACGAAAAAATATTACATAATTTATATCGTTTTATGTCAGATAAGCCACAAAAACGGTATTTTGGTGAATTTTTCTGATAAAAACAATGATATTGCCGCCGAAAAAGAACAAGCATCAAAAGGAGCTTCACAAGCATGTTCACCCACGTCAAGTCCACCATCAGACATATTTCGCCTGATAACTTAGGGAAGCGTCATCTCATTAAGGTGGTCTATGTCGTGCTGGAATCCCAATATCAGAGTGCATTATCTCAAGCTGTTCGTACTATCAATAGTAATAGCCCTGACCTCGCAATTGAAGTTAGTGGTTATTTAATTGAGGAACTGCGGGACTCTGAGAATTATCAGGATTTTCAGAAAGATATGGAAACAGCTAATGTTTTCATTGCTTCGTTGATTTTTATTGAAGATTTAGCCCAAAAGGTAGTTGACGCTGTTACACCACACCGCGATCGCTTGGATGTGGCTGTGGTTTTCCCTTCTATGCCGGAAGTTATGCGTCTGAATAAGATGGGTACTTTCTCTTTGGCTCAGTTGGGACAGTCTAAGAGTGCGATCGCGCAGTTTATGCGCAAGCGTAAGGAAAAAAGTGGTGCTTCTTTCCAGGATGGAATGTTGAAGTTACTGCGGACTTTACCCCAAGTGCTGAAGTTTCTACCCATGGATAAGGCACAGGATGCGCGTAATTTCATGTTGAGTTTCCAGTATTGGTTAGGTGGTTCTCCAGATAATTTAGAGAATTTCTTATTAATGCTGGCTGATAAATATGTATTTAAAGATAATAAAGCAAAGGTAAGCGATGGGCAAAACCCTGCCGTAGGCAATCGCACCTCTGTAGAATATGAAGCACCAGTTGTTTATCCCGATATGGGTATTTGGCATCCTTTAGCCACTACAATGTTTGAGGATGTAAAAGAATACTTAAATTGGTATAGCAGCCGTAGTGATATTTCCCAAGATTTAAAAGACCCCTTAGCACCTTGCGTTGGTTTAGTCCTACAACGTACCCACTTAGTTACCGGTGATGATGCCCACTATGTGGCAATTGTCCAGGAGATAGAATCGATGGGAGCCAAAGTATTACCTGTATTTGCTGGTGGTTTGGACTTTTCTAAACCAGTGGATGCTTATTTTTATGAACCGACTACAAACACTCCATTAGTAGATTCAGTTGTATCTTTAACTGGTTTTGCTTTAGTTGGAGGTCCTGCAAGACAAGATCACCCGAAGGCAATCGATTCATTAAAGCGTTTAAATCGTCCTTATATGGTAGCCTTACCTTTAGTATTCCAAACTACTGAGGAATGGTTAGAAAGTGATTTAGGTTTGCACCCAATTCAAGTGGCTTTACAAATTGCGATCCCAGAATTAGACGGTGCGATTGAGCCGATAATTTTATCTGGTAGAGATGGAGCCACAGGTAAAGCGATCGCTTTGCAAGATAGGGTGGAAGCAGTTGCACAACGGGCTTTAAAATGGGCTAATTTGCGTCGTAAACCCAAGCTTGATAAAAGAGTTGCTATTACCGTCTTCAGCTTCCCCCCCGATAAGGGGAATGTGGGAACTGCTGCATATTTGGATGTGTTTGGTTCCATTTATGAGGTAATGAAGGGACTCAAGCAAAATGGTTATGATTTACCAGAATTACCTGAGAGTCCCAAAGCATTGATGGAAGAGGTTATTCACGATGCACAAGCTCAGTATGCAAGTCCTGAGTTGAATGTGGCTTATCGGATGTCGGTTCCTGAATATGAGGAATTAACACCTTACTCTCAACGCTTGGAGGAAAACTGGGGACCACCACCAGGAAACCTAAATAGTGACGGACAGAATTTGGTAGTATACGGAAAGCATTTCGGTAACTTATTTATCGGAGTACAGCCGACATTCGGTTATGAAGGCGACCCAATGCGGCTGTTATTCTCCCGTTCTGCCAGCCCTCACCACGGTTTTGCTGCTTACTACACCTACTTAGAAAAAATTTGGGGTGCTGATGCAGTATTACACTTTGGTACTCACGGTTCCTTGGAATTTATGCCTGGTAAGCAAATGGGTATGTCTAACGATTGCTATCCCGATAGCTTAATTGGCACCATTCCTAACCTGTATTATTACGCAGCCAATAATCCTAGTGAAGCCACCATCGCCAAGCGTCGCGGTTATGCAGAGACAATTTCGTACCTCACCCCACCTGCAGAAAACGCTGGTTTATACAAAGGTCTCAAGGAACTCAGCGAACTAATTGGTTCCTACCAGAGTCTCAAAGATGGAGGTCGGGGTGTTCAAATTGTCAACACAATTATGGATCAATCCCGGGTAGTAAACCTAGATAAAGATATCGATATTCCAGAAATTGATGCCAAAGATATGACCCCAGAAGAAAGGGATAATATCGTTGGTATCGTCTACCGCAAACTAATGGAAATCGAATCTCGGTTATTACCCTGCGGACTGCACGTAGTTGGAAAACCACCAACAGATGAAGAAGCGATCGCAACCCTGGTTAACATTGGGGCTTTAGATCGGGAAGAAGAAGGAATTCAAAGCTTACAGCGAATAATTTCTAATAGTATTGGAAGAGATATTGAAGAGATTTACCGTAACAGCGACCTTGGTATTTTGACAGATGTAGAACTTCTACAACACATCACCTTAACCACCCGCGAAGCAGTTGGGGCTTTAGTTAAAGCTCAAATTGACGCTGACGGTAGAGTTTCCCTAGTTTCCAAGTTAAACTTCTTCAACATGGGTAAAAAGGAACCTTGGATAGAAGCATTACATGAAGCTGGTTATCCTGAGGTTGATAAAGAAGCTCTAAAACCATTATTTGAGTACTTAGAATTCTGCTTACAACAAGTTTGTGCAGATAATGAACTCGGTGCATTGCTCAAAGGATTAGCAGGTGAATACGTACTTCCCGGACCCGGTGGAGACCCCATCCGTAATCCCGACGTACTGCCCACAGGTAAAAATATTCACGCCCTCGACCCCCAATCAATACCTACCCAAGCCGCCGTACAATCTGCCAAAGTAGTTGTAGACCGCTTGTTAGAGCGTCAAATGCGGGAAAACAACGGCGAATATCCCGAAACCATCGCCTGTGTATTATGGGGAACCGATAATATTAAAACCTACGGAGAATCCCTAGCACAAATCATGTGGATGGTAGGAGTTCGTCCCGTACCTGACGCATTAGGAAGGGTGAACAAACTAGCAATCATCCCCCTAGAAGAACTAGGAAGACCCAGAATTGACGTAGTAATTAACTGCTCCGGAGTATTCCGCGACCTATTCGTCAACCAAATGAACCTGCTAGACCAAGCAGTGAAAATGGCAGCAGAAGCAAACGAACCAGTAGAAATGAACTTCATTCGTAAACACGCAATGAAGCAAGCAGAAGACATGGGAATCAACCTGCGTCAAGCAGCAACCAGGGTATTTTCTAACGCTTCCGGTTCCTATTCATCTAATATCAACTTAGCAGTAGAAAACAGTACCTGGGAAAACGAAGGAGAATTGCAAGAGATGTACCTCAAACGTAAATCCTTCGCATTCAGTGCAGACAATCCCGGAATGATGGAAAACTCCCGTCAGATATTTGAAACCACCCTCAAAACAGCTGATGTCACCTTCCAAAACCTAGACTCGTCCGAGATTAGTCTCACCGACGTATCCCACTACTACGACTCCGACCCCACCAAAGTTGTCGCAAGTCTGCGTGAAGATGGTAAAAAGCCAAAAGCATACATGGCAGATACTACCACCGCAAACGCCCAAGTTCGCACCTTATCCGAAACCGTTCGTTTAGACTCCCGTACCAAGTTGTTAAATCCTAAATGGTACGAAGGAATGCTATCACACGGTTACGAAGGAGTAAGGGAGTTGTCTAAGCGTTTAGTTAACACAGTAGGTTGGAGCGCAACCGCAGACGCAGTAGACAACTGGGTTTACGAAGATGCAAACGACACCTTCATGAAAGATAAGGAAATGCAGGAAAGGTTATTAAACCTCAATCCTAATTCCTTTAGAAAGATGGTTACAACATTGCTCGAAGCAAACGGTAGAGGTTACTGGGAAACCAGCGACGAGAACCTAGAGCTACTTCAAGAGTTGTATCAGCAAGCTGAAGACCGCATTGAAGGAATTGAGTAAGTAAGGTAAGTCAGTAAAATTTCGTAATTAAATTGTAATTTTTAAAGCCCGCCATTGTGCGGGTTTTTTGTTTTTGATAAAAAATTTATTCTAGTAAGTAAAGATATCATTTGCTCAGAGTAATTTTTTTTCATATTTTCCCGCTATTTATAAAATAGTAAAAAAAATTAAGAAAAACTATAATTTGTATATTCAAATACGCTTTAGCCTAATGTATCAACTGGTAATTTTATTAAATACGTTAATCTAGTATACGTATCTTTTATTACAGTATTGTCAGGAAAAAATGATTGACTTTAGAAAGAGATTAGCGACTAAATCAATTGCAAAGAAAGTAAATCCTCTAGAAATTTATGATGAATTAGATAGAAAAAGTGAAACCGGTGATTTACGTCCAGTGCAAAAAGAAATATTGACAGAATGGTGGCAAAAACTAAGAGATAACAAAGATTTAATTTTAAAACTACATACAGGACAAGGAAAAACTTTGATTGGACTACTAATGTTGCAATCAAAATTAAATGAAAATAAAGGATCATGCTTATATGTATGTCCAAACGTATATTTAGTAGAACAAACATGTCAAGAAGCAGACAAATTTGGAATTGGATATGTAACTATTAGAGAAGAACGTTCTCTACCAGATGATTTTCTAAACTCCAAAAAGATTCTCATTACTCATGTACAGAAAGTTTTTAACGGTAAATCTATTTTCGGAATTGATGGCAACTTTGAAAAAGTAAATTCAATTATTTTAGATGACTCACATGCTTGTATCGATTATATTAATGATGCCTTAAAAATTAAACTTAATAGTGAGCATGAACTTTATAGAAAGCTTCTCAACTTATTTGAAGATGATTTGAGAGAACAGGGAGAGGGTAGTTTTCTTGAAATAAAAGATGCTAAGTACGATACTTTATTACCAGTACCATATTGGAGTTGGGTAGATAAAAAAACAGAAGTGACACAAATTTTATTAGAGTATGTTAGTGAAAAACAGGTAATGTTTGCATGGAATTTAATAAAAGATAATATTGAAAATTGCCAATGCTTTTTTACCGGACAGAGACTAGAAATTTCGCCATTTATAAGCCTTGTAAATAAATTTAGTACTTTTAGTAAGGCTGAACATAGAATTCTTATGTCAGCGACTACCCAGAATGACTCTTTCTTTATTAAAGGACTTGGATTAAATATAACAGCAGTTAAAAATCCTCTAATTTCTAATAATGAAAAGTGGTCTGGGGAAAAAATGATTCTAATTCCTTCCTTAATTAATGTGTACTTAGATAGAGTGGCTATAATAAATAAATTTGCAAAGTCGCACCCTCATCGTAAAGATGGAGTAGTAGTAATTACACCTAGTTCTAAAAAAAGTGATATGTATAAACAACTAGGTTCTGTAATTACTAAAAGTAAAAATATTATTGAAGAAATTAATAAATTAAAATCGAGTATTTTTTACAATACAGTTGTTTTTGTCAATAAATATGATGGAATAGACCTTCCAGATAATAGTTGTCGTATTCTTATAATAGATTCGATGCCATATGCAGAATCATTAACAGAACAATATGAAGAGTGTTGTAGAGAAGATGGCGAACTATCAAAAATTAGAGTGGCTCAAAAAATAGAACAGGGAATTGGTCGAAGTGTGAGAGGTGAAAAAGATTATAGTGTCATTATTCTAATTGGACATGATTTAGTTAAATTTATAAATAGTGTAAATTCTAGTAAATTTTTCTCTCAACAAACTAGAAAACAAATAGATATAGGTAAGGAAGTTGCTGAATATGCAAAAGAAGATTTAGAAGAAGGAAAAACTCCATTAAACGTTGTCAATCACTTAATTAATCAATGTTTAAAGAGAGATGAAGGTTGGAAAGAATTTTATAAAGAAAAGATGGATGAGGATACTTTTAACCAGTTAGATAATGATAATAATTTTATAGAGATATTAGAACTTGAAAGAAGAGCAGAGGATAGTTTTTATAAAAATGAGCCAGAGAATGCAGTTAAATATATTCAAAAAATAGTTGATCTTTATTGTAATAATCAAGGTGAGGAAGGATGGTATTTACAGTGCTTAGCTAGATACAAGTATAAGATTAGCAAGGTAGAATCTAACAGAATTCAAAAAAGCGCTTATAGATGCAATACACACTTGCTAAAACCTAAAGAGGGAATAAACTACAAAAAGCTACAATACATCAATGAAAATAGACTCAAAAGAATAAAAGATTGGATATCTTCATTTGAAACCTATGAAGAACTATTAATGGAAATAAACGATATTCTTGAAAAACTAACATTTGGTCAGCCTTCAGATAAATTTGAGAAAGCAGTTCAAAATTTAGGCAATGCAATTGGTTTTTTAAGTCAAAGACCTGATAAAGAAATTAAGAAAGGACCAGATAATTTATGGTGTATAGCAAAAGATAAATATTTAATTTTTGAATGTAAAAGTAAAGTGGAAGAATCGCGCAATGAAATAACTAAAAGTGAAACTGGTCAAATGAATAATCACTGTGGTTGGTTTGAACAAGAGTACAAAACAGCAGAAGTGACAAGAATATTAATTATTCCGACTAATAATGTTTCAAGTCAAGCAAACTTTACTCATGATGTGAAAATTATGAGAAAAGGAAAACTCAGAAATCTAAGAGATAATATTAAATCTTTCTTCAAAGAATTCAAAGATTATGACATAAAAGATATTAGCGATTCAAAAATGCAGCAATGGCTAAATCAGCATAAACTTGATATAAATTCTATTTCTAAAGAATATGTAGAAGAGTATTTTCAGAACAAATGATTTTTGCTGAAATGTTAAGCAGTCTAAAATACCAATAATCTCATGTTGGGTTATGACCCAAAAATTTTCTCGGTAAAGTTTTTGACTTTCCTGTCGGTCTAACCCAACCTACATGAATATAAGTAAGTGAACAAAATTATTTACTCTTATCAAAAGCTAAAAAACTAACCATAATCCTTGCGATTGCTTCGTTTCACTTGCAATGAAATTATGTATAATTCGTGGAGATAATCATATTTTTACTAAAGAAGACGTTGAAGAAATTTTAAATCTACAACCAAAAAAAGGAAAAGCGAAGGTATATCAAGTAAAACAAGTTCGCGAAGTAATTCTTAAGTATGAGTTAGGAGAAGGAGAATAAAATGACACTTCGATATGAAATAATTCTCTACTGGAGTCAAGAAGACGAAGCATTTATTGCAGAAGTACCAGAATTACCGGGTTGTTTTACTGATGGTGAAAGTTATCAAGAAGCATTGAAAAATGTAGAAATTGTTATGGAAGAGTGGATAGAAACCGCTCAAGAATTAGGACGCATTATTCCGGCACCGAAACGGGGTTTGATGTCAGCTTGATACATTATTAGATAAGGTTTTTCAATGAACTATGATGATTTCTAAAGGTTATTGAGCAATTATCGAATTAGATACTGAAGCAGAAATATTAATCGGTAGAGTTATTAATATTAATGATGTCATAACCTGGCTCATCAATTTTTTTAAGTCATTGCATCATAATAAAAAGTACTTCCATACTTATACATAATCAAAAAAATCATGAATATTCGACTTAGACCAGAAGATGAGCAATTTATAAGAGTGCAAATTGCTAAAGGTAAATATGAAAATCCGGAAGAAGTTATTAGTAAAGCGCTACAACTACTAGAAGAGCGAGAAAACAACTATCAAAAGTGGGTTGAAGAAACTCGTCAGAAAATAGAAGTTGCTGCTGAACAATTAGAACAAGGTGAAGGTATTGATGGGGAAGTTGTAGTGGAACGACTGCGAGAAAAGCTACGTAAAGCTAGAGATAGTCAATCATGAAACAGCATATAATTTCTCCAGAGGCAAGTAAGGATTTAGAAGAAATTATTGATTATTTCAGTAGTCATAATATAGATGCTGGAGAGCGTTTTGTTGATGAGTTTAATAAGAAATGTAGATATCTTGCAAATTACCCCAAGATGGGACGTAGTTATTCAGACATTAAGGATTATCTAAGGGGTGTATCTTTAAATGGTTACATTATTTTTTACCGAGTTACGGATATTGGAATTGAAGTTTTACGTGTAGTTAGTGGTTATAGGGATTATCCATCTTTATTTTGAAGTTTATTTTGAAGAATTATTAACACACCAGATACAAAAAATATTTTAATTATCGAATTAGTTGTAGATTAGACACCAAGAGCGAATTGAACTTGAAACCAGAAACCTGATTCATCGTGTCGTAACTAAACATCAATATTTTGGAGCAACACTAAGGTACTCTAAAATACTAATAATTTCATGTTGGGTTACGACGCAATAATATTTTCGTTAACATTTTTAATTTCCTTTTCGTCTAACCCAACCTACATGACTACATGAGAGAAGGTAGGTTGGGTTAGACACGAAAATCAAATTTCACTTGTAACAAAAATATTTAGGAGTCGTGTCGTAACCCAACTTCAATATTTCGGAGCAGCAGTGAGATACTAGTCGCGACCATTGATAGCGATAAGTAAACGCAAGATGAATACAAACAAGTTAATGTATGTTAAATACATCGATAAAGCAGCAGGTAAGTATTGCTCGTCTTCGTAGGTACGGGGAAGGATGAAGAAATCAACGACAGATACACCTACAAATAGTAAAACTCCGATACCTGAAATTGCAATTTCTAACCAGCTAGGGGTAAATACACCAAAGAAACCAAGTAGTAATTGACCAACTAAGACAACTACTAGAGCAATAACTCCTAAGCTAACTGTCTTAGTCAAAGCCATACCGTCTTCTTCAGATAGGTTAGAACCTATTTGACGGGCGACAATAAATGTGATACCACAACCCAAGGCTGCAAAACCAACTCCAGCAATACCCACATTTGGCGTTTTCATCGCCATAAATACTAAACCACTAAGGGTATAGCCGGATAGTAAGCTATATGTTGCAAGTAGGGGAAGTGCTACACCATTGTTACCTTGTATAGCAACATTACGGGCAACAAAGAATAAAATTAGTTCAACAATGAATGCACCGATAAAAGTCGGAAAGAAAATTTCAGGGTTAGTTTGAAGAACATTCAATCCCCCATAAGTTCCCAATGCTGTTAAAACCAGCCCACCACCTACATATGGTAAGGCATTAGAAATTACATTAGGACCAATAAGGCTTTGAGTTTTTGCCTTTTTAATGGCTTCGCGAAAGTTGCTAGTATTGCTCATATATAAATTGGGTTTCTCAACTCGAACTTATTGTTCTTTTCTATTTTGACTCATAATCTAAAATTGAGTTTTGAATAATATATGAGAAAATACGTTAAAAACCTATCTAATTAGTATTTTTAAGGTTTAGATAAAAGTTAGAAAGATAGACATACCTACAGTTTTGACCGCAACAGGACTTACACAATTCTCACAGAGCAACCGAATCACATTTGAAAGATGTCGAACGAGTTGCTGTTGTTGGTCTCGAATAATAGTTTTTAACCATAACTCGAATAACAGGCTTAGTACCTATTTTACATTTTCCTTTGATATGACTGACATTAAAATTATCAGTTTTTTTAACTACAGTAGCGTTTTTCCCTGGGTTCCAAGCATATCTATAACGAATTCTTCCACCAGAAGTTTTTGCGGAACAAAGGTAATTTCCTCCACCTGTCCCGTCACAATGAAGGGCTGAAATCTTTAATGGAGATCTTCCAGCTTGTGCTGCGGAGGTTACTATACCCACAGTGGCTAGGGTAGAAGCAGCAACTAAACTAAAAGCCAGTAATTGGCGTTTCATAAGTAATTGTCCTTATTTAGTCTATGTAATAAAATCAATTTCACAATCCATCAGAAGTGTGAATTTATAAACTATTCAGGACTATAGGCAATGTTTATGCAGCCAATATTAAATTTTTTTTGGTCACAAGCAGATATTTCTTAGAATAAAACCCTCTACTTATTATTTTTCTTTTCAAAATACTGTTGATGTTCTTCTGATGCTAACCAATAGGTGGAAGCTGGTTTAATTTGTGTAACGATATCTTTATCATATTTACCAGATACCTGTAACTCTTGTTGAGAAGATTTGGCAATTTTTTCTTGTTCAGGAGTGTGATAAAAAATTACTGACCTGTATTGTTCTCCCCTATCGGCACCTTGACGATTTAAACTGGTGGGATCGTGGATTTTCCAAAAGACTTTTAGCAATTCTTCATAACTGATAATCCCCGAATCATACTCTATTTGAGTGACTTCCGCGTGTCCGGTAATTCTAGCAGCGACATCAAGATAACAAGGATTTTCAAAATGTCCCCCCATGTAACCGACAGAAGTGTTGACAACTCCTTTAAGTTTGCGAAAAGCTGCTTCTACTCCCCAGAAACAACCTGCACCAAAAGTTGCTTTTTCCATGTTGTGTATTATGTCTAGTTAAATATTTATCATATCTGGGAGAGTTAGGGATTGGGAATTGGTAATTGCTGTGCTATTAATTTCTTTGCTCCCTATCTTCTCCTCTACCTTTACTTCTTCTAACTTGCACCAATAAAATCGTATAAATAAGTAATACTCAGTATTCCTGATTACCTAGGACTGAAAGTCCCAAACTTATCAACAAAATCTGCTAAAAGAGGACTGAATAAATCTTTTAAAATAAGTATGATTTCTTACTTTATATTTTATTTTTGACTACTTATAGGTATGGGTACAAAATTTAAGTTTATGCTTTCCCCTTTCTCTTAAATTTAATCTAAGCTTGGCACATCAACCCAACAGGAAGAATCATGGGACTGATGAGATAAATCCATCAATAATTGAGAATAAATTCCTTCTTTCATTGAAGGTACAGTTTCTTGTCCTGTTTGTATTCCTTTCACCCATTCATCTACTACTCTTAAGAAGGCAGATATTCTTCCATCTGCATAATTTTTCGGGAATGTTAATCTATTGGGGATTTCAATTTCTGTTTGGGGTTTACCGACTTTGGAACCCCAGACATGGAAACCGTGAATATAATCTTTTTGGTTTTCACTACCTAATACTAAAGTTCCTTCATCACCATATACTTCTACCCAGTGAGTGCAGGAAGCATGAACTACTGCACTAATAGTGATTTGACAGGGGGTACCATCTGCGAGTTCTAACATCAGCATAGATACATCATCGCTATCAACTGGTTTTAATTCTCCTGTGTTGGGGTCTCGACGTTGGGTAATGGAAGTTGTGAAATGAGCATTTAATTTTTTAACTGGACCAAATAACCAGTTGATGTAATCAAAAGTGTGGGAACCTAAAGAGCCTAATGCTCCACCACCTTTCTCTTTTTGAGCATACCAGTTCCAAGGACGTTCGGGGTTACTGCGGGAAGAACCCAACCAGTCAATTTTAATTAGACGCTTATTCCCCACATAACCTTCACTCATCAGTTCTTGAAATAATAACCATCCTGGAACAAAGCGAAACTCAAAGTCAACCATAGCAATTAGATTTTGCGATCGCGCTAGTTGATAAAGTTCTTGAGCTTGTTTGAGGTTTAAGGTGACTGGTTTTTCTAGTAATATATGTTTTCCACCTTCTAATATTTCTTTTGCCATTTCGTAGTGTAAAAATGGTGGTGTGGAAATACTTACGGCTTGAACTTCATCTAAAGCAATAATATCTGCAATTGAATTACAAGCATGGGGAATATTATGAGACTGAGCTATTTCTTGAGCTTTTTCTATCTCTCGATGATAAACAGCCACAATCTGAGTTTGAGAATGGGCTGCAAATGCTGGTATATGAACTTTTTTACCAAAACCTGTACCGACAACAGCAACACCAATTACACTACTATTTATCATAAAGCTTTTTCCTGTTTGCAGACTATGACTAAAAGTCCTCTAAAAGTTGTTTTCCCAGTCTACAGCAAATGTGTATCGTAACTTAAAAGGTAGTGATAATAATACTTTGGTTATTTTCAGGAATATCTAATGATAGCCCAAATCTTAGCGATCGCTAAGATTTGGGCACGTAGTGCCATTGCTTGCTTGCTTGCTTGCTTGCTTGCTTGCTTGCTTGGCAAAACTATTAGAATCAATATTAATCAAGGTTGGGTTAAGGAGCCGTGTAAAAATAATATGATGTCCGGCAAATCACCCATAATATGTCCGCAGTGTGGAAAGAAGTAAAACGACGCAATTCCTACACTTTGCGATTGCTTCTCCTAACGGAGACGCTAGAGCGAACACTACCGTTTGTCCTAATGGACATGCTACG